>CAUSDR010000066.1:0-18181 GCA_963530105.1 uncultured Janthinobacterium sp.
GTCGGCACTGACGCCAGCCGGGCGACCGGTGCTGCCGTGGCGGCAGCCGTCGCTGGCGCTGGCGCAGACGCACGTGCAGGCGCATCGGCCGGGGCGGCCGCGTCGAGGCGGGCCTTGGCCGAGGCCAGCAATTCGGCCTGGGTGCTCGACGCGATGCCGAACAGCTGGCGGCTGTAGGCCAGCACGCTCTCGATATTCGGCTGCGCCTGGCTGGTGCTGAAGGTGAAGAAGTCGCGCGGGTCCTGCGTTTCCAGCAGGTGCTGCGCCGTTTCCGCCGTGTGGGACAGGGCGGCCTTGCCCGCGTTCAGGTTCAGGGCGATGATTTTTTCGGCGCTTTCGAAGACTTTATTCGTCAGGGTATTGAAAATCTGCAGCTGGTTTTCCAGCTGCGATTTCGCGGCATTGGAAAATTGTTCAGGAATTGGAAACATATTTACTCCTTTGTACGGATTAAAATGCTGGCAAAACGCTCTGCAAAATCCCGAAAACCAGAGTTGGCCGCGTTTTGTAAAGTAGGTAGCGCGCTGAATAGCTGAATGCAGCCTGATTATGATGCAACGCAATATGAATATTCTAGCGGTGATTCGAGTTGGTTGAAAGTTATTTTTCTCAACAGGGCCGCCCCTGTGGTGGCTGTATCCATCAGCCTGTCAAGGAATGCAGGACGTTTGCGCGTGCGCAAGGCGGTCGTGGTGAATCTGTGGCTATGCTTTTGCCAGTCGCCATATTCGTGCACTGCAGCAAATGCTGCGAAGCCAGTAAAATGTGCTGAGGCTGAGGCTGCGGCCGCAGGCCAGATTGTCAATTCAAGGAGTTTCTGCATGGATTTAGTCATCCGTAATGCCAGCTTGCCCGACGGGCGCCGCGCCATCGATATCGCCATCGAGGGCGGGCGCATCGCCGCCGTCGGTCCCGCCTTGCCCGTGACGGGCGCGCAGGAGATCGATGCGGCCGGCGACCTGGTCACGCCGCCGTTTGTCGACGCGCATTTCCACATGGACGCCACGCTCAGCTATGGTTTGCCGCGCGTCAACGCCTCCGGTACCTTGCTTGAAGGCATCGCGCTGTGGGGCGAGCTGAAACCGCAGCTGACGCAGGAGGCGCTGATCGAACGGGCCTTGCAGTATTGCGACTGGGCAGTGGCGCGCGGCTTGCTGGCCATCCGCTCGCACGTGGACATCTGCGATCCGCGCCTGCTGGCCGTCGAAGCGCTGCTCGACGTGAAACGCCAGGTGGCGCCGTATCTCGACCTGCAACTGGTGGCCTTCCCGCAGGACGGCATCCTGCGCAGTCCCGGCGCCTTCGACAACTTGAAACGCGCGATCGCCATGGGCGTCGACGTGGTGGGCGGCATCCCGCATTTCGAGCGCACGATGGCCGACGGCGCCGAATCCGTGCGCCTGCTGTGCGAATTTGCCTGCGAACAGGGCCTGATGGTGGACATGCATTGCGACGAGTCGGACGACCCGCTGTCGCGCCACATCGAAACCCTGGCGTTTCACGCGCAGCGCCTCGGCATGCAGGGCCGGGTGACGGGTTCGCACCTGACGTCCATGCATTCGATGGATAATTATTATGTGAGCAAACTGCTGCCGCTGATCCGCGAGGCGGGCGTGGCGGCCATTGCCAACCCCCTCATCAACATCACCCTGCAGGGACGCCACGACACGTATCCGAAACGGCGCGGCATGACGCGCGTGCCCGAGATGCTGGCCGCCGGCATTCCCGTCGCCTTCGGCCACGACTGCGTGATGGACCCGTGGTACAGCCTGGGCTCGGGCGACATGCTGGAAGTGGCGCACATGGGATTGCACGTGGCGCAGATGACGGGCCAGCAAGCCATGCACGACTGCTTCCTGGCCGTGACGGAAACGCCGGCGCGCATCCTGGGCCTGGATGGCTATGGCATCGCGCCAGGCTGCCATGCGGACCTGCTGATCCTCGATTGCGGCAGTACCGTGGAAGCGCTGCGCCTGCGCGCGGCGCGGCGCCTCGTGCTGCGGCGCGGGAAAGTCGTCAGCGAGGCGCCGCGCGCCGCGGCACGCCTGCACTTGCCGGGACGCCCAGGCAGCGTGGACTTCCGCCTCGGGCGTTGACGCCCGGACGCAGGCGCACGTGCGCGGCTGGACGGCCCTGCCCAAATCACTGACAATCAGCGTAACTTGTTTGCCGGAGCTTTACCTTGAAAGAAATTCACATCCGCCCCGCCCAGGAATCCGACTTCGACTCCATGTGGGAGATTTTCCACACCCTGGTCGCCGTCGGCGACACCTATACCTTCCCTGCCGATACCACGCGCGCAGACTGCCACGCCTACTGGTTCGGCCCCGGCGTGCAAAGCTTCGTCGCCATGATGGGCGCGGAGCGACTGCTGGGCATGTACAAGCTGGTGGCGAACCAGCCGGGCCACGGATCGCACGTGGCCAATGCCTCGTTCATGGTCGACCCTGCCGCGCAGGGCGTGGGCGTGGGCCGCATGCTGGGCGTGCACTGCATGGAAGAAGCGCGCCGCGCGGGCTACCTGGCGATGCAGTTCAACTTCGTCGTCAGCACCAACCTGGCGGCCGTCACGCTGTGGAAAAAGCTGGGCTTCACGGTCGTCGCCACCTTGCCGCTGGCCTACCGCCACGCGCAGCTGGGCTATGTCGACGCCTACGTGATGTACCAGCTGCTGTCCGACCCGATGCAGTGGCCCGCATGAGCGCCGCCATCACCATCTGCGAGACGCCGCGCCTGCGCCTGCGCACCGTGACGCCGGACGACGCGGCCTTCTACCTGGAGCTGGTCAACGACCCGTCGTGGATCGTCAACATCGGCCAGCGCAATCTGCACACCGTGGAGGCGGCCCGCGCGGCGCTGGAAACGGGGCCCATGGCGCAGTTCCGCGAGCAGGGCTATTCCCTGTACATCATCGAGCGCCGCAGCGATGGCGCGCCGGTGGGCATGGCCGGCCTGGTGCGCCGCGACAGCCTGCCCGGCCCCGATATCGGCTATGCCGTGCGGCCAGGCTACTGGGGCCAGGGCTATGCCTGGGAAGCGACGGCCGCCATCGTGCGGCATGCGCAGCACGTGCTGCGCATCCGCACCCTGTACGGCATCACCTCGCAGCAGAACCAGGCGTCGATCAACCTGCTCAACAAGCTGGGGCTGCGCTACGAACGTTTCTCGCGCCTGCCGCCCGAGGGCAGGGAGACGAATATCTACCGCAGGGATTTTCGTCTGGATTGAGGCGGCAAATGCGTATCAGCGAAGTGAAAAAAAGTATTTAGAAAGCCGCGCCTTTTGTAGTGGTGGCATGCGGTCTTTGTTTTTATAGTTGGCATACCGGTGGAAAACCGCCGGACTATAAAAATGGAGACGTGTTATGAAAATCATGACTGCTGTTGCATGGGGCGCCCTCATGTCCGCCGGATTTGCAGACGCCTCGGCGCAAAGCTGCTCGGTGCCCGTGATCAAGGTGCTGGCGCAAAAAAGCCTGGGCCTGACGGTGATGGAAAAGACCCTCGCCGAGTATGAAAAGAAAAGCGGCACCAAGGTCCAAATCAGCTATTTCGGCGAAAACGACCGCCGCTCGAAAGCCCGCCTCGACGCCTCCACCAAGGCCGGCTCCTACCAGATCTATTACATCGACGAAGCCAACGTGGCCGAATTCGCCACGGCCGGCTGGGTCGTCCCCCTGCTCAAATACCTGCCCAAGGAAGCCGATTACGACGACTTCCTGCCGGGCCGCCGCGCCGTCGCCTCGTACAAGGGCGTGGCGTACTTCGCGCCCCTGATCGGCGGCAGCGATTTCCTCTTCTACCGCCGCGACCTGCTGGAAAAAGCCGGCATCGCCGTGCCCAGGACGCTCGACGAACTGGTCGCCGCCGTGAAGAAAATGAACAGCCCGCCGAATATGTACGGCTGGGCGGCGCGGGGCCAGCGCGGCTCGGGCATGAACGTCTGGCGCTGGTCGCCGTTCATGCTGGCCGCCGGCGGCAAGTGGGAAAAGGATGGCGTGCCGACCTTCAATTCGCCGCAGGCCGTGAAAGCCACCACGCTGTACCGCGACCTGTTCAAGTATTCGCCGCCGGGCGGCGCCACCTACGACTGGAGCAATGCGCTCGAAGCGTTCAGGTCGGGCAAGGTGGCCTTCATGATCGAGTCGACGCCGTTCGCCGACTGGATGGAAGACCCGAAGAAATCCTCGGTGGTCGACAAGGTCGGCTATGTGCGCCCGCCCGCGCCGCTGGCGTCGGCCGCGTATGGCCACGGCCTGGCCATCTCCGCCACGGGCGCCAAGGATGAATGCACGCGCCAGGCGGCGGGCAAGTTCATCGCTTTTGCCACGGGCAAGGAGCAGGAACAGGCGCGCCTGAAGGACAACGTCTTCAGCGACTACAACCGCACCAGCACCATCAACAGCGACTACTTCCGCAAGCACGTCAAGCCGCAGATCCAGGCGGGCCTGACGGACACCACGCCCGTTTCGCGCGTCACCATCTGGCCTAGCCCGGAATGGCCGGACATCGGCGACAACCTGGGCGTGGTCCTGGAAGAGGTGTTTACGGGCACGCGCGGCGACGTGCAGAGCGCGCTCGATGAGGCGAACGAGTATGCGACGTAAGTGATGCAGCGTGCTAGCAGGCTTAAATAAGCCCTTATCGCCAACGACTCCACCAGCTAAAACCAGGGGTCAGTCGCTTTGCGATCGGATTGGGCCCCACTGGGGCGCAATCCCCCGACGGGTCTGACCCCAGCTCTTGCTTTTGGGGTAACGCCAGCGCTTGTCCGTTCTCGTTTGAAAGCCATCACCATGCCGCACTCCATCCGTCAAAAACGCCATACCTGGCTGCCGGCCGTGTTCCTCACGCTGCCGCTGCTGGTCCTGCTGGTACTGGGCCTGGTGCCCAGCATCGCCGCCATCAACCTGGCCTTGCAAAACCGCGTGCTGCGCTACAGCGACAGCGAGTACGTGGGGCTGGCCAACTTCATCCGCCTGTTCGGCGACCGCCGCTTCGTCAATGCCGTGCAGGTGTCGGCCATCTGGGAAGTGGTCACCGTGGCCGGTTCGCTGATCGTCGGCGTGCTGCTGGCCGTGTTCCTGTTCGAGAGAGTCAAGGGCCGCACGCGGGACGTCATCGCGCTGCTGCTGATCGTGCCCGTGCTGCTGCCGCGCGTGTCGGCCGCCTTCATCTGGAAGTTCATGTATTCGCCGCTGATGGGCATCTTGAACTGGATGCTCGAATGCGTGGGCCTGGGCGGCACGGCCCTGCTGTCCGACCCTGCCACGGCCCTGTATGCGGTGGCGCTGGTCGACATCTGGCAATGGGGCCTGTTCTTCGGCGCCGTCATCCTGAAACTGCTGGAAACCCTGCCCGGCGAACCGCTGGAAGCGGCGCGCCTCGACTACGCCAGCACGCTGCAGGTGTATGCGTATATCGCGCTGCCCATGCTCAAGGTACCGATCATGAGCCTCGTGTTCATCAAGATGGTCGAGTCGCTGCGCTCCTTCGACCTGATCTACGTGATGACCAAGGGCGGCCCCGGCATTTCCACCGAAACCCTGGACATGTACGCGTATGCGCAAGGCATCGGCCTGATGGGCAAGGTGTCGTATGCGTCCAGCATGGCCGTGCTGATGATGCTGGCCACCACCGTCATCTTTACCTTACTCTGGAAGCGGGTCGCCAAATGGGAAAATTAACGCTCAGGCGCGGCGTTGGCGCCGTCACCACCACTGCCATCACCACGGCGATCGTGCTGGTGGCGCTGTTTCCCATCCTGTGGGCCGTGCTCAATTCCTTCAAGGAGCTGATGGACATCGTCACGCCCGTGCCGCGCTTTTTCTTCAGCCCGACACTGGCGAACTACCAGCAGGTGCTGGCCAGTCCGGAAGTGCTGACGGGGTTGGGCAACAGCGTGGCCATCGTCGGCGTCGCCGTGCTGCTGGGTGCCGTGCTGGGCGTGCCGGCCGCGTATGCGATCGCCCGCTATCCGGTGCCGGCCAAGAAGGATATCCAGTTCTTCCTGCTGTCCCTGCGCTTCTTGCCGCCGGTGGCCGTCGCCATCCCGCTGATCTCGATCTGGATCGACCTGGGCCTGTACGACTCGCGCCTGTCGATGGTGGTGACGTATCTGCTGGTGACCCTGTCGACCATCATCTGGCTGTCGATTCCCGCCTTTGCCCGCATCCCGAAGGAAATCGAGGAAGCGGCCGCGCTGGACGGCTACGGCCCCTACCAGGTGTTCTGGCACGTGGCGCTGCCGGTGGCGTCAAAAACCCTGATGGGCGGCATCGTCTTCAGCTTCGTGCTGGTTTGGAATGAACTGATGATCGCGCTGGCGCTCACCTCGTCGAAGAGCATGACCCTGCCCGTGGTGGCGTCGGCGTTTACCTCGATGGGCCAGGAAGTGCCGTGGGGCGTGGTCAACGCTTCCACCGTGCTGCTGGCGCTGCCGCCGCTGCTGTTCGTCGGCATCCTGGGACGGCTGCTCAACTCCATGCTCAAACATAAATAAAGGAATGCATCATGCAAGCACTCGTACTGGAACAGGCAGAAAAAATCACCTTGCGCGACATCGACGTGCCGCTCCTCGTCGGCCCGCGCGACGTGAAAATCAGGGTACACACCGTGGGCATCTGCGGCAGCGACGTGCATTACTTCAAGCATGGCAAGATCGGCCCCTTCGCCGTGGAAGCGCCGATGGTGCTGGGCCACGAAGCGTCCGGCGTGGTGGCCGAAGTGGGCGAGGAAGTGACGCACCTGAAAGTAGGCGACCGCGTCTGCATGGAGCCGGGCGTGCCGCAGTTCGATTCGCCGGCCACCATGCGCGGCCTGTACAACCTCGATCCGGCCGTGCGCTTCTGGGCCACGCCGCCCATCCACGGCTGCCTGACGCCGTATGTCGTGCATCCGGCGTCGTTCACCTTCAAGCTGCCAGATAACGTCAGCTTCGGCGAAGGCGCCATCGTCGAACCGCTGGCCATCGGCCTGCAGGCGGCAAAGAAGGCGGCCATCAAGCCGGGCGACGTGGCGGTGGTGATCGGCGCCGGCACCATCGGCGCCATGAACACGCTGGCGGCACTGGCGGGAGGCTGCTCGCGCGTCATCCTGGCCGACCTGGTGCCGGAAAAGCTGGCCCTGTTCGCGGACAATCCCGCCGTCACCACGGTGGACGTGCGTCACGCCAGCCTGGCCGACACGGTGCGCGCAGCTACCGATGGCTGGGGCGCCGACATCGTCTTCGAGGCCAGCGGCAGCATGCGCGCCTATGACAACATCATCGATCTGCTGTGCCCGAACGGCTGCCTGGTGCTGGTCGGCATGCCGCCCGAGAACGTGCCCTTCGATATCGTCGCCATCCAGGCCAAGGAGGTGCGCATCGAATCCGTGTTCCGCTACGCGAACATCTTCCCCCGCGCGATCGCCTTGCTCGCCTCGGGCAAGATCGACGTGAAACCCTTCATTTCGCGCACTTTCGGTTTTGCCGACGGCGTGCAGGCGTTCGAGGAAGCGGCCAAGGGCCATCCGCGCGACGTCAAGATCCAGATCGCACTGGCAGGAGACTAAGCATGGCAAATATCGCCTGCAGGCAGCTGCACAAGACCTATGACCAGAAGACGGCCGTGCTGCAGCCGTTCGACCTGGAAATCGACGATGGTGAATTCATCGTCCTGCTGGGGCCGTCGGGCTGCGGCAAATCCACGCTGCTGCGCATGATCGCGGGCCTGGAAGACATCAGCGGCGGCGAGCTGCACATCGGCGGCGCCGTGGTCAACGACCTGCCGCCGCGCGCGCGCAACGTGGCGATGGTGTTCCAGAACTATGCGCTGTATCCGCACATGACGGTGTACGACAATATCGCCTTCGGCCTGCGCCGCCTGAAGGTGCCGAACGACGAGATCGATCGCCGCGTACGCGAGGTGGCCGCCATCCTCAGCCTGGACAGCCTGCTCGATCGCAAGCCGCGCGCCATGTCGGGCGGCCAGCAGCAGCGCACGGCGATTGCCCGCGCCATGATCAAGACGCCGCAGGTGTTCCTGTTCGACGAGCCGCTGTCGAACCTGGACGCCAAGCTGCGCGCGCAGCTGCGCGCCGACATCAAGCGCCTGCACCGCCGCCTGCGCACCACCACCCTGTATGTCACGCACGACCAACTCGAAGCGATGACCCTGGCCGACCGGGTAGTGCTGATGAAGGGCGGGCATATCGAGCAGATCGGCACGCCGGCGCAGCTGTACAACCACCCGCGCACCCTGTTCGCGGCAGGCTTCATCGGCACCCCTGCCATGAACTTCATCGATGGCGTCATCGAAAAAGAGGGCGGGCAAACGCTGCTCGTGTGCGCTGGCTACCGCTGGCCACTGGCGTCGCCCCGCTTCGCCGCGCTGCCGGCGGGCTTGCGCGTGGTCTTCGGCCTGCGGCCGAACCACTTGCGCGCGGCGCAAGGGCAAGCGCAGCCGCAGCCCGGCACGCATGGCCTGGCGTGCGTGATCGACCTGGTGGAGCTGCTGGGGGCGGAAGCGCTGATCAGCTTTCAGTGCGGGGCCTTGACCTTGTCCGCCCTGCTGCCGGCGAATGCGGCCAACAGCGCGGCGCAGGTGGGGCAGACCCTGGCGCTGGCCTTCGACGAAGAACACCTGCATCTGTTCGACGCCGACAGCGGGCTGGCCCTGGCGGCCGCTGGCGCGG
Organism: uncultured Janthinobacterium sp.; assembly: GCA_963530105.1. Classification (GTDB taxonomy): domain Bacteria; phylum Pseudomonadota; class Gammaproteobacteria; order Burkholderiales; family Burkholderiaceae_D; genus Janthinobacterium. The sequence goes on from CAUSDR010000066.1 coordinate 8,676, forward strand.
TAAGTGGTTAGAATAGGGTGACCGAGACCGTGCAAGGGAACTGCCGTGACGCCTGACCTGGAACTGATCCACAAACCGATCCACGAATCGTTTCGCGCGTGGGCGCACGGCTATCCGCACGCCGTGGCGAAATGGCATTTTCATCCCGAGTACGAGCTGCATATCATCACCACGTCGACGGGAAAATTCTTTGTCGGCGACCATATCGGCAGTTACGCGCCCGGCAACCTGGTGCTGACGGGACCGAATTTGCCGCACAACTGGGTGAGCGAACTGGCCGAGGGCGTGCAGCTGCCCGCGCGCGACCTGGTGCTGCAGTTTTCCAGCGACTTCGTCGAGCGCTGCGCGCTGCTGTTCCCGGAAATGGCGCCGCTGAAAGCCCTGCTGGGCGAGGCGGGCAGGGGCTTGCAGTTTCCCGATGCGCTGGGCCTGCGCCTGGCGCCGCTGCTGCTGGAGCTGACGACGGCGCAGGGGCCGCGCCGCGTGGAACTGTTCGCGCGCCTGTTCGGCGACCTGTGCGACTGCCGCGAGCGGCGCCCGCTGGCCAGCGTCAATTACCTGGCGCAGGCGGGGCGCTACATGTCCTCGACCATCAACCTGGTGCTGGCCTACATCAAGCAGAACATCACGCTCGATTTCTGCGAGCAGGATGTGGCCGACGTGGCGGAAATGAACACCCTGAAATTCACGCGTTTCTTCCGCAAGCACACGGGCACCTCCTTCATCCATTACGTCAACCAGGAACGCATCGCGCTGGCCTGCGAGCTGCTGATGAACACGGACATGAAGGTCACCGATATCTGCTACCGCACGGGCTTTAACAATCTGTCCAATTTCAACCGCCAGTTCCTCGCCCACAAGCAGATGTCGCCGTCGAAATTCCGCTCCTGCCTGCACATGAATATGCCCGAGTCGTTTTCCTGACGGCCGGCTTTTAACCTTTTTTATGGAACCATCGTGACTTATCTCGGTATCGATATCGGCACTTCCGAAGTCAAGGCCATCCTCACCGATGACGCGCAAGCCATCCTCGCCAGCGCCGGCGTGACCCTGCGCGTGTCCAGCCCCCATCCCGGCTGGTCGGAACAGAATCCCGAGGACTGGTGGCACGCCACCCTGGACGTCATCGCCGCCATCCGCGCCGCGCAGCCGGTGGCGTTTTCCGGCTTGCGCGGCATCGCGCTGTCGGGCCAGATGCATGGCGCCACCCTGCTCGACAAGCAGCAGCATGTGTTGCGCGCGGCCATCCTGTGGAATGACACGCGCGCCTTTGCCGAATGCGTGGAGCTGGAAGCATTGGTGCCCGAGTCGCGCGCCATCACGGGCAACCAGGCCATGCCGGGCTTCACGGCGCCCAAGCTGCTATGGCTGCAAAAGTACGAGCCCTCGCTGTTCCGCGCCACGGCCAAGGTCTTGCTGCCCAAGGATTACGTGGCGCTGCGCCTGACGGGCGAATACGTGTCCGACATGTCCGACGCTTCCGGCACCCTGTGGCTGGACGTGGCCAGGCGCGACTGGTCCGAGCGCATGCTGGCGGCCACCGGCCTCACGCGCGAGCACATGCCGCGCCTCGTCGAAGGCAGCGCCGCCGCCGCGCAGGTGCGCCCGTCCCTGTGCCAGGAATGGGGCATCGCGCACACGGTGCTGCTGGCCGGCGGCGCGGGCGATAACGCGGCGGCCGCCGTGGGCCTGGGCGTGGTGGAGCCGGGCGCCGGCTTGCTGTCGTTGGGCACCTCCGGCGTGCTGTTCGCCGGCAGCGACGGTTTCGCGCCCAATCCTGGCCAGGGCGTGCACGCCTTCTGCCATTGCCTGCCCGAGCGCTGGCACCAGATGAGCGTGATCCTCAGCGCCGCGTCCAGCCTCGCGTGGGTGGCGCGGCTGACGCAATCGCCCGACATCGGCGCGCTGGTGCAGCAGGCGGAAAGCGTCGAGGCGCGCACGGCGCCCATCTTCCTGCCGTACTTGAGCGGCGAGCGCACGCCGCACAACGACGCCACGGCGCGCGGCGTGTTCTTTGGCCTGTCGACGGAGCACGGGCGCGCGGAACTGGCCTACAGCGTGATGGAAGGCGTGGCCTTTGCCATGGCCGACGGCAATGCGGCGCTGCGCAGCGCCGGCACCCGGCTGCAGGAAGCGTCGTTCGTGGGCGGCGGCTCGCGCAGCCGCTTCTGGGCGCAGCTGTGCGCGAATGCGTCCGGCTTGCACGTGCTGCGCCATGACCACGGCGTGGCCGGCGGCACCCTGGGCGCGGCGCGCCTGGCGCAGATGGCCGTGACGGGCTTGCCGCCCGCGCAGGTGTGCACGCGCCCGGCCGTGCAGGAGAGCATCGCGCCGCAGGCCGACAGCGTGCTCGACGAGCGCCTGGCGCGCTACCGGCGCCTGTATCCGCTGCTGCGGGAAGAGTTTGCCGGCATGGCCAGCTAGTCAACATTGCACTGTAATTTGTTGTTTCTTTGTTGAAAGTGTTTCGCTAGAGCACGTGCCGCTTGGTTTTTGCTGGTGCGCGCTGCTTGATTTCGCCATCTGGTGAGAATTGGATAGTTTTTGGCAGCCCTTTGTTGCCATCCTGTTCTTGCCGCCGGGAGAAAACCATGCAACTTGCGAATCTGAAAATCTCCGTCCGCCTGGCTCTGTTGGGCGCCTTCTTCTTTCTTGCCCTCGTCCTTGTCGGCGTGCGCGGCTGGAGCGCGCTCGACGCGGCCAGCGCGCGCGGCAGCGAGGCGATGCAGCGTTCCGTCGCCCTGACGGAGGCGGTCGACGCGGCGCGCAGCGCGCAGGTGGAATTCAAGATCCAGGTGCAGGAGTGGAAAAACATCCTGCTGCGCGGCGGCGACGCGGCCGCCTTCCAGCGCTACCGCGAAGCCTTCGTCGCCAGCGGCGCGCAGACGCGCAAGGAGCTGGCCGGCCTGCAAGCGATGATGGCCGCGTTAAAGCTCGACACGGCGCCCGTGGCGCAAGCGATGCAGGCGCACGATGCGCTGGGCGTGAGCTACCTGGCGGCGCTGCAAAAATATGATGGCGCGCGCGCCGACAGCGCGCAAGCCGTCGATGCGCTGGTCAAGGGCATGGACCGTGAACCGACGCGCCAGATCGACGCCATCGTCGCCACCATCGGCAAGCAGTCGCACAGCCTGATGGCGCAGATGAAGGAGGAAGATGCGGCCGCGCACCGCAGCGCCAGCATCGCCATGCTGGCCACCGTTCTGGTGACATTGATCATCGGCAGCGTCACCGTCTGGTGGCTGATCCGCAGCATCACGCGCCCCCTGAGCGCGGCCGTCGGCATCGCCCAGCAGGTGGCGGCGGGCGACTTGCGCGCCGTGGTGGCGGACGGCAGCCGCGATGAAATCGGCGAACTGCTGCGCGCCTTGAAAGCCATGAGCGGCAACCTGGCCGCCATCGTGGGACGGGTGCGGGCCGGCACGGACGCCATCGCCACCGCCTCGGGTGAAATCGCCAGCGGCAACATGGACCTGTCCTCGCGCACGGAGGAGCAGGCCAGTTCGCTGGAAGAGACGGCCGCCTCGATGATCGAGCTGACGTCCACCGTGCGGCAGAATAACGACAATGCGGACCAGGCGCGCCAGCTGGCCGGCGGCGCGTCCGAGGTGGCGCAGCGGGGCGGCGAGGCCGTGGCGCAGGTGGTGCAGACCATGATGCATATCAATGCGTCGTCGAAGCGCATCGTCGACATCATCGCGGTCATCGACGGCATCGCCTTCCAGACGAATATCCTCGCCCTGAATGCGGCCGTGGAAGCGGCGCGCGCGGGCGAGCAGGGGCGCGGCTTCGCCGTCGTCGCCAGCGAGGTGCGCAACCTGGCGCACCGTTCCAGCGAAGCGGCGCGCGAAATCAAGCAGCTGATCGGTGAATCCGTGCGCACGGTGGAAGAGGGCAGCGTGCTGGCCGGCCAGGCCGGGCGCACGATGGAAGAGGTGGTGGGCAGCGTGCAGCGCGTGAACGCCATCATCGGCGAGATCGCCGTGGCCAGCGTGGAGCAGCGCGACGGCATCGAGCAGATCAGCATCGCCATCAGCCAGATGGATGGCGTGACGCAGCAGAACGCGGCCCTGGTGGAACAGGCCGCGGCGGCCGCCGACGCCTTGCAGCAGCAGGCCGCCAGCCTGGCCGACGCCGTCAGCATCTTCAAGCTGCATGCCGCGCCCGCTGACGCCACGCTGGCCGGTGGCGTGCATGGCGCACCGCGCCGCGCCCTCTCGCTGGCCTGAGGCCCGCACGCCGTGCCGCTTGATGCCAGTCAAGCGGCACCCGATCAGCCAAAAATCCCCGCCGAATTCTTATACTATTTCCTTTCCGCATGTATTTGCGCCGGGCCGCATGGCGCGCGTTGCAAAGGAAAACCATGTTGCCGACTTTCCGCCTGCCGGGTGACGCATGACGGCGCTGCTGCTGGCGCTGTGCCTGTGCCTGGCCGTGGTGCTGGGCGTGCTGCTGGCGTGCCAGTGGCAGGCGGCGCGCATGTGGCGCCTGCGCCATGCGACCGGCGTGGTGCTGCAGGCGGCGCAGGCGCAGCGCATGGCGGACGCGCTGGCGCTGCTGCACGCGCTGCCGGCGGCCGTCATCGGCACCGACCATGAAGGCGTGGCGCGCTACCTGAACCCGCGCGCCAGCGCCATGGGCGGGCTGCTGGGCGACGATGGCCTGGGCCAGCCCGTGACACAGCTGCTGCCGCTGTTCCATGACGGCACGCCCATCGACGCGGCGCGCCAGGTGCGCGAGTGCGTGGCGCAGCAGGAAGTGCTGGAAGTGGCGCGCGGCGCCGTGCTGCTGCGCCATCTCGACGGCAAGCGCATCGACGTGCAGTACAGCTGCGCGCCGCTGGCGCACGGCGGCGCCGTGCTGCTGCTGCATGACGTGTCGGCCCGCCGGCGCGCCGAGCAGCAGCTGGAATTCATCGCCCACCACGATGGCTTGACGGGGTTGCCGAACCGCCTGCATTTCCAGATCCGCTTCGAGCATGGCATCGCCTATGCGCGCCGCCACCAGGGATTGCTGGCCGTGCTGTTCGTCGACATCGACCGCTTCAAGGCCATCAACGACAGCCTGGGACACGACGTGGGCGACCAGGTGCTGACGGAATTCGCGCGCCGCGTGCAGCAGTGCGTGCGCAAGGTCGATACGGTGGCGCGCCAGGGCGGCGACGAATTCATCATCCTGCTGACGGAACTGCGCACGGCGCAGGATGCCGAGCGCGTGGCCGAGAAAATCGTCGGCGCCATCGCCGCGCCTTTCGTCATCGGCGAATACAGCCTGACGGTGGCCGCCAGCGTGGGCGTGGCCCTGTACCCGGACGACGACGACGACGTCAATGCGCTGATCGAGAAGGCCGACCTGGCAATGTACGCGGCCAAGCGCCACGCGCCCGGCACCTGCCTGCGCTATGCGGCGCGCATGCAGACGCAGTCGTACTCGCGCACCATCCTCGAGACGGCGCTGCGCCACGCGCTCGAACGCAACGAGTTCGTGCTGTACTACCAGCCGCGCATGGATTTGCGCACGCGCCGCATCACGGGCGTAAAGGCGCTGCTGCGCTGGAAGCATCCGGAGCTGGGCCTGATGATGCCGCTCGATTTTCTGCACGTGCTGGAGGAAAGCGCCTTGATCCTGCCGGTGGGCGCGTGGGTGCTGGCCACGGCCGTGGAGCAGGCGCGCGGCTGGATCGCGCAAGGGCAGCCGCTGACGGTGTCCGTCAGCCTGTCGGCGCGCCAGTTCTTCCAGCGCGACATCGCGCGCAATTTTGCCGCCGCGCTGGAGGCCGCTGGCGTGCCGGGCAGCTGCATCGAGCTGGAAATCGCCGCCGCCATCCTGATCGACCGCAACCAGAACTGCGAACAGATACTGCGCCAGTTCCGCCAACTGGGCATCGCCATCGCCATCAGCGATTTCGGCACGGGCGACGCCTCGCTGAACTACCTGAAGCGCTATCCCACGGACGCCGTGAAGATTGAAAAATGCTTCGTCGACGACCTGGGCAAGCCAGGCGGCGACGGCGCCATGGTGCGCGCCATCGTCGCCATGGCGCATACGCTGGGGCTGCGCACCATCGCCGGCGGCGTGGAAAACGGCGAGCAGCTGGAGCTGCTCGCCGCGATGGGCTGCGACGAAGCCTTTGGCTATTTCCTGGGCCGCGCCATGGCGCCCGACGGCGTCGAGGCACTGCTCAAGAGCGGCGCGGCAGTGTAGCGTGCGACAGCGTTAGAACTGGTAGCGCAGCGACAGCATGGCGTTGCGCGGATCGCCGTAGTAGCCGCCCATGCCCGTCGAATAGTACTTCTTGTCGAAGACGTTGTTGACGTTCAGGGTCGCCACCAGCTGCGGGCTGACCTGGTACTGCGCCATCAGTCCCGCCACCGCATAGGCGTTTTGCGTGAAGCGCTCGCCGTTCGGTCCGCGGTCATCCATGTAGATATCGCTTTGCCAGTTCACGCCGCCGCCCAGCACCAGGCCCGGCACGCCCTGCGTCAGGCGCCAGGTGGTCCACAGCTTGGCCATGCTCTGCGGCTGGTTGGTCTGGATGCGTTCACCGCCAGCGTTGCGGATGCGGCTGTAGGCATAGCTGGCCGTCAGCTGCCAGTCGGGGCGCAGCTGGCCCGACACTTCCGCCTCGAAGCCGCGTGTGGTGGCGCCCTTCACCGTGTGGTAGGCGTAGGAGCCGCCGCCCGTGCCGATGATCCAGACGTTACCCGGATCGGCTTCGGCCAGGTTTTCCTGGCGCAGCTGGAACACGGCGGCGCTGGTGGTGAGCTTGCCGCCGAAGAATTCGCCCTTGGCGCCCACTTCGTAGTTCTTGCCTTCCAGCGGCGCCAGGAAGCGGCTGTTGGCGTCGCGCTGGCTTTGCGGCGTGAAGATGCTGGTGTAGCTGGCGTAGGCCGACCAGTGCCGGCCCAGGTCGTAGACCAGGCCCGCATATGGCGTGATCTTGCCGTTTTCGCGCATGGCGTCGTACAGGTCCGTGTCGTTGACATAATCGCTGCGGATGTCGCGCTTCCAGTATGACAGGCGCGCACCTGCAATCACCGACAGCGCTTCCGTCGGGCGCAGGCGCAGGGTCGAATACAGGCCGCTTTCCTGTTCCTTGTCGTACGAGCTGCCCAGGCGCGTGCCGCTGTAGTCGGGCACCGGCATGGCGCCATTCCAGGCGTGGATATTTGGCACCGTGTAGTTGTAGCCGTCGAGGCGCCAGCCCGGATAGATGGGGCCATTCGTCTTGAGTTCCGACGTGCTCACGCCCAGCACCAGTTCATGTTGGCGGCCGAAGGCCTGGAACGGGCCGCTCACGTACGCGTCGATCGAGGTCTGCTGCGGCTTGCTGTGCCAGTTGGCCAGCCACAGCTGCATGCCGCCGCCCGTCACGCGGTCCGGGTAGCCGTTGCCGGAAAACCCCTGCAAGGCGTCGTACTGGTTGCTGCTGCGGCTCACCGCCACCTTGGCGATCCAGTCGTTGTCAAAATAATGGTCGAGCGTGGCGAACAGCATGCTCTGTTCGCGGTCATACGTGCTCCATGCGGCCGTGCCGTTCATCGCGCGGGGGAAATGCGTCTGCGAGCCGTCGGCATAGAAGGTGGGGAAGTCGCGCCCCGCGCCCTTCAGCTTTTCCTTCTGGTAGCTGATGCCGGCGCTGAGCATCGTCGACGGTGCCAGGTCCGCTTCGACGATGGCGTACAGCACGTCCTTTTTCTGCCGGTAGCGGTCGATGAACGAGTGCTGGTCTTCATGCGCGGCGACGATGCGCGCGCGCACCTTGCCGTCCGCCGTCAGCGGCGTCGAGACGTCGCCTTCGATGCGGTAGCGGTCCCACGAGCCGGCTTGCACGCCGGCCGTGGCGGCAAAGGCGCGGCCCGGGCGCTTGCGCACCAGGTTGATGGCGGCCGACGGGCTGCCCGTGCCGCTGATCAGGCCCGTCGCGCCGCGGATGATTTCGACGCGGTCGTAGATGGCCATGTCAAAGGTGCGCGCTTCCAGGTTCTTGCTGGTCGGGATGCCGTCGAACATGTACGACGTCACTTCGAAGCCGCGCGAAAACACCTGGTCGTATTCGCGCGTGCTCGATGAATGGTCAACCGTGATGCCGGGCGCCTGCACCAGCACGTCCTGCAAGGTGCGCAAGCCCTGGTCCTCGATCTGCTGGCGCGTGATGACGCTGACGGCTTGCGGCGTTTCGCGCAGCGACAGGTTCAGGCGCGTGGCGCTGGTCAGGCCCGCGTAGCCACGCTTGCCTTCCGTGGTGCCGTCGCGCAGGGCGCTGGAGCTGACGGCCACTTCCCCCAGGGTGGCGGCGATGGGCGCGCCGGTGGCGCTGGCGCCCGCCTTGCGCAGCACGTAGCTGCGTTCGCCGCCGGGCAGCGCTTCCAGTCCCGTGCCAGCCAGCAGGCGGGCCAGCGCCTGCGGCACCGTGTAGCTGCCGCTCAGGCCCGGCGTGCGCACGCCTTGTAGCAGTTCGGCCGCCGCGCCCACGCTGACTTTGGCCTCGATGGCAAAGCTGGCGATGGCGGCCGACAGTTCGCCCGCCGGCACGCTGAACGCCTGCTGTGCGGCGGCTGGCGCGGCGGTGATAGCGGCGGCATCGGCCGCCATGGCCGGCGCCTGCGCCAGCGACAGCAGGAAGACGGCGCTGCCGACGGCGCGCGCGAGGGGAGTCAAACGAGGTTGATGCATGGTCTAGCCTTTCCGGTGGAATGTCGTTGCAATATGTCGTTGCAATACACAGGACAGGCCAAGGTGAAAAAAAGGGCCAACCGGGATAAATTATTGTTTGCGGGCCGCGAGGGTGACCCAGTACGGGGTGCGGTACAGCACGTCGACGGGCAGCATGCGCGTGAGGTTTTCCAGCACGGCGTCCGTGTCGTCGAGCTGGAAGGCGCCCGACAGGCGCAGGCCCGCCACTTGCGGCTCCACGCGCAGCAGGCCGGGACGGTAGCGCGCCAGCTCGGAGGCGAAGGCGTCCAGCCGCATGTCCTGCGCCGCCAGCATGCCGCGCGCCCAGGCGTCCGCTTGCAGCGGCGCCGGCGCGGGCAGGCTGGCGTGATTGGCGTCGAAACGGCTTTGCTGGCCTGCCGCGACGGTGCGCACGGTGGCCGAGGGTGCGCGCGGCGTGATTTCCACCGCGTGTTCCAGCACTGTCACGCGGCAGCTGTCGTCGTCGAGGCGCACGGTGAAGCGCGTGCCCAGCGCGCGGATGCGGCCATGGCAGGTGGCGACGATGAAGGGGCGGCTGCCCGCGTGGTCGGGGCGCGTCTGCACCAGCACTTCGCCGCGGCGCAGGGTCAGCAGGCGTTCATCAGGGCCATACGCGAGGTCGGCGGCGCTGTCGGTATTGAGTACCAGGGTGCCGCCGTCGGGCAGGGCGATGTCGCGCCGCTGGCCCACGCCGCTGCGGTAGTCGGCCAGCAGTTCATGGCGCACCAGCAGCCAGGCGGCGGGCGCCGCCATCAGCGCCAGCAGCGCCTGCATGGCGGCGCGGCGCTGCGGCCGGCGCAGCACGGGCG
>CAUSDR010000067.1:0-18096 GCA_963530105.1 uncultured Janthinobacterium sp.
GATCAGTCCCAGGCCGCCATTCGTGTCGCCATACAGGGTGCAGTAGCCGACCGAGATTTCGCTCTTGTTGCCGGTGGTGAGCAGCAGGGCGCCAAAGGCATTCGAGTATTCCATCAGGATGGTGCCGCGCACGCGCGCCTGCAGGTTTTCCAGCGGCAGTCCCTGCAGCCTGGCGTCGAAGGCGGCAGCGTAGCCGGCTTCGTACTGCGCCACGATGTCGCGGATGGCGTGCGTATGCAGGGTGATGCCCAGGTTGGCGCACAGCGCCACGGAATCGGTGACGGAGCCGGCGCTGGAAAACACGGACGGCATGGTAATGGCGACGACGTTGTGCGCGCCGAGCGCTTCCACGGCCAGGGCCAGGGTCAGCGCGGAATCGATGCCGCCCGAGCAGCCGACGACGACTTGCGTAAAGCCGCAGCGGCGCGCGTAGTCGCGCAGTCCCAGCACGATTTGACGGCGCGCAAACTCCACGGCGGGAATGCCGTCCGGCTCGGGCACGGGAAACGCCACGCCGTCCGGGCGCGTAAAACCGCCATCGGCAAAGCGCAGCAGCTGAAAATCCTCGACGAAGCGGGCCGCCTCGAACTGCACGCCGTGGCGCGGCGCGATGGCGAACGAGGCGCCGTCGAACACGAGCTGGTCCTGGCCGCCCACCTGGTTGACGAACAGCAAAGGCAAGTTGACGCGCGCGCAGGCGGCGCCAAACACGGCGTGGCGCTGCGCGCGCTTGCCGATGTCGGACGGGCTGGCATTGATGCTGACCACCAGATCGGGCCGCGCCGCCTGCAAGGTGTCGAAGGGGTTGACGGCGTAGGCGCGGCCATCGTCGTTCCAGCCATCCTCGCAAATCATGAAGCCGACCTTGCAGCCGGCGATATCCAGCGTGCAGGCGCCGGGCGGGCCCGGCTCGAAATGCCGGCCCTCGTCGAAGATGCCGTAGGTCGGCAGCAGCTGCTTGTAGTATTCGGCCACGATGCGCCCGTCGCGCATCGCCAGCAGGGCGTTATATAAAGGCTTGCCGATACCGGGATTGGGCCGCGCCGTGCCGATCACGGTGACCAGCGCCGGCCAGCGCGTGGACGCCTGCAGCAGGGTGTCCAGCGCCCGCTGCAGCTGGCGCAAGAAAGCGGCATCCTCGAACAGGTCGCCCGGGTAGTACGCGCACAGCGACAGTTCCGGACACACCAGCAAATCCGCGCCATCCTCGCTGGCGCGTTGCATGCGCGCGGTGATGGCGGCGACGTTGCCGTCGAAGTCGCCCACGGTGGGATTGAGCTGGGCGAGGGCGATGGTCAGCATGGCGGTCCTTCAGTCGGTTGCGCTTGAAACCACTATCCTGCCTGAAATTTTCCTGAACGTACTGATGCAATCGTGCAAGCCTGCCGCTGCCTGCGCTACAGCGTCCGCAACCAGGCCCGCAAGCGCGTGCGCGCATTCGCATACGGCGACGATGTGTTGAACTGGATCATGCGGCCCATCGTGTAGTGCGTGTACCAGGGCTGGCCATACAGTTGCGCGTCGTCGTGCGCGTCGATCAGCGCCAGCAGCTGGTTCTTGGCCACCGCCAGGCGCTGCTGCAACGCTTCCATGCTCAGTTCAGCATAGTCGGCATAGAAGCGCTGCGCCAGTTTTCCCAGAGCGTTCCACGTGAAACCTTCGGCGGGAAAGGCGATGTCCTCGATGCGTTTGCCGTCCCGCAGCTGCGCGTGCCAGTGCAAGACCAGCTCATTCCAGCCCACCAGGTAGGCCAGCAGGTCGCACACGCTCATGCGCGTGCCCGCCACGTGCCCTTCCAGCACGGGCGCCCGCGCCAGGGAGGGCGGCACGCGCGCCAGTTCCTGCGTCAGCTTCGCATAGCTGCCGTGGATGGCGTCGATGAGTTCCTGCTTGCTGTTGGGGATGGCCATCACGCCGCTCCACTGACGGGCCTGCCCGCCGCCTGCCAGTGGTCGTAGCCGCTGTCGAGACGGCGCGCGGGCAAGCCGTGGCGGCGCAAAGCCGCCACGGCCTGCACGGACAGCACGCAGTAGGGACCTCGGCAATAGGCGGCGATTTCCTGGTTGGCGGGCAATTCCGCCAGGCGGCGCTGCAAGTCTTCCAGGGGGATATTGAGCGCGCCGGGCAAGTGGCCGGTAGCGAATTCCTGCGCCGGGCGCACGTCGAGCACGGTGATGCTGGCTTCGTGCATGCGCGCGAACAATTCGTCGCCCGAGATCGCCTCCACATGGTCGCCCCGGCTCAGCGCCTGCAATTCGCTGCGCTGATGCTGCGCATACACGTCCAGCGCGGCCAGCAATTGCACGATGGGGCCACTGCCCAGCCGGTACAGCACGCGCTTGCCGTCGCGCCGCGCCTGGACAAAACCGGCGCGCCGCAGCTGCTGCAAATGCTGCGAGGTATTGGCCACGGACAGGCCCGTCAATTCCACCAATTGCTCGACTGCATGTTCGCCCCGGGCGATCTGTTCGAGCAGGCGCAAGCGGGGTGCGCTGCCTAAAATATGGGCAAACGCGGCGGGGCCGGTGAGGGTATCGATTTCTGCATTGTTCATTGACACGATGCTAGCACCCTTATAACATTCAAGCAATTACTTGAATGTTTAACGGGAGAGGCAATGCAGATACTCTGGATCGATGCGCTGGCCATCGGCGTGGGCGCGACGGCGGTGATGGACGTGTGGGCCGTGGCGTTGAAGCGCTTCTGGTGCATTCCGTCGCTGAACTTTGCCATGGTGGGGCGCTGGCTCGGCCATTTGCCGCGCGGCACGCTCACCCATGCGAACATCGCGCAGGCGGCGCCCGTGCGCGATTAAGCCGTGCTGGGCTGGACGGCCCACTACGCGATCGGCGTGCTGTTTGCGGCCGTGCTGCTGGCGCTGGCGGGGCAGGAGTGGGTGCAGGGGCCGACCCTGGCGCCGGCCCTGCTGGCGGGACTCGTCAGCGTGGCCGCGCCGTTCTGCATCTTGCAGCCGGGCATGGGCGCCGGCCTGGCCGCCAGCAAGACGCCGCACCCGACCGCCGCGCGCCTGCGCAGCCTGATGGCGCACACGGCGTTCGGCATCGGCCTGTACGTCTCGGCGCTGCTGTGGTCGACGGTGCGCTGACGCGTGCTGGCTAGCTCGTCAGCGGCGGCACGGGGGCGGGCGCGGCCGTTGGTGCCGGCGCCACGGCCGACATGGCCGGCGCCTCGGGCTGCGCCGGCACGGTGCTCAGCACCATCGTGCTGGGCTTGGCGATCGAGATGTGCGCCGCATCCAGGCGCTTGAGCAGCTCGAACAGCAGGGCGCTGCGGATGCCCGACGTCAGGCGCGGCGACGAGGCAAAGCCGGTGGCGTTGAACAGCAGGAAGCCATTGTCGATGCCGTCGAGCTGCACGCTGGGCGCCGGCGTGTCGAGCACGTCGGGATTGTCGACAAAGGTGGACAGGATCAGCGCGCGCGCCGCCTGCGCATCCGTGCCCAGCGGCAGCGGCAGCTTCACTTGCACCAGGCCCAGCGGATTGGCCAGGGTCACGTTGCGCACCGTCTTGGTGATGAATTCCGAGTTCGGCACGATCACCGTCGAGCGGTCGCCCAGCTGGATTTCCGTGGCGCGCACATTGATGCGGCGAATGTCGCCTTCCACGCCGCCCAATGACACCCAGTCGCCCACCTTGACGGGCCGTTCGGCCAGCAGGATCAGGCCGGAAACAAAGTTCTGCACCACCGCCTGCAAGCCAAAACCGATCCCCACCGACAAGGCCGACGCCACCCATGCGATGCGTTCGAGGCCGATGCCGGCCGCCGACAGCGCCAGCGCCACGGCCAGGATGCCGCCGATGTAGCCGAACAGGGTGATGAACGACACTTGCATGCCCGTGTCGAGATTGGTGGTCGGCAAATAACTGTTTTGCAGCCAGCGCTTGAACAGGCCCAGCGCGATAAAGCCCACCACCAGCACCAGCAGCGCCTGGATCAGCGCGGCCGGGCGGATCGCCACTTCGCCGATGGCCAGGCCATCCTGCAGCTTGCCGACGCGCTGGAACAGTTCGCCCGGCCCTTCGCCGAACGGCGCCAGCAGCAGCATCAGGGCCAGCAGCACGACAATGGCGCGGCCGATGCCCGACAGCAGCACGGCCGCCTGGTCGCGCGCCTTCGGCGTCGCCAGCACGGGGTTGACGGCGTCCGCCGGCGGCGGCGTGGACGCCAGCAGCATGCAGATATCGTCGACCAGCACCGTCAGCAGATAGGTGCTGCAGACCACCACGATGACCCAGGCGATTTGCTTGGCGACAAAACTGCCGAAGGCCACATAGCCGATCAGCAGGCTGATCACGCTGGACGCCAGCGCCAGCCACAGCAGCACCGTGACGCAGCGCAGCCACAGCGGCGTGACGAGCGCGCCGGGCTCGGCTTCGCGCAACTGGCGCCAGCAGCGCTCGGCGCGCATCAGGCCATAGGCGATCGTCGTGCTCATCACCAGGGCGACGATGCAATTGACGGCCACGGCGGTGGACAAGCCCGCATTGATGACGATGGTGACGCGCTCCGTCGCCCACACCAGCACGACGATGAAGGAAAACATCGAGGGGAAATGGCGCATGCGGTGCGCCAGCGCATCGGGCAGGGGCAGCAGGCGCCACGAGACGCGGCGCGGCGACAGCAGCGCGTGGCCGAGGCCGGCCGTAAAACCGGCAAAACAGATGATGCCGATCAAGCTGCTGAGGAAAGTCGAGGTTTTATCCGACAATCCCCCATCCCAGCGCAAGCCCATGGCCAGCAATTCGGCCACCAGGCCCGGCGTGGCCAGCGCCAGCACGATGACGGCCAGCGCATGCAGCGAGCGGCGCAAACGGCCGTGCGGCACGCGCGTGGCCGTGACCACCAGCAAGTAGCGCGACGCCCAGATGCTGGCCCCGATCACGGCCACGATGCCGGCCAGCAAGCTGCCCCAGGCCGACCATGGCGTGGCGCGCGCCGCATTCGCCAATTCCAGCTCCAGCGCCCGCAGCCGCTGCAAATTCTGCGGCAATTCGCCATGCAGCTGTTTCCAGAAAGAACCAGCGAGAATGGACGCCGAGCGCTCGCCCAGGCGCGCCTGCAGCTGCGCGCGGCGCACCGTCGACACTTGCTCCGACGCTTGCGTCGCTTCCACGGCCAGCAGGCGCGCCAGTTTCACCTGTGCATCGAGCGCGCTGCTGGTGCGGTCCAGCTGGCTGCGCTGCGCCGCCACGTCGGGCGCATCCTTCGTGCCCGCCGCCGGCGCCCCCAGTTCCGCCAGCCGCGCCTGCACGCTGGACAGGGTCGGCACGAGCGACTCGGCCACCTTGTCCGCCTCGGCGCTGGCGGCCAATGCATCGGCCTTCATCTGCGACAGGGTGGCGTCATCGAGGTCGGCGTCGCCATCGAGCGCCTTCTGGATGGCAGTAATCTGCTTGCGCAAGCCATCGAGGCGCTGGTCGGCCGTGGCGGCATCGTCGACGGGCTGCGACCAGGCCGAGGGCGTGGCCAGCGAGCACGCCAGCAGCAGGCTCAACATTAGCGGCAACAGCCAGCCGCGCCAGGGCCGGCGCAGGGAAAGGGAAGGGGAGGTACGGAAAGAAATCATGCAGTCCTATCGGCCAAATCAATACGGGTGGAGTCAAGACGGCATCACTCCGGCGGGCACAGCTGTGAAATGCCAGCAAACGGCCGGGGCGATGGGTGTTACGGGAGTTGCTTGACTGTACGGCAAACAGCGACAGACTAGCGCACTCCTGCGAGTGAGGGAGGAAATTTTCGTGCGGCAACGTGAGGGGCGAAGCGGGCAGAGCACCGCCAGGCGCGCGGCCGCGCAATAACCGCTGGCGGCGAAAAGAACGGATAATGGCGGCTAATTCATTTTACGCACCAGTCTGGAACACTCCCATGGAAATTAAGGTCAACTTTCTCGATAAGCTACGCCTGGAAGCCAAGTTCGATGATTTCACGGTCATCGCCGACCAGCCGATCCGCTACAAGGGCGATGGCTCGGCGCCGGGGCCGTTCGATTACTTCCTGGCCTCGTCGGCCCTGTGCGCGGCGTATTTCGTCAAATTGTATTGTGAAACACGCAACATTCCGACGGAAAACATCCGCCTGTCGCAGAATAATATCGTTGACCCGGAAAACCGCTACCAGCAGATTTTCAAGATCCAGGTCGAATTGCCGGCCGATATCTCGGCCAAGGACCGCCAGGGTATCTTGCGCTCCATCGACCGCTGCACGGTCAAAAAAGTGGTGCAGACGGGCCCCGAATTCGTCATCGAAGAAGTCGAGAACCTGGACGCCGATGCGCAAGCCCTGCTGACCTTGAATCCGGCGCCCGGCGCGAGCACCTATATCGCCGGCAAGGACTTGCCGCTGGAACAAACCATCGCCAACATGTCGGGCCTGCTGGCCGGCCTGGGCATCAAGATTGAAATTGCATCGTGGCGCAACATCATTCCGCATGTGTGGTCGCTGCATATCCGCGACGCCCATTCGCCCATGTGCTTTACCAATGGCAAGGGATCGACCAAGGAAAGCGCGCTGGCGTCGGCCCTGGGCGAGTACATCGAGCGCCTCAGCAACAACCATTTCTATGCCGGTGCGTACTGGGGCGAAGACATCGCCAACGCAGAATTTGTCCATTACCCGAACGAGCGCTGGTTCAAGCCGGGCCGCAAGGATGCGCTGCCGAAGGAAATCCTCGACGCCTACTGCCGTGACATCTACGATGCCGATGGCGAACTGCGCGGCTCGCACCTGATCGACACCAATTCCGGCAATGCCGAGCGCGGCATCTGCTCGCTGCCGTACGTGCGCCAGTCCGATGGCGAAACCGTGTATTTCCCGTCCAACCTGATTGAAAACCTGTATGTCAGCAATGGCATGAGCGCCGGCAATACCCTGGCCGAAGCACAGGTGCAATGTCTGTCGGAAATTTTCGAGCGGGCCGTGAAACGCGACATCCTCGAAGGAGAGCTCGCCTTGCCCGACGTGCCGCACGAGGTGCTGGCGAAGTATCCGGGCATCCTGGCCGGCATCGCCGGCCTGGAAGAGCAGGGCTTCCCCGTGCTGGTGAAAGATGCCTCGCTGGGCGGCGTGTACCCGGTGATGTGCGTCACGCTGATGAACCCGCGCACGGGCGGCGTGTTCGCCTCGTTCGGCGCCCACCCGAGCCTGGAAGTGGCGCTGGAGCGCAGCCTGACGGAATTGCTGCAAGGCCGCAGCTTTGAAGGCTTGAACGACTTGCCGCAGCCGACCTTCGCCAGCGAAGCCGTCACCGAGCCGAACAACTTTGTCGAACATTTCATCGATTCCAGCGGCATCGTCTCGTGGCGCTTTTTCAGCGCCAAGGCGGACTACGATTTTGTCGAATGGGATTTCTCCGGCCACGGCGACGACTCGAACGCCGAGGAAGCGGCGACCCTGTTCGGCATCCTCGCCGGCATGGGCAAGGAAGTGTACACGGCCGTCTATGACCAGCTGGGCGCCACCGCCTGCCGCATTCTCGTGCCCGGTTATTCGGAAGTGTATCCGGTGGAAGACTTGATCTGGGACAACACCAACAAGGCCCTGCTGTTCCGCGCCGACATCCTGAACTTGCACCGCCTGGACGAGGCCAGCCTGGAAGACTTGCTCGACCGCCTGGAAAACAGCGAACTGGACGAGTACGGCGACATCGCCACCCTGATCGGCATCGAATTTGATGAAAACACGGTGTGGGGCCAGCTCACCACGCTGGAATTGAAACTGCTGATCCAGCTGGCCTTGCAGCAGTTTGACGAGGCCAAGGAGCTGGTGGAAACTTTCCTGCAGTACAACGACAACACGGTCGAGCGCAAGCTGTTCTATCAGGCCATGAACGTGGTGCTGGAAGTGCAGCTCGACGACGAACTGGCGCTGGACGACTACGTCGTCAACTTCCGCCGCATGTTCGGCGATGAACGCATGGATGCCGTGCTGGGTTCCGTTGACGGCAGCGTGCGCTTCCATGGCTTGACGCCGACCAGCATGAAGCTGGAAGGCCTCGAACGCCACGCGCGCCTGATCGACAGCTACAGGAAATTGCATGTGGCGCGCGCCAAGGCGGCGGCATCGCTGAAATGACGCCTGGCCCCGGTAGCAGCGCCTGCTGGTACCGGGCAACAGCCTGTTAGGCCAGCTCGGCGCGGATGATCGCCGCGCCGGCACTGAGCGCATGCAGTTTGCCTCTCGCCACGCGGCGGGACAGCGGCGCCATGCCGCAGTTGGTGCTCGGATACAGCTTGTCGGCATCGACAAACTGCAGCGCTTTGCGCAGGGTATTGGCCACTTCCTCCGGCGTTTCAATGGTATTGCTGGCCACGTCGATGGCCCCGACCATCACTTTCTTGCCGCGAATGAGTTCGATCAAGTCGATGGGCACATGCGAGTTGTGGCATTCCAGCGAGATGATGTCGATATTCGATGTCTGCAGCTTGGGGAACGATTCTTCATATTGGCGCCACTCGGAGCCCAGCGTGTTTTTCCAGTCCGTATTGGCCTTGATGCCGTAGCCATAGCAGATATGCACGGCCGTTTCGCATTTGAGCCCTTCAATCGCCCTTTCCAGGGTGGCAATCCCCCAGTCATTGACTTCATCAAAGAAGACATTGAAGGCGGGTTCGTCAAACTGGATGATGTCGACACCGGCCGCCTCCAGTTCCCGCGCTTCCTGATTGAGGATCTTGGCAAATTCCCAGGCCAGTTTTTCGCGGCTCTTGTAGTGGCTGTCATACAGCGTATCGATCATCGTCATCGGACCTGGCAAGGCCCATTTGATGGGCTGCGTGGTTTGCTGGCGCAGGAACCTGGCGTCGTCGACAAACACCGGCTTCGGGCGGCTTACCGCGCCCACGACGGTCGGCACGCTGGCGTCATAGCGGTCACGGATCCGGACGGTCTCGCGCTTGTCAAAATCCACGCCGCTCAGATGCTCGATGAACGTGGTGACAAAATGCTGGCGGGTCTGTTCGCCGTCGCTGACAATATCGATGCCGGCCTGCTGCTGTTCCTGCAGTGACAAACGCAAGGCATCCTGTTTGCCCTCGACTAATTCCTCGTCCTGCAATTTCCACGGTGACCAAAGTTTTTCAGGCTGTGCCAGCCAAGAAGGTTTGGGCAAGCTGCCGGCAGTCGAAGTAGGTAATAATTTTTTCATGATGAATAATCTTGTCTATTTTATTTAGTTAAGAACGGCGTTGGCAGCCCATTGTTCAAGCACGCTTTTGTAGGGCTTGATGAAATGCTCTTCCGTATATTTTCCCTGCTTGACAGCCAGCTGGCTGCGCTCTTCCCGATCATAGACAATCTGCGTCAATGAATAATCCTGGTTCTGCAGGCTGGGCTGATAGCATTTTCCCGCCGCCGAATTGGCATTGTAGATTTCAGGGCGATAAATCTTCTGGAACGTTTCCATCGTGCTGATGGTGCCGATCAGTTCAAGATTGGTATAGTCATCCAGCAGATCGCCGATAAAATAAAATGCCAGCGGTGCGGCACTATTGGCAGGCATGAAATAGCGGACTTGCATGCCCATTTTTTCGAAATATTGATCCGTCGACGAGAATTCATTTTGCTGGTATTCGACACCGAGTACGGGGTGCTGATTGCCCGTCCGATGATAGGTCTTGCTGCTCGAGGCGCTGATGCAGATGACGGGCGGCTTGCTGAAGCGCTCCTGGTAAGCGCTGGATTTGACAAAGTGCTTGAACAGCTTGCCATGAAAATCGCCGAAATTGTCGGGAATGCCAAAGGTGGCCTTATTATTGTTGTGCTCTGGCAGCAGCACGCTGAAGTCGTAATCGCGCACGTAAGACGAGAAGTTATTCCCGGCGATGCCGTCAAGGCGTTCCCCGGTTACTTCGTCGACGATATTCGGCTTCAATATTTCAATCAATGGAATATTGCCGCCTTTGACATCGATATTCAGCTCGACTGAAATGATTTCAAGCTCGACAGAATAGCGATCAGCCTTTGGATTATCCCAATGCGCCAGGCTGTTGAAACGATTATCAATCATCCGCAAGGTATTGCGCAGATTCTCCTGGCGACTCTTTCCTCTGGCCAGATTGGCAAAGTTGGTCGTCAGACGCGTATTCTCCGATGGATGGTAGTTTTCATCGAAAGCAATGCTCTTGATGCTGAATGAAAAATCTTTGCTCATGGTGATCTGGTGTCCTGATTTCTGCGGAAAAGATGAAGATGGCGAGTGCTGGTGCGGCCCGTCCGTATCACGGCCTGCGTGGGGCATGTCAGGCCGCCACCGCCTCCTCAGCGGTGGCATGGCGCGCATGGCGCGTCAATTCGAGCAGCGGCAATGCCCGTTGCACCGCCAGCGCGGCGCGCTGGATCAGGGCCGCGTTTTCCACCCGGTAGTCGACGAAATCCTTGTCGGTGGCATACACGCCCAGCGGCAGTGTGCGTGCCTGGAAAAAGCTGAACAGGGGCCGCAACTGGTGGTCGATCACCAGGGCATGGCGCTCGCTGCCGCCGGTGGCCGCCAGCAAGACTGGCTTGTCGATCAGGGCGTCCTGATCAATGAAGTCAAAGAAATGCTTGAACAGTCCCGTGTAGGAGCCGCGAAAGACCGGCGTGGCCACCACCAGGATGTCAGCTTGCTCGACCGCCGCGAGTTCCCGCTCCACCGTCTCGGGCAGCTGGGATCGCCAAACGGCGCCGGCCAGCTGCGGCACCAGCTGGCCCAGTTCGACCAGGCGCAGTTTGCACGGGACTGCGTCGGCGATCAGGTCCAGCAGGTGCTCTGCCAGGGCGGCGGCCTTGGACGGGCGTTGCAGCCCGCCGGAAACCGCGACTAAACGAAGTGGACGTGTCATTTTTGCTTTCATAGGGGCGATGCGCGATGGCCGAACAAGGCCAGCAACAAGGGAATGGATGATAGCGGGGAGAATCGATGAAGTATAATGGTCTTATTTCATACATCCATGAACATGGCTCATCTCAATGCTTGAACGCATCCACCTCAGCATCGTCCAGCAGGTCGAGAAACAAGGGTCGTTGACGGCCGCAGCTAGCGTGCTGCACCTGACCCAGTCGGCCCTCAGCCACAGCATGAAAAAGCTGGAGCAGCAACTGGGCACCGATGTCTGGCTGCGCGAAGGGCGCAACCTGCGCCTGACGCAGGCCGGCCAGTACCTGCTGGCGGTGGCGAACCGCGTGCTGCCGCAACTGGACCTGGCCGAAGAGCGCCTGGGCCAGTTCGCGCAGGGCGAGCGCGGTGCGTTGCGCATCGGCATGGAGTGCCACCCGTGCTACCAGTGGCTGCTCAAAGTGGTTTCCCCGTACCTGGCCGCCTGGCCCGACGTGGATGTGGATGTCAAACAGAAATTCCAGTTCGGCGGCATCGGCGCGCTTTTCGGCTACGAGATCGACCTGCTGGTCACGCCCGACCCCCTGTACAAGCCGGGACTGGCATTCGAACCCGTGTTCGACTACGAGCAGGTGCTCGTCGTGGCCAAGGGCCATGCCCTCGCTTCGGCAGCGTATGTGAAGCCCCAGCAACTGACGCAGGAAGTGCTGATCAGCTACCCCGTGGACATCGAGCGGCTGGACATCTACAACCAGTTCCTGTTGCCGGCCGGTGTCACGCCCAAGCGCCACAAGGCCATCGAAACCACCGATATCATGCTGCAGATGGTGGCCAGCGGCCGCGGCGTGGCCGCCCTGCCGCGCTGGCTGGTCGAGGAATACGCGGCCAAGATGGACGTGGTGCCCGTGCGGCTGGGGGCACGCGGCATCGCCAAGCAGATTTTCCTGGGCGCACGCGAGACGGACACTTCCATCGACTACGTGCGGGCCTTCATCGCGCTGGCCCGCCAGCCGGCCGTTGCGCAAGAAAGCGCCGGCAACGCCCCTGATGCATCCCGCTAAGCCCTGGTCCGCCGGCAACATCGCGCATGCCTATTCCCTGGAAGTCGGCGCGAAGGACATGCCTGCGTTGAGGGCCGCGGCGGCGCGGATAGCGCCCGCGTCCACGATTGCCATTCCCTACCTGCCGCGCGAGGATAACGAGGCGCGGCTGGCCGCGGCCCGCAGCGTGCGCACGCTCGGCTTCGAGCCCATGCCGCACCTGTCCGCGCGCCGTATCGCTTCATTCGCCGAATTTGAGTCGTTCGTCCAGCGCGCCGTCGCCGAAGCGGGCGTCGAGCGCTGCTTCGTGATCGCGGGCGATCCCGCCATCCCGACGGGGCCGTTTGCCGACAGTGCCGCGCTGATCGACACCGGCGTGTTCGAGCGCGCGGGCATGAAAGTGATCGGCGTGGGGGGCCACCCGGAAGGCCATCCGGTGATGGCTATGGCTGAACAGTGGGAAGTGCTCGAACGCAAGTGCCACAGCATCGAGCAGCGCGGCATGACGCCCTTGATCGTCACGCAATTCGCGTTTGACGCCGACATCGTCTTGACGTGGCTCAAGGCGCTGCGCGCGCGCGGCATAGCGCATCCCGTGCGCGTGGGCGTGCCCGGTCCCGCCAGCATCGCGGTGCTGGCGCGCTATGCCGCCTTGTGCGGCGTGGGCGCCTGCGCAGCGGTGTGGTCCAAGTATGGCGTGTCCATCGGCAAGCTGTTCGGCACGGCGGGGCCGGACCGGTTCGTCGAGCGCCTGGCCGCCGGCCTGACCGCCGCACATGGCGAGGTCAGCCTGCATTTCTTTCCCTTCGGCGGCATCGCGCAATCCGTGAAATGGATAGAGCAATACCGTTCCCGCACCGATCCTGCCGCCAGCTGACGCCCGCCTCGCCGGCGGCAGCGCGCCGCCCGTCCGGCCGTCTTACTCCACCGTCACCGACTTGGCCAGATTGCGTGGCTTGTCGACGTCCGTGCCGCGCGCCAGGGCCGTGTGGTAGGCCAGCAATTGCAAGGCGCAGACGTGCAGGATCGGCGACAGGTCGCCGTAGTGCTCGGGCAGGCGGATGACGTGCAAGCCTTCGCCCGAGCTGATGCGCGAATCGACGTCGGCGAAAACGTACAGCTGGCCGCCGCGGGCGCGCACTTCCTGCATGTTCGACTTCAGCTTTTCGATCAGCGCGTCGTTCGGCGCGATGGTGACAACGGGCATTTCATTCGTTACCAGGGCCAGCGGGCCGTGTTTCAGTTCACCGGCCGGATACGCTTCGGCGTGGATGTACGAGATTTCCTTGAGTTTCAAGGCGCCTTCCAGCGCGATCGGATAGTGCATGCCGCGGCCGAGGAAGAGGGCGTTTTCCTTGCGCGCGAATTCTTCCGACCAGGCAATGATTTGCGGCTCCAGCGCCAGCACCGAGGCGATGGCGACGGGCAGGTGGCGCATGGCTTTCAGGTGCGCCGCTTCCTGTTCCTCGGAGAGGTGGCCATTGACTTGCGCCAGGCACAGGGTCAGCAGGAACAGGCCCGCCAGCTGCGTCGTGAAAGCCTTGGTCGAGGCGACGCCCACTTCCACGCCGGCGCGCGTGATGTAGGCCAGCGCGCATTCGCGCACCATGGCGCTGGTGGCCACGTTGCAGATGGTCAAGGTGTGCTGCATGCCCAGGCTGCGCGCATGTTTCAGGGCGGCCAGGGTGTCGGCCGTCTCGCCGCTTTGCGAAATCGTCACCACCAGCGTGTTCGGGTGCGGCACGCTGTCGCGGTAGCGGTATTCGCTGGCCACTTCCACGCTGACGGGGATCTTGGCGATCGATTCGATCCAGTACTTGGCCGTCATGCCCGCATACGAGCTGGTGCCGCAGGCGAGGATCAGCACGCGGTCGATCTGCTTGAAGATCTTGTAGGCGCCGTCGCCGAACAGTTCCGGCATGATGGCCGTCACGCCTTCCAGGGTGTCGCCGATGGCGCGCGGCTGCTCGAAGATTTCCTTCTGCATGTAGTGGCGGTACGGGCCCAGCTCGGCCGCGCCCGTGTGCGCGTGCACGGTTTTCACTTCGCGCTCGACGGGCTTGCCATCGACGTCGACGATCCAGCAGCGCGACAGTTGCAAGTCGACCACGTCGCCTTCTTCCAGGTAAATGATCTGGTCGGTCGTGCCGGCCAGCGCCATGGCGTCGGAGGCAACAAAGTTTTCACCATTGCCCAGGCCGACGATCAGGGGCGAGCCCTGGCGCGCGGCCACCACGCGGTGCGGTTCGTCGCGGCAGAAGACGGCGATCGCGTACGCGCCGTCGAGGCGTTTCACGGCCTGTTGCACGGTCTCGAACAGGTCGCCGTTGTACATGTGCTCGACCAAGTGGGCGATCACTTCCGTGTCCGTCTGGCTCTGGAAGACATAACCCAAGGCCGTCAGTTCGGCGCGCAGCTCGTCGTGGTTTTCGATGATGCCGTTATGCACCAGCGCCACGCGGGCGTTCTCTTCCGTCGGGGAAAAGTGCGGATGCGCATTGAAGTTGACGGGTGCGCCATGCGTGGCCCAGCGCGTGTGCGCAATGCCCGTGAAACCGCTCAAGCCTTCTTCGGCGATCTGCTTTTCCAGTTCCGCCACGCGCGAGGTGGAACGCGAACGCTGCAAACGGCCATCGGCGTGCAGCGCGATGCCGCAGGAATCGTAGCCGCGGTACTCCAGGCGCTTCAAGCCTTCGACCAGGATGGGGGTAATGTTACGTTGCGCTACCGCGCCGACGATGCCACACATGGAAACCTCTGTCTAAAATTTAATCAATGCACGCATGCTAATGCAGAGCGATTGAAATAAGCTTTCTAAATCAGTGCATTTTTGACTGAATATTTCATGACCATTTGGCGATGAAATATTATTTCATTTAGAATCAATTTATTTTCCAATTCATCATAATCATGAACGAGCACAACATTACACTCGATGAGATCGATCGTCGCATCCTGAATGCCCTGCAAGTTGATGCATCGCAAACCAACAGTGAGCTGGCGCAAGCCGTGCACGTGTCGGCGCCCACCTGTTTGCGCCGGGTCAAACAGTTGAGGGAAAGCGGCGTGATCGAGCGGCAAGTGGCCATCGTCGCGCCCCAGCTGGTGGGGGCGGGCCTGACGGCCATCGTGGAAATCACGCTCGACGTGCAGGCGTTTGAGCGCATGACGCAATTCGAGCAGCTGGTGGCAGCGGAAGCGGCCGTGCTGCAATGCTACCGCGTCTCGCCCGGTCCCGATTTCGTGCTGATGGTGCAAGTGGCCGACATGCCCGCGTATCACGCGCTGGCGCACCGCCTGTTTGCCGCGCACGCCAATGTACGCAACGTAAAAAGCTATTTTTCCACCTTTCGCAGCAAATTCGAGACGCGCATTGCCGTCTGAACCTGGCTGGCGGCGGAGTTATCCCGGCTTATCCCTGCCTTTTCGCCCCCCTTATGCACACGCTTATCCACAGCGTAACTCTCACCGATTGCCACATCGGCTGCGCGCGGCCGATCGTAAAAAATCGAGAGCGTTGCCCAATGACGACTTATCCCGGCTTATCCTCTGCTTGCCCACCAGTTAGCAACAGGCTTTTGCACAGTGTTACCCACAGGACTAGCTTCCTGATAGCATGGAAATAGCCTGTGAATACAATGACTTAAAAGTTATCCCTGAATTATTCCATGCTTGCGCACAGGCTTATCCACATTGGTATAGGACAGAATTGAAGCAGCTTTTCAGCGATGATCTATCCAGCGCATCACGCCGGTGTGCGCGCATGGCCGGGCGGACTTATCCCGCTTTTTCCACGGCTTATACGCAGCTTATACCGGGCTTATCCATTACTTGTCAGCATGCTTGTTCACAAGTTTATCCACACTGGAAAAAGCAGGCGAACAGGACGATGTGAAAACACGCCGCAGTTATCCCGACTTGCCAGCCACCTTTCCACAGGATTATCCACAAGCATAAAAAAAACGCCGCCAGCCCGGACAGGCTGGCGGCGTCATGCCGAGCAAGGAAGCTGTTGCTTACTTGGGGATTTTCACGGGGCGCGTCCAGCCATCGATGGTCACTTGCCGCGCGCGCGACACCGTCAGCTTGCCGGCCGGCGCATCTTTCGACAGGGTCGTGCCGGCGCCCAGGGTGGCGCCCTTGCCGACGGTTACGGGGGCGATCAGCTGGCTGTCGCTGCCAATGAAGGCATCGTCTTCAATCACCGTGCGGAACTTGTTCACGCCATCGTAGTTGCAGGTAATCGTGCCGGCGCCGATGTTGACCTTGGAACCGATGGTGGCGTCGCCGATGTACGCCAGGTGGTTGGCCTTGCTGTGCGCGGCGACCTGGCTGTTCTTGATTTCCACAAAGTTACCGACGTGCACGTCTTCCTCCAATACGGTACCCGGGCGCAGGCGCGCGTACGGGCCGATGATCGACGCGGCGCCGACGATGGCGTCCTCGATATGGCAGAACGGCTTGATGTGCGCGCCGGCCGCGAGCGTGGCGTTGATGATGACGTTGTTGGCGCCCACGCGCACGCCGTCGCCCAGTTCCACCCGGCCTTCGAAGACGCAGCCGACGTCGATGGTGACATCGCGGCCGCAAATGAGTTCGCCGCGCACGTCGAGGCGGGCGGGATCGAGCAGCGTCACGCCCCGTTCCAGCAAGGCTTGCGCGATATTGTTCTGGTGAATGCGTTCCAGCTGCGCCAATTGCACCTTGCTGTTGACGCCAGCCACTTCCCACACGGCAGCCGGGTGCGCCGAGGTGACGGGCACGCCATCGGCGACGGCCTGGGCAACGATATCGGTCAGATAGTATTCCCCCTGCGCATTGTCGTTCGACAAGGCCGACAGCCATTGCTTCAGCCGCACGGTGGGCGCGACCATGATGCCGCTGTTGATTTCGCGGATGGCGCGCTCGCTTGGCGTGGCATCTTTTTCCTCGACGATGCGCACGATGGCGCCGTGCTCGCGCACGATGCGGCCCAGGCCAAACGGATCATCCTGTTCCACCGTGAGGATGGCCAGCTTGTCCTGGCCAGCCGCCTGGACCAGTTGCTGCAGGGAAGCGGCGCTGGTCAGCGGCACGTCGCCATACAGGATCAGGGTCGGCACGGCATCGTCCAGCAAGGACAGCGCTTGCTGCACGGCATGGCCCGTACCCAGTTGCTGCGCCTGTTCGGCGGCATCGATCTGCACGGCATGGCTGGCGTTGTAGCCGTCGAGCAACTTCAGCACCGCTGCGCCCCCGTGGCCGTAAATCACGCATAATCGGGACGGCGCCAGACTGCGCGCCGTATCGATCACATGCGACAGCAGCGGCTTGCCAGCCAGCGGGTGCAGTACTTTTGGCAGTGCCGACTGCATGCGTTTCCCCATACCGGCGGCGAGAATGACAACGTTCATAGACCGTAATTTTTATAAGTTAAGAATATGAAAAAGTTTAACACGCAAGCCCCGCATTCCACGCCCTCCAGCCGCTTTACTTATGCGGTGCTGGCCTTGCTGTTGGTCATCATGGCAGGCTGCAGCGGCTTGCGCCTGGCGTATAACAATGGCGACACCGTGCTGTACTGGTGGCTGAACGCCTATGTCGACCTGGACCGCGACCAGAAGGGCTGGGTGCGCGACGACATCGACAAGCTGTTCGACTGGCACCGCAAGACGCAATTGAAGGATTACGTGGAAATCCTGCGCACGGGACAGAAGCAGCTGCAGGGCAATATCACGCAAGCCGACCTGATGGCGGACTACAGCGAAATCAAGCACCGCACCCAGGCGCTGCTGCTGAAGGCGGCGCCGGAACTGGCCGACCTGGCCCGTTCGCTCAAGCCCGAGCAGATTGCGCAGATGGAAAAGAAGTTCAAATCGAACAATGACGACTACCGCAAGAAATACCTGAGCGGCGACCAGGAAAAGCGCCAGCAGCTGCGCTACAAGAAAGCCATGGAGCAATTCGAGCTGTGGTTCGGCAGCTTCAGCAGCGAGCAGGAAGCGCAGATCCGCAAGGCATCCGATGCGCGTCCGCTGAACAACGAGATCTGGCTCGACGAACGCATGCGGCGCCAGCAGAATGTATTGAATTTGGTCAAGAAGGTGCAAGCGGACAAACTCGGCAAGGAAGCCACCACGGCCCTGATCACGACCCTGATCAAGGATAGTTTCGAGCGCCTCGAGCACTCCGAGCGCAAGGCCTTCTTCGACGCCTACGAGGCCAGCACGGCACAGATGGTCTTG
>CAUSDR010000068.1:0-18032 GCA_963530105.1 uncultured Janthinobacterium sp.
TCGCCGGAGGTATTGCTGCCGGCGCCAGCGCGCAGGTAGCCGTGGAAGCCTTCGGCATCGGATGGGTACATGGGGTCGGCAACGGCGGAAGCGCTGGCGAGGGCGAGGAGCAGGGCGGCAGGTAAAACTTTCAATGCAGTGCGGTTCATGCGGTCTCCAGAAGGATGTAGGTGGTAGCGGTGGCGCCCGAAGGTCGCCGCCGCGCACGGTCTAATGCCGAAAACCAAGTCTAGCAGCGCATTTTTAACCACCCTGATACAAAACGCACAAGTCGCGATACTTTCTTTCAAAGTGTTGTTTTTACTCAATGTCGATACTCTCGCGCATAGCGGCGCTGCAAAAGAGTATTGAATTGCGGTTTTGGAGTATCAGAAAGTATCAAAGCGCGGTGATACATTGTGGTCGTGGTGCTAAGTATTCAGGCATTGCCAACGACAAAAAACACTGGAGACACACAATGAAACGTACCGCCATTGCCGCGCTGTGCGCCGGCGCTTTCTGCTTCGCTTCGTCCGCCTTCGCCGCAACCGACCTCGTCATCGCGACAGTCAACAACGGCCACATGATCGAAATGCAAAAGCTCAGCAAGTTCTTCGAGCAAGCCAATCCCGACATCAAGCTCAAGTGGGTGACCCTGGAAGAGGGCGTCTTGCGCCAGCGCATGACCACGGATATCGCCACCAAGGGCGGCCAGTTCGACGTCATGACCATCGGCCTGTATGAAACGCCCATCTGGGGCAAGAAAAACTGGCTCATTCCCATCAAGCCGGACGCCAAATACGATATCGACGACTTGCTGCCCGCCATCCGCGAAGGCCTGTCCGGCGACGGCAAGCTGTACGCGTCGCCGTTCTATGGCGAAAGCTCGATGATCATGTACCGCAGCGACCTGGTCAAAAAGGCGGGCATGACCATCGAAGACCGCCCCAGCTGGAACCAGCTGCGCGACGTCGCCGCCAAGCTGCACGACCCCGCCAACGGCGTGTACGGCATCTGCCTGCGCGGCAAGCCGGGCTGGGGCGACAACATGGCGCTCATCACCACCATGGCCAACTCCTATGGCGGCCAGCTGTTCGACATGAAGTGGAAGCCGCAATTTACCAGCAAGCCATGGAAAGACGCGGTCAACATGTATGTCGACCTGATGAAGAAATATGGCCCGCCCGGCGCGGCCGCCAACAGTTTCAATGAAAACCTGGCGCTGTTTAACCAGGGCAAGTGCGGCATCTGGATCGACGCGACGATCGCCGCCTCCTTCGTCACGGACCCCAAGCAGAGCAAGGTGGCCGACAAGGTGGCATTTGCCCAGTCGCCCGTCGGCGTGACGGAACGGGGCGCCAACTGGCTGTGGATCTGGTCGCTCGCCATCCCGTCGAGCTCGAAACACCCGAACGAGGCGCAGCGCTTCATCAACTGGGCCACGTCGCCCGACTATGTAAAACTGGTTGCCAAGGAAACCAGTTGGGCCAACGTGCCGACCGGCACGCGCAAGTCGACGTATGCCAGCCCGGAATTCCAGAAGGTGGCGAAATTTGCCGCCGCCGAAGGCAAGGCCCTGGCCACCACGCGCGCCGTGCAAAGCACCTTGCCGCCGTCGCCATACGTGGGCGTGCAATTCGCCTCCATCCCGGAATTCCAGGTGATCGGCGTGGCCGCCGGCCAGCAGATGGCGGCGGCGTTGCTGGGCAAGGTAACGGTGGATCAGGCGCTGGAACTGTCGCAGCAGACGGCGGAACGCGAGATGCGCAAAGGAGGGTACTACAAGTAAGCCTGCTGCATAGTTTGCTTGCTCCAATAGCGTAAAGCCGGGGTCAGACCCGACGGGTCTGACCCCAGATTTTTGCCGGCGATTGTTCCTTCTTGCCCCAAGAGAAATCCTATGAAACGCATTATCCCCCGGACTTTGCTGACGCCGGCCGTGGTCGCCGTCTCCGTCATTTCCGTGATCCCGCTGCTGATCACGCTGTATTACTCGTTCGTGCGTTATTCCATGCTCGATCCGAGCGGCCATCCTTTCCATGGCCTGGCCAATTTCCACTTTTTCTTTACGGATGCCTCGTTCCTGCCGGCATTGCAAAATACCTTCACCCTGCTGTTTTCCGTGATGCTGATCACGGTGGTGCTGGGCACGGCGCTGGGCTTGCTGATCAATGAAGCGTTTCCGGGGCGCGCCGTCGTGCGCGTGCTGTTGATTTCTCCCTTCCTCGTCATGCCGGCCGTGAATGCCCTGATGTGGAAGAACATGCTGCTCAACCCGATCTACGGCCTGTTCGCGCAGATCAGCATCTTCTTTGGCGCCACGCCCGTCGACTGGCTGTCGGCCCACCCGCTGTTTTCCATCATCATGATGGTCTCGTGGCAATGGTTGCCATTCGCCTGCCTGATCTTCATGACGGCCCTGCAATCGATGGACCGCGAACAGCTGGAAGCGGCGCGCATGGATGGCGCCACCTATTTGCAGCAATTGCGCTACCTCTATATTCCCCACCTGGGCCGCGCCGTCTCGGTGGTGTTGATGATCGAGATGATCTTTTTGCTGTCGATCTTTGCGGAAATCTTTACCACCACGGGCGGCGGTCCCGGCTTCGACACGACCACCATCACCTTCATGATTTATCAGCAGGCACTGCTGTCCTACGACATTGGAGCGGCTTCCGCCGGCGCCCTGTTCGCCGTGCTCATCGCCAACATCGCCGCCTTCTTCCTGATGCGCGTCATCGGCAAGAACCTGTCGAAATAAGGAGACCTTGATGCATAGCAAACTCAATCTGTATGGCCGCACGGCCGCCGCCTGGCTGTTCGCGCTGCTGCTGTTCTTCCCCATCTTCTGGCTGGGCCTGATGGCCTTCAAGACGGAAGGGCAAGCCATTTCCACGCCGCCGCTGCTGTTCTTCACGCCAACCTTAGACAGCTTCCGCGAAGTGCTGGCGCGCGACAATTACTTCGGCTACGCGTGGAACTCGCTGTTTACCAGCGTGCTCTCCACGGCCATCGGCCTCCTGATCGCCATCCCGGCCGCGTATTCGATGGCGTTCTTTCCCACCGGCGGCACCATCGGCTTGCTGAAGTTCATGCTCAGCTCGCGCTACATGCCCGGCGTGGGCGCCCTGATGCCGATCTACATCTGCTACCAGTACTTCGGCCTGCTCGACACGCGCATCGGCCTGACCATCATGTTCATGCTGATGAACCTGCCCATCATGATCTGGCTGCTGTACACCAGCATGAAGGAGTTGCCGCGCGAAATCCTGGAAGCGTCGCGCATGGATGGCGCCACCGTGTGGGACGAATTCCGCCACGTCGTGCTGCCCCTGTCCGTGGGCGGCATCGCTTCCACGGCGCTCGTGTGCATGGTGTGGTCGTGGAACGAATCGTTCTGGTCGCTGAACCTGGGCGCTTCCAACGCGGGCACGCTGGCCTGGCTCATCGCTTCCTACTCCAGCCCGGAAGGCCTGTTCTGGGCCAAATTGTCGGCCGCGTCGCTGATGGCGATCGCGCCCATCATGGCGCTGGGCTGGTTTTGCCAGAAACAACTGGTGCAGGGGATGACCTTTGGCGCCGTCAAATAAATGATGCCTCCATGACCCTGCTGCGCGGCCCGCTTTCGGCTCTGCGTTGCTCACTGTGCATGCGCACAGCTGCGCTGCTCAAACCGAATTTGAACCGCTCGCTGCGGTTTCTGTAAGCATCGAAAACACATCAGAATTGAGACAAATCATGGCTTACCTTCAACTGAGCAATATCGAGAAATTCTTTGGCGAGCACCGCGCCATCAAGGGCATCGACCTGGAAATCCGCCAGGGCGAGTTCGTCGTCTTCGTGGGGCCGTCGGGTTGCGGAAAATCAACCCTGCTGCGCCTGATCGCGGGCCTGGAACCGATCGACGGCGGCAAGCTGTCGCTGGACGGGCGCGACATCACGGCCCTGCCATCGTCCAAGCGCGACCTGGCGATGGTGTTCCAGTCGTATGCGCTGTACCCGCACATGACGGTGTTCCAGAACATGTCGTTCGCGCTGAAGCTGGCCGGCGTCGACCCGGCCATC
Organism: uncultured Janthinobacterium sp.; assembly: GCA_963530105.1. GTDB lineage: Bacteria > Pseudomonadota > Gammaproteobacteria > Burkholderiales > Burkholderiaceae_D > Janthinobacterium. Next base: position 4,045 of record CAUSDR010000068.1, read on the forward strand.
ATCCGCGAAAAGGTGGACAAGGCGGCCGCCATCCTCGACCTGGGAAAATACCTGGAACGCACGCCGAAGGAGCTGTCGGGCGGCCAGCGCCAGAGGGTGGCCATCGGCCGCGCCATCGTGCGCGACCCGAAGGTGTTCCTGTTCGACGAGCCGCTGTCGAACCTCGATGCGGCCCTGCGCGTGCAGACGCGCATCGAGATCGCCAAGCTGCACCGCGAACTGGGCGCCACCACCATCTATGTCACGCACGACCAGGTGGAGGCGATGACCCTGGCCGACAGGGTGGTGGTGCTGCGCGACGGCCAGATCGAGCAGCATGGCTCGCCCCTGGAACTGTATGACCGACCCGCCAACCGTTTTGTCGCCCAGTTCATCGGCACGCCCAGCATGAACGTGGTGCCCGCCGACGCGGCGCCGCAGCTGCTGGCGCAGGCGGGCAGCGCGGCGCAGGCAGACGGCTTTGTCGGCATCCGTACCGAACACGTGCACCTGGGCGCGGCGCAGCCGGGTAGCGTGCCCGTCACCGTCGACCTGGTCGAATCGCTGGGCGTGGAAACCCTCACCTATGTGCGCCTGCCGAACAATGTGCAGGTGGTGTCGCGCGGCGCCGAGCGCAGCAGCCTGCAGCCGGGCCAGCAGACGCATTTGACGTTCGAGCCGGGCTTCGTGCATTACTTTGACCGCGCCGGCAAGACCTACTCGGCGGCGAAAGGAGCGCTGTAATGGATGCCATCGCACTGAAACAGGCGCATCTGGCGCAGCTGCCGGCCAGCGTCGCCGTGCCCGCGTATGCGCGCGACACGCTCGTGCCAAGCATCGTGCATATCGGCGTGGGTGGTTTTTACCGCGCCCACCAGGCCGTGTACCTCGACGACTTGCTGGCCTTGCCGGGCCAGGCGCAGTGGGGTTACTGCGGCGTGGGCCTGCTGGCACACGATGCGGCCATGCGCGACGCCATGCAGTCGCAGGATGGCTTGTATACGGTGGTCGAGCGCGGCGCGGCCGGCGACTCGGCGCGCATCATCGGCTGCGTGGCCGACTACCTGTATGCGCCGGACGATCCGCAAGCCGTGCTGGAAAAGCTGGCCGATGCGGGCACGCGCATCGTTTCGCTGACCATCACGGAAGGCGGCTATTACGTCAACCAGGGCACGGGCGAATTCGATGCGCAGCATCCCGACATCGTCCACGAACTGGCGCATCCGCAGGCGCCGCGCTGCTCGTTCGGCTACCTGGCCGCGGCCCTGGCGCTGCGCCACCAGCGCGGCTTGCCGCCGTTTACCATCATGTCCTGCGATAACCTGCAAAACAATGGCGACGTCACGCGCAAGATGCTGCTGGCCTTTGTCGCCCTGCGCGACCTGGAACTGGCGCGCTGGCTGGCCACGCACTGCAGCTTCCCCAACAGCATGGTCGACCGCATCACGCCCGCCACCACGGATGAACACCGGGCGCTGGTGCGCGACACCTTTGGCATCATCGATGCCTGGCCCGTCGTGTGCGAGCCGTTCCGCCAGTGGGTCATCGAGGATGAATTCCCGCAGGGCCGTCCCGCCTGGGAAAAAGTCGGCGCGCAGATGACGCACGACGTGCTGCCGTATGAAAAAATGAAGCTGCGCCTGCTCAATGCCAGCCACCAGGCCCTGTGCTACATTGGCATGCAGCTGGGCTACACCTTCGCGCATGAAGCGATGGGCGACCCGGGCATCCGCGCGCTGGTGCGGCGCATGATGGACGACGAAGTCACGCCGCTGCTCGATGAAGTGGAAGGCATCGACCTGGCGCAGTACAAGGATACGCTGATCGAGCGCTTCTCGAATCCGGCCGTGCGCGACCAGCTGGCGCGCATCGGCACGGAGGGCTCGGCGCGCATCCCGAAATTCGTGCTGCCGTCCGTGCGCGAAGCGCTGGCGCAGGGCGGCGCCATCAAGCTGCTGGCCTTTACGGTGGCATGCTGGTTCCGCTACCTGGAAGGCCACGACGAGCAGGGGCGCGCCATGCCTTTGAGCGATCCGTACGCGGCGCGCCTGCGCGAGCTGGCGCTGCATGGCGGCGCGGACGCCACGGCGCTGCTGTCCCTGCGCCAGCTGTTCGGCGACTTGAGCGACACGCCAGCGTTCACGCAGGCGGTGGGCGAAGCGCTGGACAGCCTGTATGCACTGGGCGCGCGCGCCGCGCTCGAACAGATCGTGGCTTGACGGGGGAGGGCGCGCCATGCAACGCAAGGCCGAATATCCGCAGCCGCAGATGGAGCTGGAACAGCAGCGCGACGCCACGCCCGGCTTCGAGCCGAAAGGCAGTTTCGGCTTCATCCGCTACCTGGAGCACGGCTTTCCGAATTCGCTGGTGCGCTGGCATTACCACGACGAGTACGAGCTGCACCTGATCATCGAGAGCAGTGGCAAGGTGTTTGTGGGCGATTACATCGGCCAGTTTGCGCCCGGCCACCTGGTGCTGACGGGGCCGCGCGTGCCGCATAACTGGGTCTCGCTCGACACGCCGCCCGAAGGCGTGGCGCTGCGCGACATGGTGATCCAGTTTTCGCATCCGCCGCTGGCCTCGATGGCGGCCGTCATCCCGGAGCTGAAGGGGATTTTCCCGCTGCTGCAGCGGGCCTTGCATGGCGTGGAATTCTTCGGCGTCAGCGAGCAGTCGCTGCGGCGCTTCCAGCGCATCCGCGACACGAGCGGCCTGCCGCGCTTCATCGAGTTCCTGACCCTGCTGGGCGAACTGGCGCAGACCAGCGACTACCAGCTGCTGTCGACGGTGCCCATGCAGTCCAGCGACGATGACGTGGCCCTGGCGCGCATCAGTTCGGCCATCAATTACATCGTGCACAATTACAGCAGCCAGTTCTCGTTGAAACAGCTGGCCGAGCAGGTGGAGATGCCGGAGCGCACCTTTTCGCGCTTCTTCCGCAGCGCCACCGGCAACAGCTTCACGGATTTCGTCAACCGCCTGCGCATCAACAAAGCGTGCCAGCTGCTGATGGAGACGGAGCGCTATGTCAGCAACATCTGCTACGAGGCGGGCTTCAATAACGTGGCCAATTTCAACCGGCGCTTCCTGGAGCTGAAAGGCATGACGCCGAAGGAGTTCCGCCAGCAGGCGCTGGGCCGTTTTGGCGAATAAAGGGAATTGGGGTACATTGGACGGCAAAGGCGGGAGACAGCCTGCAAAGAGAAGAGCATGGAACACACATGGCAGAACGGCTACCGTGACAGCGAGCGCAAGGCGCCCGAACTGGAACGCGAAAGCTATGACGGCATCATCAACTACCTGGAACACGGCTATCCCAGCTCGCGCGTGCGCTGGCACTGCCACGAGGAATACGAGCTGCACCTGATCGTCGCCACCAGCGGGCGGCTGTTCGTGGGCGACTACATCGGCGAATTCTCGCCCGGCCACCTGGTGCTGACGGGGCCGCGCCTGCCGCACAACTGGATTTCGAACGGCGTGCCGGAAGGGGGCGTGGCCCTGCGCGACATGATCGTGCAGTTCGCCCACGCGCCGCTGGCGGGCGCCGCGCGCGTCATCCCCGAATTGCGCGAACTGCTGCCGCTGCTGGAGCGCTCCAGCTATGGCGTGGAGTTTTTCGAGATGGGGCAGGAGGCGGAGCGGCACCTGGCGCGCATCCGCGCCACGCATGGCGCCGAGCGCTTCGCCGAATTCGTCCAGCTGATGAGCAAGCTGGCGCGCACTGCCAACTACCGCCTGCTGTCGAGCGCCTCCCTGCGCTCGTACGACGACGACGCCACCCTGGCCAAGGTCAATTCTGTGCTCAGCTATATCACGGACAATTACCGCGAGCCGATTTCGGCGGAAATGCTGGCCGAGCAGGTGGGCATGTCGCTGAGCAAGTTCTCGCGCTTCTTCCGCAAGGCGACGGGCAACAGCTTCACGGACTTCATCAGCCGCCTGCGCATCAACAAGGCGTGCCAGCTGCTGATGGACACGGATCAATACGTCTCGAACGTGTGCTATGACGTGGGTTTCCAGAACGTGGCCAATTTCAACCGCCGCTTCCTGCAGGTGAAGGGCGTCACGCCGAAACAATTCCGGCGCCAGGCCGACGGCCGCTTTGGCGGCATCGGCGGCCCGGAACGCCTGGATGTTGCCTCAATAACACAATCCGCCCCCCATTTTCCAAATACTTGATCTATGTTGCCTATTTGTAACTAATTGTTCAATTGTAACGCGCTTGTCACTTTTGCCAGATACACTCCTCGCCTTTGATCCCCCAATCCGAGGAAACTGATGAACCGTGTCTTGAAACCGATCCCGAAATTGACCGTACTGGCCGTCGCCGCAGGCCTGGCCCTGGCCGCCTGTGGCGGCAGCGACAGCCACGACGAGCCGGCCAAGCCGGTGGCGCTGACGGGCGTGTTTCTCGATGGCGCGGTGGAAGGCCTCGATTACGTGGCGGGCAGCGCGGCCAAGGCCAGCACCAATGCCAAGGGCGAGTTCACGTGCACGCCGGGCGATACGCTAACCTTCAGCGTGGGCGGCCTGGCGCTGGGCACCTCGCAGTGCGGCGCCCTGATCACGCCGCTGGCGCTGGCCGCCACGGCCAATGTGCAGGACGACAAGGTCGTCAACCGTCTGCTGGCGCTGCAATTGCTGGACGATGACAGCGACCCGTCGAACGGCATCAAGCTCACGGCGGACGTGAAAGCGGCGCTGGCGGGCAAGGCCCTCGATTTCAATGCCGCCCCCGCCGCCTTCAACACGGCGCTGGCCGCGCACCTGGCGACGCTTGGCGGAAAATTCGCCGGCCGCACGGTCGATGCGGAGCGCCGCGCCCTCGTGCGCGAGCATTTTGAAGACACCCTGGCGTCGAAAATCGGCGCGCCCGTCAACGAGGCGCTGACGCAGGCCAATCCCGTGGGCGAAGTGAAAGTCACTGTGACGCGCTACCAGATCCAGGCGGCCGACAAATTCTACGTGCCGTATGAAGGCGCCAACGCCAGGATCAAGGGCGAGTTCCCGAACGGCTTCCTGCCGTCGTACGGCTCGGGCCTGGCCTATAAAGGCAAGAACGCGGCGGGCGACCTGGAATTCTATGGTTTGACGGACCGCGGCCCGAACGGCGACGGCCCGCTGGTGCCGGACCCTTCGGGCAAGGGCACGATCGGCAGCAAGATCTTCCCGTCGCCCAGCTTCACGCCGTCGTTCGGCGTGATCACGGTCGGCAAGGGCGGCGCCATCCTGACGTCGTCGACGCCGATCAAGGTGTCGGCCACGGTAAACAGCTCGGGCTTGCCCGTGCCCGTGGGCGCGGTGGGCAATTCGGCCGAGATTCCCGTCATGGATGCGATGAAGTTCGATGCCGCCGGCAAGGCTGTCTTCAATGCGGGCGGCCTCGATTCGGAAGCCATCGTCGTCGACGCCAAGCGCAATGCGCTGTGGGTCTCGGACGAATACGGCCCCTTCATCATCAGGATCGACGCGGCCACCGGCATCATCCAGGCCAAATACGAGCCGGGCAAGGGCTTGCCGGCGCTGTTCGCCAAGCGCCGCGCCAACCGCGGCATGGAAGGCATGACGCTCGATGCCAGCAACGACAAGCTGTACGCCTTCCTGCAAAGCCCCTTGAGCGACGGCACGGCCATGTACTCGGTAACAAAAAAGGCGGAGCAGGTCGAGCGCTTTGCCCGCTTCACGCGCTGGATCGAATTCGACCCGACGACGGGCAGCAGCGGCAAGATGTATGCGTATCCGCTGGACGCGGCCGACTACCAGGACGGCCGCACGGGCAATGCCAAGCTGGGCGACATGGTGGCGCTGGGCGGCGGCAAGTTCCTCGTCATCGAGCAGGGCGCGGCGCCGTCGGGCAAGGTGTTCAATAAACTGATGCTGGTGGAACTGAAGTCCGCCACGGATATTTCGGCCGCCGCTTTCAATGCCGCCACCTCGGACCTGGAAAAGAGCAGCATGGGCGGCGTGGCCGTCAATGGCGCCGACTGGGCGGCCGTCACGCCGCTGAAGAAAACCCTGCTGCTGGACTTGAACGCCATCGGCTGGGCGGCGGAAAAGGCGGAAGGCCTGACCCTGATCGACGATTCCACCATCGCGCTGGCCAATGACAACGACTTCGGCATGAAAACCAAGGTGTATGACGCGGCTGGCGTGGAAGTCGATGGCGCCGACGTCACCAAGTGCGCGGTCGATGCCAACGGCGTCATCGTCACCAGCAGCGCCGTCGGCTGCAACGCCGCCAACACCATCCGCGTGGCGCGCGGCGACGACCGCGAGCGCCCAAGCCGGCTGTGGATCGTGAAGTTCGCCAAGGCGCTCACTGCGTATTGAACGATGGTGGATGTGTCGGATTACGCGGCGCGCGCGCCGCTAATCCGGCCTGCGCATGGAAAAAGCCGCGCGGTGCATCCAGCACCGCGCGGCTTTTTTAACCCGTGAAGGCGAAGTGCCGGGGTCGGTCGCTTCGCGATCGGAATACGTCCCACTGGGACGTATTCCCCCATCGGGCCTGCCCCCTGATTTTGCTTTTTCGGCTTATTTCTTTGTGTACGTATTCAACCAATCGAGCACCGTGTGATGCCACAGCAGCGAATTGGCCGGTTTCAGCACCCAGTGGTTCTCGTCCGGGAAGACCAGCAGCTTGCTCGGGATGCCCTGGCGCTGCAGCGCCGTGAAGGTGCCCAGGCCCTGCGTGGTAGGGATGCGGAAGTCCAGGTCGCCCTGGACCACCAGCATCGGCGTCTTCCAGTTTTTCACGTAGTTGACGGGATTGAACTGCTCGTACTTGGCCGGCGCGTCATAGTAGGTGCCGCCGTTTTCCCATTCGGTGAACCACAGTTCTTCCGTCGCGTAAGCCATGCCGCGGTTGTCGAACACGCCGTCGTGGTTGACCAGGCACTTGAAGCCGTCCGGCCAGTTACCGGCGATCCAGTTCATCATGTAGCCGCCGTAGGAGGCGCCCAGCGCGCAGCTGCGTTCGCGGTCCAGCCAGGCGAACTTCTTGGTGGCCGCTTCCAGGCCTTTTTGCAGGTCGACCAATGGCTTGCCGCCCCAGTCGCCGCTGATGGAGTCCGTGAACTTCTGGCCATAGCCGGTCGAACCGTGGAAGTCGATGAAGACGGTGGCGTAGCCGGCGCCCGCATACACTTGCGGGTTCCAGCGGTAGCTCCAGCTGTTGCCAAAGCTGCCCTGCGGGCCGCCGTGCACTAAAAAGGCGATCGGATACTTTTCACCGGCCTTGGCATTCCATGGCTTCATCACGTGGCCGTACACGGTGGCGCCATCGGCGCCGGCGAACGAGAACTGCTCATATTCGCCGAAACGCACGTCGGCCAGGGCTTGCGCATTTTGTTTCGTCAGCTGGAGCATCGGCGCCGTTTCCGACCTGGCGTCGAGCTTGCGCGTGTACAGCTGCGCGCCCGACGTCAGGCTGGCCTGCGCCAGCACGATGGTATTGCCGCGCACGTCGAAGTCAGCCACGGCGCCCTTGCCCGTCAGGGCGGCAACCTTGCCGTTTGCCGCATCGATGTGGAACAAACGGTGCTGGCCCACGTCGTCGGCCGCCACCAGGAAGCCCTTGCCGTCCGGCGTCCAGCGGAAATCGGCCACGGAACGGTCCCAGTCGTCGGCGAGGGTGCGTTTCTTGCCCGTGGCGACATCCATCAGCACCAGGTGGAAGCGGTCCGCCTCGAAGCCGGGCCGTGTCATGGCGACATAGGCCAGGGTGCGGCCGTCCGGCGAGTAGGCGGCTTTCGCATCCCAGGCCGGATTGTCGGCGGTCAGGTTGCGCGGCGCCTGGCCGCCGGTGGCGGGGATCGTGTAGACGTCGAAATTGGTCGACCACGATTCCGTGCGGCCCGCCACGCGCACGGAGAAGGCCACGGTCTTGCCGTCCGGGCTGAAATTGTATTCGCCGTTGTCGCCGAACGGTTTCGATGGCGCATCGCCATTCAACGTGCCGCTCAGGCTGACGGGCGTGGCGCTGACCTTGCCGGTGGCGTCGATGGGTGCCGAATACAGCGCGTTGCGGCGGCCATCGGCCCAGGTATCCCAGTGGCGCACGAACATCTCGTCGTAGACCATGCCGGTCGCCTTGTTTTTCGCTTTCTCATCCAGGCGCTTTTTCGTGCAGGCGATATCCGCGCAATCGAGGAAGACGCCCATGCTGAAGGCCAGGCGGTCGCCCTGCGGCGACAGGCGGTAGGTGTCGACATCCAGCGCCAGGTCCGTGACCTTGGCCGCTTCGCCGCCGTTCAGGGGCAGCTGCCACACTTGCGAGGAGCCGGAGCGGCCGGACAGGAAGTAGATGGCGTCGCCGTTCGGCGACCATTGCGGGGCGGTGGCGCTGGCATCGCCGCGCGTGAGCTGGCGTGGCGCCGCGTTCGGCGCGCGCAAGTCGATCATCCACAGCTGCGTGTTGCCGCGGTTCTTTTCCAGGTTGGTGCTGCGCACCGTGTAGACGACGCGCGTGGCGTCGGGCGACAGCACGGGGCTGCCCACGCGCTCCATGGCAACCATGTCTTCGACGGTGAAACCGCGCGGCGCGGCCCATGCCGGCACGGCGGCGGTGGTGGCCAGGGCGGCACTGAATGCTCCCAAGAGCAACAGACGTAAACTCATTCAAACTCCCGTTTTTATATTGCGACGTTATGGATATGATATCGACGAGGCCGGCTGTACCGCCGGCAGCCCGCCATCATAGCAATAAAGATGGGGCTGCTGCGGGAGTTGACCGCAGCTTAGCCGGCCTTTGGCGCCAGTTGGTCGAGCGCCGCGCGGCCGCGAAAGCCGCCCTGGCTGGCCGCCGGCACGCCGTTTTCGCGGGCACGGGCGCAGCGGATGCGGGGATCCCTTTCCAGTTAATTCTCTACAGAAACAGCTGTTTTTATGCAAAGTGCTAGACTGCCGGCCTTTGATCACTGCTCCTACCTACCATGCGCCTGACTTCCCTCGCCCTGACCGCCGCCGCCCTGTCCGCCACCTTGCCTGCCCATGCCGCAGCGATGCCGACCCTGGAACAAATCCACGCCGCCGTGCAGGCGGGCGTGGCCAAGACACAGGCAAAGACCCGCTCGTCGATTCCGATGGCCGTGAAAGTCACCAGCCTGGCCGGCTGCCAGGATTCGCAGGAAGTGCCGGGCGAAGTGGTGTGCCTGGTGGGCATGAGCGCCGGTATGCGCGATGGTTTTGCCGTGCTGCCGCTGCGCAGCGAGAACGGTAGCTGGGTCGGCGTCGAGCGCAAGCACGCGAAATTCGCCGGGCCGTCGCCGGCCGAGGCGCAAGCCATGATGCGCGCGTGGGCCAGGGACGAAGTGGCGCGCGATCCGGAAGCGGCCAAGGATCCGCAGATGCAGGAAGCGCTGACGACCATGCAGGTGACGGCCATCAACGAATGCGAAGTCAAGCGCCAGACGGGCTACCTGGTGTGCGACACCGTGCTGAGCGTGCCGAGCCGCCCTGACGGCATCAAGACGGAATTCACGTTCAAGCTGGACAACGCGGCCTGGCAGTACGTGCCCCGCTAAACGCTGCGCCGTATCGTCCGCCGGACAGCCACGCTGTTCCGGCGGCGCTTTACCCTCCCTCCCGGCGGCCACGCCGACAGCTGCAACATTTGCAGATTCGCAAGGCAATTTTGCGCTTCAAAATTGCCGATTTAAATTAATAATTCACTATTAAAATTAATGTATCGGTGCAGACAGCCGCTGACGCGGTGCCGCCCTGCATTTCCCCCGTTTGCCGTCTGCGCACGGGCTACAGCCAAGGATCCGACCATGCGACTCAATCTTCCCGTCACTGATACCGAGATCAACCTGAGCGATACCGAGACCATCGTCTCGACTACCGACTTGCAAGGCAATATCACGTATGCGAATCCGTATTTCATCGCCGTCAGCGGCTACAGCGCGGAAGAACTGATCGGTGCGCCGCAGAATATCCTGCGCCACCCGGACATGCCGGTGGAAGCGTTTGCCGATTTCTGGGCCACCATCCGCTCGGGCCGCTCGTGGAGCGGCATGGTGAAGAACCGCTGCAAGAATGGGGATTATTACTGGGTGCTGGCGAACGTCACGCCCGTGGTGGAGGATGGCGTGGCCGTCGGCTACATGTCCGTGCGCACCAAGCCCACGCGCCAGCAGGTGGCGCAGGCGTCCGCGCTGTATGCGCGCATCAAGGCAGGGCAGGCGGACGGCATCGTCATCAGTCAGGGTGCCGCCGTGCGCACGGGCTGGCTGGCCCGTATCGGCGCGCTGCGCGACCTGGCGCTGGGCAAGCGCATCGGCTGGAACCTGGGCTTGCTGACCCTGGTATTGCTGCTGCAACTGGCGTGGAATGCGGGCGTGCTGCCGGCGGCGGCCCACGGCTGGCTGACGGGCCTGTCCGTGGCGGCCGTGCTGGCGACGCTGTATTTCTGGCATACCCTGCACCGCGCCGTGCTGCAGCCGCTGCAGCAGGCGCGCCAGGCCTGCGACGTGATGGCGGGCGGTGACCTGACGGGCGAACTGGACACCACGCGGCGCGATGAGATGGGCCAGCTGCTGCGCTCCCTGCGCCAGCTGCGCGTGAACCTGCACTCCATCGTCGGCGACGTGCGCGGCAACTTCCTGCGCATCAGCACGGCCAGCCAGGAAATCGCCGCCGGCAATATGGACTTGTCGGGCCGCACGGAAGCGCAGGCGTCGGCCCTGCAGCAGACGGCGTCGAGCATGGAACAGCTGGCCGCCACGGTGCAGCAAAACAGCGGCCATGCCGTGCAAGCCAGCGACATGGCGGGCAAGGTACATGGCCTGGCGGGGCGCGGCGGTGAAATCGTCGGCCAGGTGGTGAACATGATGGCGGAAATTAACGCTTCATCGAAGAAGATCGGGGATATTACGGGCATTATCGAAGGCATCGCCTTCCAGACGAATATCCTCGCCTTGAACGCGGCCGTGGAAGCGGCGCGCGCGGGCGACCAGGGGCGCGGCTTTGCCGTCGTGGCGGGCGAAGTGCGCAGCCTGGCCCAGCGCAGCGCCTCGGCCGCGACGGAAATCAAGCAGCTGATCACGGCTTCGCTGGCGCAGGTGCAGGCAGGCGCGAAGCTGGCGGAGCAGGCGGGCGCCAGCAGCGCCGAAATGCTGGGCGCCGTGCAGGGCGTGCACGGCATCATGGAAGAGATCGCTTCCGCCTCGCGCGAGCAGAGCCACGGCATCGGCCAAGTGAATATGGCCGTCACGCAGATGGACGAGGTGACGCAGCAGAACGCGGCGCTGGTGGAGGAATCGGCCGCCGCCTCCGCCTCGCTGCAAGACCAGACCTTGCAGCTGGAGCAAGCGATGGCCCTGTTCAAGCTGGAACGGCGGCGCGGTGGTGCTGCGCCGCAAGCCGTGCCCTTGCGCAAGAACGAGCGTCGCCGGGCTACAGCAGGCGCTCTGACAACGCCTTGAAGGGGACCTTGGGCACGAAAAAGGCGAATGGCGCCGACAGGGGCGGCAATTGCGCCAGCAAGCCGCATTCCGCGCGCGCGGCCGCCAGCGCCTGCACTTGATCCAGGTCAACGGGCAAGTGGATTTCGCCCATCACCAGCTTGCCGTTGCGCGGCACGTGGGCAATCGCCGCATCCTGGCAGGCGAGAAAGGCGACGGCGTCGCGCCAGTGGCCAAACAAGGCTTGCCAATCGCCATCGAGCGTCTTGTTTTCAGTGAACGCTGCCTCGATAGCCAGCGGGGGCGCACTGCCGGCGCCGGGCGCAATCGTGCAGCGCGCCTGCGTGGCGGACACGTCCAGCGTCATGCCGGCGGCCAGGTGGGTCGGCAAAATGTCGCTGAACAGCCGCGTGCCCAGCGCATGTGGCACGCTGTCCATGATATTTTTCAGGAAAACCACGCAGGGCACGTCGGGCGCGCCCGCTGGCGTGGTTTCCAGGTACAAGCGCCAGTTGCTTTGCAGCGGAGACGGCAGCAGGCGGCGCAGCGGCCCCAGCAGGGCGGGGCCGAAGTGCCCGTGGCGGTAGGTCAGCACGGTAAATGGCGTCTTGCCGTCGCGCTGCCACAGGGTGACGCCGGGGGGCAATAATTTCTGCGCGGCGGCGGCATCGACCAGCCAGCTGGCATACACGACGTCGCGCACGTCGCTGTGCAGGGTCAGGAAGGGCAGGCGCGCCATGACGGCCTGGCGCATGTTGGCAAAACGCGTGCTGTTGGCGAGCGCGGCAAGCAGGCGCCCTGGCCAGCCCGCGCGTGGGTGGCGGTAAGTGTTGTCTTGCAATGGAAAAGCTTTCGGGTGGAATACGGAAAGGTGAATATGCTTGCGCGGCGGCGCCCCCCCGCATCATCGCGCTTGGCAGCGATGGGTGGCGGGGACGCGCAGCTGTGCTGGAGCACGGCGAGCATCACAGGCCGCACAGCGCGCCGCGCAGCCGATGCGGGCGGGCGCCGCTGTCGCGATTACTGCATGTGCCAGCCGTGGCTGACGACGATGGACTGGCCGCTCAGGGCCGTCGACGGGAAGGCCGCCAGGAAGACGGCTGTTTGCGCCACGTCCTGCGTGGTGGTGAATTCGCCGTCGATGGTTTCCTTCAGCATGACATTCTTGATCACTTCCTCTTCCGTGATCTTCAGCTGGGCTGCCTGTTCGGGGATTTGCTTGTCGACCAGCGGCGTGCGCACGAAGCCGGGGCAGATGACGTTGGCGCGGATATGGTCTTTCGCGCCTTCCTTGGCCACCACCTTGGCCAGGCCCAGCAAGCCGTGCTTGGCGGCAACATAGGCGCTCTTGAACGGCGAGCCTTCGTGCGAGTGCACGGAACCCATGTAGATGATGGCGCCGCCGCGGCCCGCCTTGATCATTTCGCGCATGCAGGCGCGCGTGGTGAGGAAGGCGCCGTCCAGGTGAATGGCCAGCATCTTTTTCCATTGCTCGAACGGGTAGTCGACGACGGGGCTGATGATCTGGATGCCCGCGTTGCTGATCAGGATGTCGATGCCGCCGAAGTGGGCTGCCGCATCGGCCACGCCCTTGTCGACCTGCGCTTCGCTGGAGACATCCATGGCGACGGCAAACGCCTGGCCGCCCGACTGCTGGATTTCCTCGGCCGTCTTGCTGGCCGCTTCCAGGGCCAGGTCGGCGATGACGACCTTGGCGCCTTGTTTCGCGTATTCAATTGCCATTTCCTTACCGATACCACTGGCGGCGCCGGTAATCAGTGCGACTTTGTCTTTGAGTTGCATATTAATCCTTTGCATTGCGGGTTGGAATGATCATGGAGAGCTTGCCTATGCCAGTATAGCCAGAAAATGCGCCTGGCATGATGCGCGCACGCGGCTCAATCCTCCTGCCTCGCCTGCAGTTCCTGCAGACGCCAGGCGCCGGGATTGGTGCCGGCCCAGACACGGAAAGCGTGGTTGAAGGCACTCTGTTCCTGATAGCCCAGCAGGAAGGCGATGTCGACCAGCGACAGGCCGGGCTGGCGCAGATAATCGCGCGCCAGGCCATAGCGGGCCTGGTCCAGCAGGGCCTGGAAGCTGGTGCCCGCATCGGCCAGCTTGCGCTGCAGGGTGCGTGGCGTGACGGCCAAGGTGGCGGCGATGGTGGCCAGCTTGGCCGAACCGTGGCGCAAGCCGGCGACGATGGCCGCGCGCACCTGCGCGTCGATGGCGCCGCCCTGGTCCGTTGCGGCCTGGCGCTGCGCCAGCAACTGTTCCGCATGCTGGCACAGCACGGGATACAGGCTGACGTCGGCGTTCGGCACGGGCCAGTCCAGCAATTGCGCGTCGAAGGTGGCCGTGTTGGCGGGCGCGCCGAAGGCGGGTAGGCTGCCCAGCACGCGCACGTATTCGTCGCGGTGCGCCGCGTGGCGCAGCAATGCCGCGCCGCCGCCATCGTGACAGAATGCCAGCCGGGCCGGCGGCAGCGGCATGCCGGCCAGCCAGTCGCCGCACACGCGAATGCCGGCAAAGCCGCTGTCGACCAGGGGCCGGCTGGCCGCCGGGTAGTGGCTGGTCCAGCGGTAGTGCGCGACGGCGCCGTCG
>CAUSDR010000069.1:0-17736 GCA_963530105.1 uncultured Janthinobacterium sp.
CCGATTGTAAAAGAGGGGCGGGGATTGATGCCGATCAAGGTCAGCGGGATGGCCGCGCCCAGCGGGGCGCCGGCGGGCAGCTGCATGCGGGCCGGGGTGCCCGCCACGCGCACCAGGAAGCTGCCGTCGCCCATGCGGGCCAGCACTTGTCCCTGCATGGATTTGCCGACCAGTCCCTGCAGCGAACGCTGAAACTCGGCCTGGCGCGGATCGGCGACGGTGTCGGCCGGCCGCGTGCCCTTGACCGGGGTCAGGGGCGTCATGCCGATGGCATCCATCTTCGGCAACATGCCGCCCCCGCGCGCGCTTACACGCCGTAGGCGTTGGCCAGGCGCCGTTCGGTGCCGGTGCTATTGATCAGCTTGGACAATTGCGCCATCCATGGCATGGTCAGGTCGCGGATCTTGCGGTCGTCTTCGAGGATCTGCTTGATCAGCGCCACCTTGCGCAGGCGGCCGGCGCTTTCCAGCACGACTTTTTCTTCATTCGCCTTCAACGCGGCCACGTGCGTGCTGATGCGCTGTTCCAGCACTTCCAGTTCGTCCCAGTCGGCATTGGTGGCAGCGGTCACCATCTGCGCCGTCAGGGTTTGTATGGCTTCGTAGGTGGTCAGGACTTCTTGATTCGTCATCATGGATCAGGCGCTCGCAAGGCTGGGCATACGTTTCAGGTCGGCGCCGGGAGTGGCGGCGGGCGTGGAACCAATGGCGTTCCAGGTTTCGCGCAAGTCGGTCAGCAGGCGCTGCACCTCTTCCAGCGCGGTGATATCGTTGTTCAGGTTGGCCGCCAGCAGGCGCGCGCCCATGTATTCATACAGCGCGTCGAGGTTTTCGGCGATCTCGCCGCCCACTGTCTTGTCCAGGCTGGCGCGCAAGCCATTGGCGATGATCTGGATGGCGCGCGAAATGGCCTTGCCTTTTTCCGGCACATTGCCCGATTTCATGTGCATCTGCGCGCTCAGCACGGCCACCAGGGCGCCGTCGTACAGCATGACGATCAGCTTGTGCGGCGACGCCGAAACGATGCCCGTTTCCAGGCCGACCTTGGCATAGGCGTTGACGCCGCGTTGTTGGGTTCCAAACATATGCTTCTCCTGATGATGGGGCTTAGCGGTTGGCGGCGATGGCGGCCAGCTGCTGGGTCAAATACGATTGCGTCGTGGCCAGGCTGCTCAACGTCACGTCGAGGCGCGTGTACTGGGCGCGGTAGCGCGCTTCGATACCCGTCAGCTTGTCGGCAAAGCGCTGGCGCTGGTCGGCCACGTCCTTGATGCTGGCGTTGATGCCGGTGGTGCGGCCCGTGATGATGCCGTCCGTGCCAAGGAAGGAGGCGGCCAGGTTGTTCAGCTGGTAGGCGTAGCCCTGCGAAAAGCTCACCGTGCCGCGGTCGCCCACGCCGCCGCCCGTCACTTCGATCTTCAGGCCGTCGGCCGGCGAGCCTGGGGCGCCCGTCAAGGTCTGGCCCGAGCCCACGACGGGCTGGCCGCCGATGGTGCCGGCCACGTCCGTTCCCTTGGTGGGAACGACGCCGGCGCCGATCAGCGAATCGACGGTGCTGCCCGTGACGGTGGAGAGGGCCAGGTTGGAAACGGAACCGTAACGGGCCGACGCCACCACCAGGCGGCCATTGCCGTCGATCGATGCCGTCACCGAGCCGCCATTGTCGCTGAAGGTCTTCACGCCATTGATCGAGGACTGGATCATGCCGGCCAACTGGGCCGGCGTGTAGTTGCCTGCAGGAATGGTCACGGTGGCCGTATTCTTGGCCGCAGCCGGGTCCGTGTCATTCAGGGTGACGCTCCAGGTGGTGTCGCTGGCGATCGTTGTCGAAGCCGGCAAAGCCACGGTGCCGCTCAGGGTACCCTGGCTGGCCATGTTGGTGATGTTCAGCGCATAGGCGCCGGGCTTGGTGGCGGCCGTCGAACTGGTGAAGCTGACATTGCTGTCCGTGGTCTTGCCCAGTGCCGAGAAGAGGCCGGCCACGTCGGAAAAATTGGCGCTGATGGCCTTGTCCAGCACGGCCGAGTCCAGCACCAGGCTGCCATCTTTCTGGAAGGTAATGCCGACCTGGTCCAGGGTCTTCAGGTTGCCGGTCAGCCCGCTGATGGACGTGCTCAGCTGTTTGCGCAGCTGGGTCTGGATCGATTGCGTGGTCGAGTCGCCCAGCATGACGCCGGCCTGCTTGGTTTCCGCGTTGTACGACGTCATCTTGGCGATCGATGCGTTCAGGTCGTTATAGGCCTTGACGAAGGCTGTCACGCTGGTCTTGACCGTCGACGTATCCTTGGAAACGGACAGGGAACTGCTGCCGACCTTCAGGATATTCAGGGTCACGCCCTCGATGGCGCTGTCGATGCTGTTCGAACTGTTGGTGATGGGAATACCGTTGACGCTGAGCATGGTGTTTTGCGCGGCGCTGTTCTGCTTCAGGTTTTGCGTGCCCGACGCATCGTAGGACAGCAGGTCGCTCAGCGCGCTGTCGGCTGGCTGGCCATCGCTGCCGCTCAGCGAAATCTTCATGCTCGAATTGGCGCCCGACTTCGACGAGCTCAGCACCAGATGGTGGGGCTTGTCCGAACCATCGGACACGATGCTGGCCGTCACGCCCAGGCCCGCGTTGTTGATGGCGTCGCGGATGCCTTGTAGCGAATTATTCGTCGAATCGATGACCACCGTGCCCGTCGCCTGCGTCGCATCCTGGGTAAAGCCGCTGCCGATATACGCGCCGCCCGCGCCGGCCGTCAGCCCGGCCGCTGCCGGATTGCTGCCGCCCACCGTGATGGGGCTGCCGTTGGTCGAGGCGAGCGTGATGGAGCTGGCCGCGGTGACATTCGAGCCCGTGTTGCTTGCCGTGGCGGCATGGCCGATGCCGCCCTTGACGTCGCCCGTCACCACTTCCTCGATCTGGATGTTGGAGCCGTCGGCGCGCGTAAATTGCAGGGTGCCATCGGCCGCCTTGCCGCTGACGGTGATGTTCGCTTCCGCCAGCGCATTCGAAATGGCGTTCGGGCCGGCCAGGGCGGTGTCGAGCGAGGCGCCCGTGATGCCGGCACCCGCCGCCACGCCATTGCCTTGCGTGACGATATTGATGCCGCCGACGGACAGGGAATACGTGCCATCCGCGCCGGTGGCGACATTGCCGTAGCCGGCGAACATGGTGGCGCTGCTGACGGCAGGCTGCGCCGTGGCCGTCACGCCCGTGGTGCTGCTCTTGGCGTTGATGGCCTCGGCCAGCGCGCGCGTGCTCTTGGTCGTGCTGTCGGTGGGAATGGCCGTGCCATTCAGGGTCAGGGAGCCGTTATTGATGCCGTTTTGCAAAGTGCTGCCGCTGAGGGCCGTGCCATTCAGGCCAAACGTGCCGCCTGTCACATTACCGAGCTGGAAGGAAATGGTGGTCTTGGCGCCCGAGCCGATGGTGGAAATCTTGCTGGCATAGCCGGCCGAGGTGAGGGTTTGCGACTGTGCCAGCTGGCTCACGTTGATATTGTAGTTACCGGCCACGGCCTTGGCGCCGGCCGATGCCGTAAACACCAGGGGGTCGCCAGGGCTGGCCGAGACGGCGCGGAAATTGTTGCTGTTGCTCAGGCCGGAGAGCGAGGTCTGGAAGGCGCCGACGGCACCGCTCAGCGTGCCCAGCGCGCTCAGCTTAGCCTGGTAGGAGGCAGTCTTCTTGTCATACGTCGCCAGGGGCGCAGCTTCGGCCGTCATCAGCTTATCGATGATGGCGCTGACGTCCAGCGTGCTGTTGCCGATGCCTGGGGATGATAAGGTTGGTGAGATGGCCACTGCATGCTCCTAGGAAAACACTAATATAAGCTGTTATCGGCAGAATCAATCAGGACTTGAGAGGGGCTTTTACGGTCCTGTTTTCAGTTGGCTGGAAAAGCAGGCGGGAAGGACGGTGTTTTGTTGTCTTGTGTGTATCAAAAAACAGGGCCAGTCCAGGTGTGCCTGGCTGGCCCTTGTTCGCAGTTCTGTCGCTGTGTGGCACCGATCCTGCAGGTCTGCCGCATGGTTTATGCGCTTTGGCTGATCAGCTGCCCTTTTGCGGAGGCAAATGACTTGGCAATTTCCAGTGCTTCCTTGGTGGGAATCTGGCGCAGTACTTCCTGCGTTTCCTGGTCGACGACCTTGACCACGGTGCGCTTGCTATCTTCGTCGATGGAAAATTGCAAGCCCTGGGTCTTGACCTGCGGCGACTGGTTCAGTTCCGAAACGGCCTGGTCCAGCTGTGCGCGGCTTGGTTCCTGCCCCTGGTCCACGGCGTCGGTGGCGGCGTTTGCGTTGCGCGGCGCCTGGCTGCGGGCGATGGCCGGTTCCGCTGGCGCGTAACTTTTCTCGATGCGGGCTGCGGAGGCGGCAGCTATGGTGTCGATAGTCATGGTATTCCCCTAGTGAAAATTCCCCTGCCGAAAAAATCCGGCAGGGGAACCTGGTCCAGCGATGTCGCTTGACTAATCGATGATTAGCCGCGCAGCAGGCTCAGCACGCCGTTTGGCAGCGAGTTCGCTTGTGCCAGCATGGCGGTACCAGCTTGTTGCAGGATCTGGCCACGGGTCAGGCTGGCCGTTTCTGCAGCAAAGTCGGTATCGACGATGCGGCTGCGCGAAGCGGACAGGTTTTCCGTCGTCGATTGCAGGTTGGCGATCGCCGAAGAGAAGCGCGATTGCAGAGCACCGTACTGGGCGCGTTGGCTGTTGACCGTGGACAAGGCTGCATCCGTGACCTTCAGTGCCAGTTGGGCGCCTTCAAACGTGGTCACGTCCAGTTCGGCAACAGACTTCAGCTTCGAACCCTGGTTGGCGCCGACGGCGGTAGCGCCCGTCAGTTTAAAGCCGGTTGCCGTCGTTTCGTTGACCGAGAAGCTGCTGTCGCCGTCGAAGGTGACGCGGCCGTTGGCTACTGCCACGCCGGTCGATGCGGCGGCACTGAATGCCGCTGGCGTGGTGACCTTGGCGCCTTTTTCATCGTACGTTGCCACGTTCAGCTTGACGTTGGTTTGCGTGTTGGTGATCTTGATGTCGGCGCCGGTGGCGTTGCTCATCTTGATACCTTGGCTGACCGAGTCATACTGGGCGGTAACGCCCGTTTTGGCCGTTTGTGCATTGATGGCGTTGATGCCTGCAGCAAAGTCGGCAGCCGTGTTGGCGCCGCCGGTAACGGCGAACGAGACGGTGACGTCGGTGGCATTGTCCGAAGCAATCTTGAACGAGTACGCTTCAGCGCCCAGGTCCAGGTTGACGTCGGTACGGGCATCGGCGGTCACGCCGGTGTTGGCGGTTTTCGCGTTGACGGCGGCGGCAACGGATTTTGCCGTCGATGCGGTCGTCGTGGCAATGTCAGCGGAACCGAACTTGCCCGAGATTTTGACCGCGCCGGCAGCGGCGGCGGAGGTCGAACCTGCTTGCACAGCAGCATTTTCCACGCGGTTGTTGCCGTAGGTGCTGGTCAGGAAGTTCGCGCCATTGGCCGAAATCAATTGGTTGGCATCGGCGCCGACCTGGAAGTTGGCCGTGCCCATCGTGCCATCCAGCAAAGCCTGGCCGTTGAACGAGGTGGTTTGGGCGATACGGTTCAATTCCGAATTCAGCTGGCCGACTTCGGTTTGCAGCGCCTGGCGGTCGCTGGCCGAGTTGGTGGCGTTCGACGATTGGACAGCCAGTTGACGGATACGTTGCAGGATGTCGCCCGAGCTCGACAGTGCGCCCTCGGCCGTTTGAGCCAGCGACACGCCGTCATTGGCGTTGCGGGTCGCTTGGGTCATGCCGTTGATTTGCGACGTCATGCGGTCCGAAATCGACAGGCCGGCGGCATCGTCTTTGGCGCTGTTAATACGCAGACCGGAGGACAGGCGTTGCAGCGAGGTGCTCAAGGCCGATTGCGAGGTCGACAGGTTGCGTTGCGAGTTCAGGGAAGCGATGTTGGTGTTAATTACTGCAGCCATTTTAATTCTCCAGACAGGTATTACATTGCGCTATGTGCTATTCACGTTGGTCTGCCTCTGTACTTTGAAGCAATCAAACCGTCGTTGTAATGTTTATCGGAGGCGGCCTGAAAAAGTTGATAGGGGAAAACATTCTTTATTTTATTTTTTTACCCTCATTTTTCCCAGGCGTGGCACGCTAGACGACAGGAAAAAACAAAACTTGAGGGTGAAAAAAGATTTATTTTTATCTCTTTTTACTTCTGTTTTCCCTCATGGCAGGCTTGGCTGGCCGGCATCATCATTCTGTAAAGCATCTATAAGCCGCCCCTTTCCCCCCATGCTCGTCGTCTTGCGCCGTGGCGCAACTGGTAATATTGTTTCCATATTGCACATTCCGCCTGCCATGGCTGTCGTGGCAGCGTTACGTGGCCTAACCTCGGGTTTTTATGACAACGACTGAACTGGGCTCAAGCAGCTCCGCCGCCGCGCCGCTGGCGCACGAAGTGACACAGGCCGTCGATGCGGCACTGCAGATGGCGCAGCAGCATTTGCGTGACGGCGAACTGGATGCGGCCGCGCAACTGTTCCTGGCGGTACTGGAACTGGCACCGCAGGAAGTATTCGCAAATCGACAACTTGGCCTGCTATCGATGCGTGTCGGCGACGCGGCGGCCGCCGTCCCTTATTTCGCCGTCGTATTGGGCGCCCAACCGGATCAAGCCGGCAGCTGGCTCGACTATATAGAAGCGCTGATACTGTCAGGCCAGCATGCGACCGCCCAGCAAATGCTGGCGCTGGGACGCCAGCATGGCCTCGACAGCCTGGCCGCGGATCAGTTGCAGCAAGAATTGCTGTTGCGTATGCAGGCAGGGCCGGATGCGGCACAGCCGCAACCGTCCGGACAGATGGACGTGGCGCGCAAGGCGCCGCAGCAGGCTGGTGATCGCATGAACATATTGTTCGATCAGCAAAAGTACGTCGAACTGGAAAAGGAGGCGCGCGCGCTGTCGCGCCGGATGCCGAACGATGGCCTGGGCTGGAAGATGCTGGGCCTGGCCTTGCTGATGCAGAGCCGTCTGCGAGCCGCCCTGCCATGTTTGCAGAAGGCGGTCCGGCTGTTGCCACGCGATGCGGAAGTGCAGAACAATATGGGACTCGTCCTGCAGGAATTGGGCAAGCTGGGTCCTGCGGAGCTCAGTTATCGCAGGGCGATCAGCATGGCGCCTGATTTCTTCAGCGCGCATAGCAATCTGCTGATGTTGCAAAGTTATAGCGCAAGCAGCGACCCCAGCCGCTACTTTGAGCAAGCCAGGCGTTATGGCAAGGCCGTGGCATCGTATGTCAGCAAGCCCTTCGATGCCTGGTCCTGCCGCAAGGATGCCGTGCGCCTGCGTATCGGCATCGTTTCAGGCGACTTGCGCCAGCATCCGGTCGGTTATTTTCTGGAAAGCATGCTGGCATCGCTGAACCCGCGCCGCATTGAATTGATCGCCTATCCGACAGTCAGTGTGGTGGACGATTTGACGGACCGCCTCGTTCCGCATTTTTCCGCCTGGCGGCCCATTTTTGACAAGACGGAGGAGGCAGCGGCGCGCATGATCGAGGCCGATGGCGTACACGTCTTGCTGGATCTCGCGGGCCACACGGCGGCAAACCGTTTGCCGCTGTTTGCCTGGCGGCCCGCTCCCGTGCAGGCGACTTGGCTCGGCTATTTCGCCACCACGGGCGTGCAGCAGATGGATTATTTGCTGGGCGACCGCTTTGTCGCGCCGCTGGAAGAAAGTGCTGCCTTCACGGAAACGCTGTGGCACATGCCGGACAGTTATTTATGCTTCAGTCCGCCGGTCTACGATATTCCCGTCAGTCCCTTGCCGGCCCTCGAGAATGGCCACGTCACGTTTGCTTGCTTCAATAAACTGAACAAGATGAATGATGGCGTGGTGGCCGTGTGGGCGAGGATTTTACAGGCCGTGCCGGGCTCCCGATTGTTCCTGAAAACACCGCAACTGGCCGATGCCGCTGTGCGCAGCCGTACCCTGGCGCGGTTTGCCGCGCTTGGCATCGGCGCCGCATGCCTGCGCCTGGAAGGCCCATCGTCACGGCAGGACTTGCTTGCCGCGTATCAACAGGCCGACATCGTGCTCGATCCCTTCCCGTATCCGGGCGGCACCACCAGCATGGAAGCGCTGTGGATGGGCTTGCCGATCGTCACGCGCAAGGGCGACCGCTTCCTGTCGCACCTTGGCGAATCCGTCTTGCACAATGCGGGCTTGCCGGACTGGATCGCCGCCGATGATGACGCCTATGTGGCTATTGCCGTCCAAAAAGCCGGTGACCTGGCGGCGCTGGCGGCCCTGCGCGGCCGCTTGCGCGAGCAGGTGCTGGCCTCGCCCCTGTACGATGCGCCCCGTTTTGCGCGCCATTTCGAAGACGCCATGTGGGGCATGTGGCAAGCCCGGATGGCCGTGATTGACCACGCAGGAGAACAATAATGGCCCGTACCACCCTGATTACCGGCGGCGCCGGCTTCCTCGGCTCGCACCTGTGCGACCGCATGATCGCCGATGGCCACGACGTGCTGTGCGTGGATAATTTCTACACTGGCAGCAAGGACAATATCCGCCACCTGCTGGGGCACAAGCGTTTCGAGCTGCTGCGCCACGACGTCTGGCTGCCGCTGTACGTGGAAGTGGACCGCATCTATAACCTGGCGTGCCCGGCCAGTCCCGTGCATTACCAGAACGATCCGACTTCGACCACCAAGACCTCGGTGCTGGGCGCCATCAACATGCTGGGCCTGGCCAAGCGCAAGCGCGCGCGCATCCTGCAGGCCTCCACCTCGGAAGTGTATGGCGATCCGCAGGTGCATCCGCAGCGCGAGGATTACTGGGGCCACGTGAATCCCATTGGCCCGCGCGCCTGCTATGACGAAGGCAAGCGCTGCGCGGAAACCCTGTTTTTTGATTACCACCGCCAGTCGGCCGTGGATATCCGCGTGGTGCGCATCTTTAATACCTATGGCCCGCGCATGCATCCCAACGATGGCCGCGTGGTCAGCAACTTCATCGTGCAGGCCCTGCGCGGCGAACCGATCACCCTGTACGGCGATGGCCAGCAGACGCGCTCGTTCTGCTATGTCGATGACTTGATCGAAGGCATGGTGCGCATGATGAACCAGACGCAGGAAATCGGCCCCATGAATCTGGGCAATCCGGCCGAATTCACCATCCGCGAATTGGCCGAGCTGGTGCTGCGCCTGACGGAATCGAAAAGCGAGCTGGTGTTCCGTCCCTTGCCGGCCGACGACCCCGTGCGCCGCCAGCCCGACATTGCCAAGGCGCGCGCCGCCCTGGAATGGGAGCCGGCGGTGAGCCTGCATGATGGATTGAAAGAAACTATCGCCTACTTCAAGAAAGTGATCTTTGCATGAAACAGCAATTAGTCCCGGCAGTCTGTCCCGTCTGCGCGCATAGCGTGGCGGCGGCGTTTTTCGATGGCGGCCAGCACGCGCTGGCGACCCTGGGCTGGCCAGCCAGCGCGGCGGATGCGCAGGCGATGGCCGTGCAGCCGCACGATTTCGTGCAGTGTCCGCAGTGCACGCACGTGTGGAACCGCGCGTTTTCCTACGACGCCATTCCCTACCAAAACAATCCGAACCGCATGTTCAACAAGGGCGGCATCTGGAAAGGGCACCTGGCCGATACGCGCGACGTACTGCTGGCCCAGTTGCCGGACTCGCCCACGGTGATCGACATCGGTTGCGGTGAAGGCCATTTCGTGCGCGCGCTGGCCGATGCCCGGGGCGAGCAGGGGCGTTTCATCGGTTTCGACCCGAATGCCACGCCGGAAACGGGACGCGGCGTGGAATTCCATGCGCGCTATTTCCAGCCGCTGCAGGATTTGCCCGAATTCGCGCCCGATGCGCTGGTGATCCGCCATGTGCTCGAGCACTTGACCGATCCCGCCTCGCTGGTGGAGCAGATGGCGTGGGCCGCGTCGCGCTCGGACAAGCCGTGCTGGCTGTTTGCCGAAGTGCCGTGCATCGACCGCGTCTTCGCCACCGGGCGCCTGGCCGATTTCTTCTACGAACACATGTCGCATTTCACGACGGAATCGTTCCGCACCCTGATGCAGCGCGTGGGCGAAGTGGTGCAACTGGCGCATGGCTATGATGGCGAAGTGGTGTATGCGCTGGTGCGCCTGCAGATTCCCCAGGCCCTGCGCGAGCGGGCGCGCCACAGCAATGCCTTTGCCGCCGCCGCCCAGCGCAGCCGCAAGACCATTGCCGCCCAACTCGACTCCCTGGCCACCAGCGGCCAGCGGGTGGCCATCTGGGGCGGCACGGGCAAGGCCGCCGCCTTCATGCACCAGTTCGGCGCCGACGCGCTGCGCTTCCCGCTGGTGGTCGATTCCGATCCCGACAAGGCCGGCACCTTCGTGCCGGGCGTGGGCCAGGAAATCGCCTACCGCGACCTGCTCAAGACGCAGCCGGTCGACGTCGTCATCATCCCCACGCAATGGCGCGCCCGCGACATCGCGGCGGAAATGGCGCGTGAGGGCATCGTCGCCAAGTCCATCCTGATCGAGCACGAAGGCGGCTTGATTGATTTCTTTGCTGACGAGCATCCTTACCATTAACGCGGTTGTTTTGCTTGGCAGATGCTAAGTATATTGCCCGTTAATCATCAGCATCTTTTCCTGCATAGATGACGCATGCTTATTTTTTTTGCAATCGCCATCTACGCAGTCCTCCATCAATTCATTTATTTATTAATGAGATTGTATGCCGGTATTGATGGATGGATTTCCGTAGACTATATTTTTATTTGCGAATTTTAAATGTAGGTCATTGCAAAATTCAAATAAAATAATTTTCAGGATTATTTTTATTAATTCAATATGCAGAAGGTATTTCATGGTATCGTTACGACCAATGTTGCATTTTAAATTACTCTATTTTGAATGAAAAGGCTTGTTTATGCATGTCGTAAATTTTTCACGCAATACACTATTATTTGCAAGCCTCATGAGCTTGTCTGCGTCCGGTTTTGCTGAGGTTCTGGAAATTAAGCCGAAGTATGATTACTCTACCTACTTTAATTCCAGTAATTATACAAGTGGTGTGATCGATAGTTCTCTCTATGGCGGTAGTGCAGGTGCCGGACCGAGTAGTAGCTATAAGCAATATGAGAAGTTTTTATTGCCAAGTTATGTTGCTGGAACAAGTGTTGCATCTGCCATCTTCGATATCACTTATGTTTCGATCTTCAATTCGAATCGTGATATAAAAATATATGCGGTGGATAATAATTGGGAAGCATCGAGCCTGTTTAATAGTGCCGGCCCGGACGCCAAGGAAGAAATAGGAAGTCTTCCTCAAGGAGGGTATTTGTATGCTGCGGTTGATCTGACGGAATTCGTGAATGGTGCATATCAGCGTGGTGACGGTGCGGTTGGATTTGTCATTATGTCCAAGTGGGGATTTACAAATTTCAATGATGCAATCAATATTGGCAGGGAAAAGTATCTGAACCTGACACTGACTTCCGCAGTTCCCGAACCTTCAGGCTATGCCATGACGTTACTGGGATTGGGATTGCTTGGATTTGTTGCACAGCGCAGTGCAAGGCGCAAGTCTGCAGAGGCATAGCGCGTACTCCACTGTCTTGCTAAATGCAAAATGCCGCTCGAGGAGCGGCATTTTTATTGGCTGCTGCCGTGAGAGGTGGCTCAGTCGGCCACCACCACCCGGTTCTTGCCCGTCTGCTTGGCCTGGTACATGGCGCGGTCGGCACGTTTGACCAGTTCGGCCTGGTCTTCGTTGGGATGGCGCAGGGCCACGCCGGCGGAAAAGGTGATCAGCACTTTTTCGTTGTCATGCAGGAAGAAATGGCGGGTCAGCTCGCGCTGCAGGCGCGTCATGGTCGAGGCGGCCGCATCGACCGTCGTTTCCGGCAGCAGGATGAGGAATTCCTCGCCGCCGAAGCGGGCGATGACGTCCATCGAGCGCAGGGTTTCCTTGACGATCTTGACCAGGTGTTTCAAGGCGGCATCGCCGGCCAAATGGCCATAGGTGTCGTTCAGGCGCTTGAAATCGTCCAGGTCCAGCATGGCGATGCACAGCGGCGTGCCGCGGCGGTCGGAACGGGCCGTTTCGCGCTCGAATACATCGTCCAGGCCACGGCGGTTCAGGCTGCCCGTCAGCTGGTCTTCCCGCACCAGTTCGCTCATATGCTGCAGCTTGGCTTCCAGCGTGTGGATGCGCTGTTCCGCATCCTGCACTTCCTGGCGCGCCAGCACCATCTTGTCGCGCGCGCGCAACGCCTCGTTTTGCACCATGCGCGTTTCGCGCAGGACTTCGTCGAGAACATTGTTCAGTTCGCTGATATTTTCCGCCTGGCTGATCTTTTCCGAATAGCCGCCGATCTTTTCGTGGAAGTCGCCCGTGCTGGCCGCCACCTGTCCCAGGCGGTCGATGAAGGTCATCATCATGTTCTTGACCGTCAGCTTGACGTCGGACAGGCTGTGCTTGAGCTGGCTTTGCTTGTAGATGACTTCCTTCAGGCTGCGCGTGGCGTCTTCCAACGCGCGCTGGTCCAGGGGGCCGGCGATCAGGTTTTGCACGGCATCGACCTGGCCGCGCAGCCAGCTGTCGTCGTCCAGCAACTGGCTGACGTTGTCGAGCAGCAGCTTGAACAGGCGCAGCAGCAATTCCTGCTGCTCGGCCGTGTCGCCGCTTTTCAGTTCGATCTGGTAGCACAGCTGCTTCAGGCGCAGGGCCGCCTCGTTCAGCGCCTCTTCCGTATGCGCCTGCTTGATGGCGGCGCCCAGCGATTCGGCCTCTTCCACCAGTGCGGGCGTGCCCGTCAGCAGGGTGGCGACGGCAAAGCCCAGTGTGCGGCTGAGCAATTCGCGCAGGGTGCGCGTCTGTTCGCCGTCCGGCAGGGGCGGCAATTCGATGCCGCCGCCTTTCTTGACTTGCCTTTCCGCCAGTTGCGCCAGGGTGCGCGCATAGCTGTCCCAGTCGCGCGCTTTCAGGGCGCGCTGGAAGCGCCGGCCAAAGTCGCCCAGTTCGCCCGCCGATTCGCTCATCTTGGCGGCGAATTGCGTCAGGACATTTTCCGCGCCGCCGTCCAGCGGGGCGCTGGCGGCCAGCACGGCGGCAGGGGCGGCCGGCGTGTCGGCCGCCTCGGTGATGCCGGCGATTTCATTGTAGATATCGCGGTAGGCGCTGGGCGTGGGCGCGATGCGCCGCGTCGCCAGGCGGCGAAACGCTTCGCGGGCGATATCGGCCGGATTCATGGCGGTGCTGCCGGCGGTATTCGTGGCGCCAGCGGGTACGCTTGCTGGCGAAGATGGCAATTTACTGGACATGTAGGCAAAGCCTTTTTAGATATATTCTAATTATCCCCATGATAGGCGAGTTGGCAAAGAACTTATTGTGCGAGAAGCAAGGATAAGTCCGCTCAATTCGCCGGATGCCAGCGGCCATGCCGCTTTGCCGTCAATCGACCAGCTGGTTGCGGATGGCGTAATGTGTCAGTTCGGCACTATTTTTCAGCTTCATCTTGACCAGCAGGCGGGCGCGGTATTCGCTGACGGTTTTCACGGACAGTTTCAGTTCTTCGGCGATGACGCCGACGGCCTTGCCCGAGGCAATCATCACCAAGGTCTGGTACTCGCGGTCCGACAAGGTGTCGTGCAGCGCCGTTTCATGGTCTTCGCCCACGGTATTGGCCAGTTCCTGGGCCAGCGAGGCGCTGATGTACTTCAGGCCGCCCGCGACCTGGCGGATGGCCGTGACCAGTTCGCGCGGCGCGCTCTGCTTCGTCAGGTAGCCGGCCGCGCCCGCCTTGAGGGCGCGGATGGCGTACTGGTCTTCCCGGTGCATGGACAGCATCAGCACGGCCAGTTCCGGCTTTTCCTTCTTGATCAGCTTGAGCACGTCGATGCCGCTGCGGTCGGGCAGGGAAATGTCGAGCAGCATGACCTGGCATTTCGAACCACGGAACAGCTTGATGGCGTCGTGGCCGTTTTCCGCCTCGCCGGCAACGATGATGTCCTTCGTGTCGGCGAGGATTTGCTTCAAGCCTTCGCGCACGATCGCATGATCGTCGGCAATGAATACGCGGATGGTGGCTTTTTCTTTCATGACTACAATGTTTCCTATCTGATTCACTCGCGCCAGGCGGGGTCTTGCGGCGGTTCGCTGTGCGCTGGCGCGCTGGCTGCAGCCGCTATTATCGCCTCTCGGTGCGCGTCCAGCCGGATTTTTATGCTCAGGATCGTGCCGCCGTCGGGGCCGTCCATCAGGCTCAGGCTGCCGCCCAGGGCGCTGGTGCGCTCGGCCATGCCGCGGATGCCGAACGATTGCGGCTTGGCGCGGTCGGACAGGCGCATGCCGACGCCATTGTCGGCGATGGTCAGGCGCAGTTGCTGGCGCTGCCGGGCCAGGCGCACCGTCACCTTGCTGGCTTGCGCATGCTTGGCGATATTCGTCAGCGCTTCCTGGGCGATGCGGAACAGGCTGGTGGCCTGGTCCAGCTCCAGTTCGATGTGCTGGCGGTTGGAGATGAACTGGCAGGCGATGCCGGCCTGGCGGGCGAATTCCTTGACTTGCCAGTCCAGCGCGGCGACCAGGCCCAGGTCCAGCATGGAGGGGCGCAAGTCGAGCGAAATGCGGTGTACGGCGTCGATGCTGCGGTCGACCAGCGCATCGACGTATTCGGCCTTTTCCAGCAGCAAGGTGTTGTCTGGCGGCAAGCGCCGCGTCAGCATGGCCAGGGCCATCTTGATCGCCGTCAAATTGCCGCCCAGGTCGTCGTGCAGCTCGCGCGCCAGACGCGTGCGCTCGTGCTCCTTGACCTTGTCGATATGCGCCGTCAGTTCGGCCAGGCGGGCGCGCGACTGGCGCACCTCGATCTGTTCCAGCCGGCTTTCGGTGATATTCGTCATGATGCCTTCCCATTGCACCGTGCCGTCGGCCAGGGCGCGCGGCGTGGAGCGCAGGTTGATCCATTTCACGTCTTTCCAGGCATCCACCCAGATGCGGCCTTCCCAGTTCCAGCTCCACAGGGCCGCCTTCGACGCCTGCATCGACTCCAGGTAGGAGGCGCGGTCGTCGGCCAGGATCAGCTGGTAAAACAGCTCGGGGCGCGCGTGCAGCTGGGCCGGGCTCAGGCCCAGCAGCGCCTGGCAACCGTCGCTCAGGTAGGGGAAGGCGGCGCGCCCATCCGCATGCAGGCAGAACTGGTACACCAGGCCCGGCGTATTCGAGACGATGGCGTTGAAGCGCGACTGCACCTGGGCCAGGGCGGCGGCCGTCGCCTGCGGCGTGCGCAAGTCTTCGGCCACGGCCAGGACCAGGGCGCGGCCCCGGCGGCTGGCGCGCGACAGCTGCAGCGACAGCGAGTACAGGCTGCCATCGCGGCGGCGCTGCGGCAGGGGCAGTTGCGCCGGCGCCCCGATCGTGTCGTCCAGGCCCGCCAGCACGGCGGCCAGCTGCTGCGCTTGCAGCTGCGGCGCCAGGGCAAATACGGTCATGGCCTGCAATTGCGCGCGCGCGTACTGCAGATTGGCGCAGGCGGCATCGTTGGCGTCCAGCAAGTGCAGGCTGGCCGCGTCATACAGGTAGATTTCAGGCGTCGCCGCGCGCATGGCGGGCGCCAGTGTGGGAAGGTTGGTCATGGCGGGAATGTTCTGCATCAGCGGCGGGCGCGCCAGAAGGCGGCGAAACGGCGCAGCACCCGTGCCGGGCGCGAATCATGGCGGCCCGGCGCGCTCTTGCGCAAGCGTTGCCACCAGGCACGGCGGGCGCGGCCCATGGCGGATGACAGGCGGCTGACCCGGCGCCACGGGCGCGTGGCGCGCAGACGGGCGATCCAGCGGTCCTTGGTTTCCATGAACAAGCCGTGCCAGCGCGCAAACCAGGGCAAGGTCAGCAGGGTGGGGCGCGTCAGGCTGTACAGGCGCGCGACGGCGGCAGCGCCGCCCAGCTTGGCAACGACGATCACGCCGATGCCGGAAAACGCATGCCCGCGCGCAATGGCCAGCAAGGCCAGCAGCTTGACGGGAAACAGCAGCACGGCCGGCAGCACGAAGATGGCCAGCGCCCAGTAGGGCGGCAGGCGCTTGATCCACGCTTCGAGCGCATGCAGGGGCGGAAACTGCGCCACCACCTGCATGATGCGCGCGCCCGTCGCCCACAGCCATTCCTCGGCCAGCAGGAAGATGGCGGCCAGGTAGACCAGCGGCGCAAACAGCCAGCGCCTGACTCTGTAGAATTTTTTCATCCGTCTCCGTGCGCGGCGCCAGTTTGCCGCGGTTGCCCCGATGATACGTCAAAAAAGCCCGTTTGCCGCTGCTTGCGGTGTGCCGGCCGCTGTCCGGCGGGGCTACAATAGGCGGATGAATAAAGCCTTTGTAAAAGAATCCGACAACGATGACGATGAAGAAGCGGCCGCCCTGGCGCTGGCCATTCCCGCCGGCGCCAAGAACTACATCACGCCAGCCGGCTACCAGCGCATCCGCGAAGAGCTGCTGCAGCTGATCGACGTCGACCGTCCGGAAGTGGTGCGCATCGTCCACTGGGCGGCGTCGAATGGCGACCGCTCGGAAAATGGCGACTATATCTACGGCAAGCGGCGCCTGCGCGAAATCGACCGCCGCATCCGTTTCCTGACGAAACGCATGGACCTGGCCGCCATCGTCGACCCCAGCGTGCACCACGGCAGCGACCAGGTCTTCTTCGGCGCCACCGTCAAATACCGCACGCAAGACGGCGAAACGCACACGATCACCATCGTCGGCATCGACGAATTCGACCCGCTGAACGGCAAGATCAGCTGGATCTCGCCCATGGCCCGCACCATCACCAAGGCGCGCGAAGGCGACTTGATCACCCTCAACACGCCGCAGGGCGCGCAGGAGCTGGAATTGCTGGAAGTGACGTATCCGGCGCCGGGGGAGGGGTAGGCTTGCGTTGACGCAGGGCGGGCAGCGACATTTCCTGCCACGCTGGAGCTTTCCTTGGCTGGAGAGTGCACATGGCCCGCGTCCCGCGTCTGTTTCTGCCTGGCATGCCCTTGCATGTGGTGCAGCGCGGGGCGGACAGGCAAGTCTGCTTCTTTGAGCCGGCTGATTTTCTTTGGTATTTGCAGCAATTGCAACGGCACTCCCGTGCGCAAGGCTGCGCGCTGCATGCCTATGTGCTGATGACGAATCATGTGCATTTGCTGCTTTCTGCGGATAGTCTCCGGGCTGTCTCGCGCCTGATGAAAGCGTTGGGTCAAGAGTATGCGCATTACATCAACTGGCACCACCGCCGTACCGGGCCGCTATGGGACGGGCGCTACAAGTCCTGTGTCGTGCAGGATACGACCTATCTGCTGGTATGCCAGCGTTACATTGAACTCAATCCCGTACGTGCCGGCATGGTGCGCTATCCAGGTCATTACCGCTGGTCCAGCTATCGGTGCAATGCCGAGGGGCGCGAGGATGTCCTGGTACAGCCACATCCACTTTATCTGAGCATGGGTAAGGATGAAGGTGAGCGGCAGCAAGCCTATGCTGCCTTATTTCATGCCGATGAGGCAGTGCAGCGCCAGGCCTTGCGTGTCGCCAGCCGTGGCAATGGGGTGGTGGGAAGTGCCGAATTCGTGAGGGAACTGCAAACCCGCAAGGCATAAGGGCCGGGGTGCGCCCCCGTGGGTCCCCCCCCCATGGTTGGGTTGGGGGTTTGTTTAGCGCCCGCCCCCTTCCGGTGAAGCCCGCGCCCCAGCGCACGGATGCCCCCACGGCCGCCCCGTGGCA
>CAUSDR010000070.1:0-17439 GCA_963530105.1 uncultured Janthinobacterium sp.
ATGCTGTGGTGTGAAAGTGGTCCGGGCAATTTGTCGCGCGGGCCGGAAACTGGAATTATGCGTCAAGCAGCCATTCACCACAACAGACAGCGGCGCCAGCGCTCCGCCGGCGCCCGGGAGACCCTCATGCAGCCACGCCAGTATCCGCCACCGCCACCGGAAGTCTATCTGTTCGCCACCTGCCTGGTCGACCTGTTCGTGCCGCAGGCGGGCCTCGACGCCGTACGCCTGCTGGAGCGCGAAGGCGTGCGCGTGCACTATCCGCGCGGCCAGAGCTGCTGCGGCCAGCCCGCCTACAGCAGCGGCAACCCGCGGCAGGCGCGTGCCGTGGCGCGCGCCCAGCTGGACCTGTTCGCGCAGCCCTGGCCCGTGATCGTGCCGTCCGGTTCCTGCGCCGGCATGCTGCGCCACCACTGGCCGCAGCTGTTCCAGGACGACCCCGTCGCTGGCCCGAAGGCGCATGAACTGGCCGGGCGCGTGTATGAACTGAGCGAATTTCTCGTCTGCGTGCTGGGGCGCGACTTCGGCGCCGCCAGCGTTGCCGGCCAGCCCGACGAAAGCGTGGTGCTGCATACCTCGTGCGGCGCGCGCCGCGAGATGGGGACGCGCGGGCACGGCGTGGCGCTGCTCGACGCCTTGCCCGGCGTGACGCGCATCGAGCACCAGCGCGAAGCGGAATGCTGCGGCTTCGGCGGCACGTTTTCATTGAAGCACCCCGATATTTCCGGCGCCATGGTGGCCGACAAGATCGCCTCGGCCTGCGCCACGGGCTGCGACCGGCTCGTCTCGGCCGACTGCGGCTGCCTGCTCAATATCGGCCACGCAGCGCAGCGCCAGGGCGCGCCGCTGCCAGTCGAGCACCTGGCCAGCTTTTTGTGGCGCCGCACGGGAGGCGCGGCATGAGCGCCGCCCTGACCGCGCGCGAACGCATGCTGGGGCGCCTGCGCGCGGCCGCTCCCGCTACCGCCGGTGATGTTTCCAGCATCGACAGCGCCATCGACGGGCATTACGCGGCGCGCCGCGCGCTGGCGCCGCTGACACCGCGCCAGCGCATCGACGCCATGCAGGCGGCCCTGCGCGCCGCGCATGCGGATGTCGATTGCGTCAAGGCGGATGCCTGGCCCGCCTTGCTGGCGCGGCGCCTGGAAAGCGGGCAAGTGCGCCGCCTGCTGCTCGATACGGCCGGCGCGGAAGGACGCGCCCTGCGCGCCGCCCTGCCGGCGACGGTGGAGACGCTGTCTTTCGACCGTCCGCTGGCGCAGTGGAAGGGCGAATTGTTCGATACGGTCGATGCGGGTTTCACGCTCGCCCGCTCCGGCATCGCCGCCACCGGCACGCTCATCCTCGCGCCCGATGCGGCCACGCCGCGCACGGTGTCGCTGGCGCCGCCGCTGCACATCGCCCTCGTGTATGCCAGCAGCGTGCACGCCGACCTGCATGCGGCGGCGCGCGCCGAGCGCTGGGCCGACGGCATGCCGTCGAACCTGGTGCTCGTCTCCGGGCCGTCGAAAACGTCGGATATCCAGCAAACCCTGGCATATGGCGCGCATGGCCCGCGCTGGCTGTGGGTGATCATCGTCGACGACCTGGCGCCGGAAGGAGGCCTGCCATGAAGACCCAGGCCATGCAATTCGTGCCGCCGGCCGACTTCCATGCGCGCGCCCGCGCCGCGCTGGACGACCCGAAGCTGCGCCGCAGCTTTCGCGGCGCCATGGATTTTTTGCAGGACAAGCGCACGGCGCAATTTCCCGACGGCGACGAGCTCGAACGCCTGCGCGACCTGGGCGAAGCCGTGCGCCAGCACGCGCTGGCGCGCCTGCCCGACCTGCTGGCGCAGCTGGAAGAGCGGCTGACGGCGGCCGGCGTGCAGGTGCACTGGGCCGAGGATGGCGCGCAGGCCAACGCCATCATCCACGCCATCGCTGAACAGGCGGCGGTGACGCGCTTTATCAAGGGCAAGTCGATGGCCAGCGAGGAAATCGAGCTCAATCACTACCTGGAAGCGCGCGGCATGGCCTGCCTGGAATCGGACATGGGCGAATACATCGTGCAGCTGGCCGGCGAAAAGCCGTCGCACATCGTCATGCCAGCGATTCACAAGACGAAGGCGGACATCGCCGGCCTGTTCGCCGAGCACATTCCCGGCGCGCCCTACACGGAAGACGTCGACAGCCTGATCCAGACGGGCCGGCGCGCCTTGCGCCAGGCTTTCCTCGAGGCCGACATCGGCCTGTCCGGCGTGAACTTCGCGGCGGCCGACACGGGCACCCTGTGGCTGGTGGAGAACGAGGGAAACGGCCGCCTGACGACGTCCGTGCCGGAGGTGCACATCGCCATCATGGGCATGGAAAAGGTGGTGGCGAAACTCGAGCATATCGTGCCGCTGGCCAGCCTGCTGACGCGCTCGGCCACGGGGCAAGCCGTCACCACGTATTTCAACCTGATTTCCGGCCCGCGCCGCGCCGGCGAAAAGGATGGCCCGCGCGCAGTGCACCTGGTCTTGCTCGATAACGGCCGCAGCCAGGCTTATGCGGACGAGCAGTTGCGCGCCACCCTGCAATGCATCCGCTGCGGCGCCTGCATGAACCACTGTCCCGTCTACACGCGCATCGGCGGCCATGCCTATGGCACCACGTATCCGGGCCCGATCGGCAAGCTCATCTCGCCCCACTTGCTGGGACTGGACGCGACGGCGGACCTGGCCACCGCATCGAGCCTGTGCGGCGCCTGCGGCGAAGTGTGTCCCGTGCGCATCCCGATCCCGCAATTGCTGGTGCGCCTGCGCACGGAGGCGAACCGCCATCCGGATGAGGCGGTGGCGCATCCGCTGCGCGGGCAGGGCGCCAAATTCAGCCGCGGCGAGCGCCTGGTGTGGCGCTTCTGGAGCGGCGCCTTTGCCCGCCCCGCCAGCTACCGGCTGTTCCGCTGGCTTGCCACGCGGTTGCGCCGGCTCACGCCGGGCAAGCAGCTGGGCTGGACGCAGCACCGCGCGCCATTGACACCGGCGCCGCGCAGCCTGGCCGACATGCTCGATGCGCGCGGGCAAGACGAGTAGGCGCACTGACCTTGCCACGCGGCGGGCAGGGTGGGCGGCGGGACGGCACTGGGGATGCGTCCGTAGAAGTACGTAGTAAAACTAGATGAAATGGCAGGGAAACGTGCAAGCCGTCGCTAAATGCGTCCGAAAATGCGCTGACGCACCGCAGCATGGTGCCGCTATCCCGTGGCATGCCGGCAGCGCGCATGTGCCGGCATGGCCCATCCTGTGCTCAAGCGCGGGGCGAGCAGGATGGGACGGGCGATGGTGTTGCAGTGGACTTGCTGGTGCTGCTAGTGTTGCTGGCTACGTGTTACTCAACAATCATTAGTCGACAATCATTAACGGCTCAGCCCGCTCATCCAGCTTGGCTGCGGATTGGCGCGCGCCAGTTCGCGCATGCGGTATTCCAGGTCGTAGCGGTCGGTCGACTCGGCCAGGTACGCTTCTTCATAAGCGCGTTCGCGATGGTCGGCACTCTGGTTCAGCCAGGCGCCCAGGCGTTTGGCGGCGTGCAGCACGGTGGCGACGATATTGTTGTTTTGCGTGGTGTGATAGGTAAAGGTGGTAGGCATGGCAAACTCCTGTGAGTGGCGTGCCGCGATGTGCTGCACTGCAACATAAGTATACCAATCCCAAGATATAAGGCTACTTTTGATTTCAAATGTCAGCTATTCATTTTTTAAATAACAGGCGGGAAAGCTGCGCATTGCGGGGCTTTCGGGCATAATGCGGGCGCAGTATCGTAGTTTTACTACAAGACTGTTTTTGCCTGGATGTTGTTTTCAGACGCAGCCCGCAGGCGAGCTGTGCATATAAAACAAAGTTCCGGCAAGAAATGCCCGGCCGTGCGCCTGCCGCCCGAGAATTGCGCCATGCTTGCCCTGTATTCCTGATGGCAGTCATAGCCTGCGTTGATGTCTGGCGTCTTTTCTGGTGCGTCCCGGTGCTGCCTCGATGGAATCGCTTCCATGCCTGGCAAGACAAAACTTGGATTTGAAAAATGGAGAAGGTATGGAATACGTAAAGCAAGGCCAGGGCGCATCGTCCGCACGGGCCGGCACGCAAAACAATACGGGCGCCCTGATCATTGTCACGGTGCTGTTTTTCATGTGGGGGTTGCTGACCTCGCTCAATGATGTGCTGATTCCCCATCTGCGCTCGATCTACACGCTCACGTATGTGCAGGCGATGCTGGTGCAGTTCTGCTTCTTTGGCGCCTATGCCATCGTCTCGCTGCCGGCCGGCATGCTGATCAAGCGCATCGGCTACCAGCGCGGCGTCGTCGCGGGCCTGCTGATCGCCGCCGCCGGCTGCGCCATGTTCTATCCCGCCTCCACTGGCAGCTACGCGCTGTTCCTGCTGTCCTTCTTCATTCTGGCGGCCGGCATCACCGTGCTGCAGGTGGCCGCCAACCCGTACGTGACGGAGCTGGGCGACCCGCAGACGGCGTCGAGCCGGCTGACCCTGACGCAGGCGTTCAATGCGCTGGGCACTACGGTGGCGCCCGCGCTGGGCGGCATGCTGATCCTGTCGGGCACGGTCCTGACGGTGCAGCAGTTCGACCTGCTGCCGGCCGCCGAGCAGCTGGCCTACCGCGCCAAGGAAGCGGCCGCCGTGCAAGGCCCGTACCTGGTGCTGGCCGCCACCCTGGCGATCCTGGCCGTGCTGTTCGCGCTGGCCAAGCTGCCGAAGATTTCGCATGCGGACGACGCCGCCAGCCTGGCGCAGGACGGCAATAAAGTATCGATCTGGTCGCACCGCCACCTGGTGCTGGGCGCGCTGGCCATCTTCCTGTACGTGGGCGGCGAAGTCAGCATCGGCAGTTTCCTGATCAACTTCCTGGGCGAGAGCCATATCGCTGGCCTCAGCCACGCCGATGCCGCGTATTTCGTCAGCTATTACTGGGGCGGCGCCATGCTGGGCCGCTTCGTCGGCTTTGCCGTGATGCGCTATGTCAGCCCGGGCAAGACGCTGGCCTTCAACGCCGCCGTCGTCATCGCGCTGATCCTCGTCGCCGTGTTCTCCAGTGGCCATACCGCCATGTGGGCGCTGATCGCCGTCGGCCTGTTCAACTCCATCATGTTTCCCACCATCTTCAGCATGGCGCTGAACAAGCTGGGCGCGCAAACGGGCCAGGGTTCGGGCATCCTGTGCATGGCCATCGTCGGCGGCGCCATCGTGCCATTCATCCAGGGCTTCCTGGCCGACCACATCAATCTGCAGATGTCGTTCCTGGTGCCGGCCCTGTGCTACACCTTCATCCTGTACTTCGGCTGGAAGTTCGCCAGCATGTACAACGACGACGCCAAATAAGCACGGCGTGGTTCGGCAAGTAAGAAAGGGTGGCTTCGGCCACCCTTTTTTGCGTCAATGCCCGAACTTCGTGCCCAGCACATCCTGGCACACCTCCAGCCAGGCGCGCGCCGCGTGCGACAGATAGCGCCCGCTCCAGATGTGCGCCACCTGCCACGCCACTGCCGGCTCGACGATACGCACCGTTTCCAGCGGCGCGCCGGCCAGGCGGTGGATGAACGGCTCCGGCAGCAGGGCCACGCCCAGGCCCGCCGAGGCCATCGCCACCAGCCAGTCCCATTGTCCGCTCTGCGCGGCGACCGTCGGCGTGAACCCGGCCTGCGCGAAATGCTGGCGCAGGCTGCGCGTGAGGGCGAAATCATCCTTTAACAGTACCAGCGGCAAGTCGGCCAGCGCCTTGAACGGCAAGGTGGTGCGGTGCTTCTGGAAGGTGCCCGGCTCGGCCAGGGCCCAGATCGGGTAGCTGGCGATGGGCACGGCGACGAGGTCCAGCTCCGGGTCGGCCGGCAGCACCGTCATGCCGATTTCCAGCTCGCCGGCCGCCACCTTGCGCTCGATCTGCTGGCCCGTGTCTTCCTGCAGGGTCAGGCTGATGTGCGGATAGCGCGCGCGAAACGCCTTTAATACGGGCGTAAACAGCACATTGATCATGGGCGGGATGCCGACCGCCAGGCTGCCGCGCTGCAGGGTCTGCGTATCGCGCACTTCCAGGGTCAGCTGGCGCATGTTGGCCAGCATTTCCTGGCCGTGCTGGTAGACGATGCGTCCCGTGTCCGTCAGGGTCAGCTTGCGCCCGTCGCGCACCAGCAGCTGGGCGCCCACTTCGTCTTCCAGCTGGCGCACCATCTTGCTGATGGTGGACTGGGTCAGGTGCAGCGATTCGGCCGCCTGCGTAAAGCTCGACAGGCGCACGGTTTCCACGAAATAACGCAGGGAACGGATATCCAAGAGGGTGCTCGGCGATGGCAAGGCATGAAAATATCGACTGGATGTGGCGAAATTAATTCATGCCATGCATGTAAGCAGGATTTTATACTGAATCCACTTATGGGGCTGGTGTATGACAGCCATCCAGTTTGAGAATATGAAGAAGATCAGGAGCATCAGATGTACGAGGACCGTATCCGCCACCCAGGCTTGCTCAGTAAAATCATGAGCGCCACCGAGGCCGCCAAATTATTCCACAACGGCATGCGTGTCGGCATGAGCGGCTTTACCCGCGCCGGCGACGCCAAGGCCCTGCCGCGCGCATTGGCCGAGCGCGCACTGCAAGATCCGCTCAGCCTGACCCTGATCACGGGCGCATCGCTGGGCAACGGCAGCGACGGCCTGATGGCCGAAGCGGGCGTGCTGGCGCGCCGCATGCCGTTCCAGGTCGACCCGGTGTTGCGTGGCAAGATCAACAATGGCGAGGTCATGTTCATCGACCAGCATCTGTCGGAAACGGCCGAACAGCTGCGCTCCGGCAACCTGGCCGCCGTCGATATCGCCGTCATCGAAGCCACTGCCATCACGGCCGCCGGCGCCATCATTCCGACCATGTCGGTGGGCAACTCCGCCGCGTTCGCCCAGCAAGCCACGCAAGTCATCATCGAAATCAACCTGTCCACGCCGCTGGCGCTGGAAGGCTTGCACGACATTTATATTCCACAATCCTTGCCGGGCCGCGAACCGATCCCGCTCACGCGCGTGGACCAGCGCCTGGGCAGCACGGCCATCGCCATCGACCCGGCCCGCATCGCCGCCATCGTCATCACGGACAGCCCCGACAGCCCGTCGAACGCCTTGCCGCCCGATGAAGAAACGCAAGCCATCGCCGGCCACGTGATCGCCTTCCTGGAAGGCGAAGTGGCGGCCGGCCGCATGGGCCCGGAATTGCTGCCCTTGCAGGCGGGCATCGGCACCATCGCCAATGCCGTGCTGCATGGCCTGATCGGCTCGCCTTTCCGCAACATGACCATGTATTCGGAAGTGCTGCAGGACAGCGCCATCGAGCTGCTCGACTCGGGCCAGCTGGCGTTCGCCTCGGCGTCGTCGATCACGCT
This sequence comes from uncultured Janthinobacterium sp., assembly GCA_963530105.1. Classification (GTDB taxonomy): domain Bacteria; phylum Pseudomonadota; class Gammaproteobacteria; order Burkholderiales; family Burkholderiaceae_D; genus Janthinobacterium. The sequence continues at coordinate 7,399 of CAUSDR010000070.1, forward strand.
GTCGGCTCCCGTGCACCAGAAGCTGATGGACAATATCGACCATTACCGCTCGAAGATCGTGCTGCGCCCGCAAGAGATCAGCAATCACCCGGAAATCGTGCGCCGCCTGGGCATCATCGCGCTGAACACGGCGCTGGAATTCGATATCTACGGCAACGTCAATTCCACGCACGTGTGCGGCACGCACATGATGAACGGCATCGGCGGCTCGGGGGACTTCGCGCGCAACGGGCAAGTGTCGATGTTCGTGTCGAAATCGGCGGCCAAGGGCGGGCGCATTTCCAGCGTCGTGCCGATGGTGTCGCACGTGGACCATACGGAGCACGACGTCGACGTGCTGGTGACGGAATGGGGCTATGCCGACTTGCGCGGCCTGGCGCCGCGCGAACGTGCGCCCTTGATCATCGAGCGCTGCACGCATCCCGATTACCGTGCGCAATTGCGCGCCTATTTCGATGCGGCTTGCCAGCGCGGCGGCCACACGCCGCACATCCTGCAAGAGGCGCTGGCGTGGCACACGCGCTACCAGGAAACGCAGAGCATGCTGGCAGCACAGTAAGCGCGCGTCAGCACAAAGAGAGGCAGGACGGACAGGGCGGTGCAGGACCGCGCCTGCCTTTTTTATTGCTTAGTACATATGCAGCGCCTTGGCGCCCAGGCCCAGCAGGGCAAACGTGGTGGTAGCCTGTATGCCCATGAACCACAGGAAGTGGGTGTGCATGTGCTTGCGGATGTCGCCCAGTTCCGTGCGCAAGGCGTGGCAGTCGCCGCGCAAGTCGCCACGAAACTGCGTCAGGTCGGCGCGCAGCAGCTGCGATTCGCCGCGCAGCTCCGTGCGTACATTGTCGAGGCCATCGCCCAGGTGCTGTTCCAGGGTCTTGAACCATTGCCGGTCGTGCTCCCGGTCCGTTTCCAGTTTTGTCAGCCGCGCTTCCATACGGACAGCATTGTGCGCGCTTTGCTGTTTGTCAAGCCGGTCCGTGGCATAGGCTTCGTTCATCTCACGCTCCTTCGCGCCAGCCGCGCTGCACCAGCGCAGGCGGCTGCACTCCACTGTCCGCTTTTTCTGTCGGGACGGTTTGCGCCGGATCAAATGTCAGGAAGCCGGCGCAAAGTGCAGGCGGATGCCTGCCGTGACAACGGCCAGCAGGTCGTCGATGTGCTGGTGCATTGCCAGGTGCGGCGTCCATGGGTCGCCCGCGTCCATGACGATGCGCAGCGAGACGAGGCCGTGCAGCGATTGCCAGAAAATCTGCGTCATCGCGTGCAGCGAGGTCTCGTCGTCGCGAACACTGCCCGTTTGCGCCAGTTCGCCGAACAGGTGCAGGGCATAGGCATACGGGTCCTGCTCGACATTGCCGTGCTCGACTTCGACGGCGTCGATTTCCGCGTGCGGGCGCAGTTCCATGAAGATCAGCGAATACTCGTCGGGATGCTGGAAGCCGTATTCGATGTAGGCGCGGCCGATCAGGCGGATGCGTTCCCAGGGATCGTCGCTGGCGGCGCAGGCATCGCGCATGGCGCGCACCAGTTCCAGCAAATCCTTGTCCATGGCTTGCGCGATCAGGGTGGCCTTGTCGCGGAACAGCGCATACACGACGGTGGTGGAAAATCCGGCCGCTTCGGCCACCTTGCGGATGGACACGGCGCGCGCGCCACCCTTTTTGATGAGATCCTTGACGACGTCGATGATGTGCTCGCGCCGCGCCTGAGCCTCGCGTAACTTTCTTTCCTGGATATTAGTTAACTTCTTGTCCACGACTCTTTCCTGGCGACTCTATGAAAGAAAGAATTATAGGGCTGCCTTGCGTTGCCAATGTGTCTGGCATTGTTACAAATCAGATTTTTGTCCGGTAGATGCGACAGCTGGCCGATTTTTCGCGCTTTTGCCCGGCGCTTTTCCATCGATGCCCCGGATTGGTGCGCGAAACGGCATGCCAGACTATGCGAAAAGGGGCAAAGGGCGGAAAATAGCGGGATAGCTTACACTGCGTTTAGCATAACGGCGCAAGCCCACGAGGCCGCGCCGGCACACTTACTTTTGGACGGGATCTTCACATGACCATTAAAATCAGCCAGAACTTCGATTCGGGGGCCATCGACGTGGTGAGCGCCAGCAGCGCCGCTGCCATCGACCTGAACCTGCGCAAGGATAGCCACGCCGACATTCACCAGTGGTTCCACTTCCGCCTGCAGGGCGCGCGCGGCCAGGCATGCACCATGCGCTTCCTGAACGCGGGCCAGGCCACCTATCCGGCCGGCTATGAAGACTACCAGGCCGTGGCCAGCTACGACAGCGAAAACTGGTTCCGCGTGCCAACCTCGTTCGATGGCCAGGTCATGACCATTTCGCATACGCCGGAACTCGACAGCGTGTACTACGCCTATTTCGAGCCATATTCGTGGGAACGCCACCTGCGCCTGCTCGGTGAAGTGGCCGAGCATCCGCTGGCGCGCGTGTCCGACCTGGGCAGCAGCGTCGATGGCCGCGACATGAACATGATTACCATCGGCAACCCGCAAGCGGAAAAGAAGATCTGGGTCATCGCGCGCCAGCATCCGGGCGAATCGATGGCCGAGTGGTTCGTCGAAGGCCTCATCGACTCCCTGCTGGACGATGCCAACCCGATCGCGCGCAAACTGCTGCAGCGCGCCGTGTTCCACATCGTGCCAAACATGAATCCGGACGGCTCCATCCGCGGCAACCTGCGCACGAACGCGGCTGGCGCCAACCTGAACCGCGAATGGATGACGCCGTCGCTGGAGTCCAGTCCGGAAGTGCTGTGCGTGAAAAACAAGATCCACGAGACGGGCGTCGACATGTTCTTCGACATCCACGGCGACGAAGCGCTGCCTTATAACTTTGTGGCCGGCAATGAAATGCTGGAAAACTTCACGCCGGCGCAAGCGGCGCACCAGAAAGCCTTCATCGAGCGCTACAAGCAGGCCAGCCCCGATTTCCAGGACAAGTTCGGTTATGCGGCCAGCAAGTACAAGTCGGACATGCTGACCCTGGCCTCGAAATACGTGGGCCACCACTTCGGTTGCCTGGCGCTGACCCTGGAAATGCCGTTCAAGGAAAACGCGGACTTGCCCGATCCGGCCGTCGGCTGGAACGGCGCGCGCAGCGCGGCCCTGGGCGCGGCCATGCTGCAGCCTATCTTGCTGTCGCTGGATTGAACGGCGTTGTTCATGGGTATCGAGATCGAGCGTAAATTCCTGCTGGCCGGCGACGCCTGGCGGACCCTGGGCCAGCCGGTGCTGCTGCGCCAGGGCTATCTGTCGTCGGCGCGCGAGCGCGTGGTGCGCGTGCGCATCGAAGGCGAACAGGCGATGCTGACCATCAAGGGCGCCAACGTGGGCGCCACGCGCGGCGAGTGGGAGTATCCGATTCCGCTGGCCGATGCGGCCGAACTGCTCGACGGCCTGTGCGAGCAGCCGCTGATCGAAAAATACCGCTACCGCATCGAGCACGCGGGCATGGTGTGGGAAGTCGACGAGTTCCTCGGCGCCAATGCGGGCCTGGTGGTGGCCGAGATTGAACTGGCGTCGGAAGACCAGCCATTCGAGAAGCCGGACTGGATCGGCGCGGAAGTATCGGGCGATGCGCGCTATTACAACGCCAACCTGATCCGCCACCCGTTTTCACAGTGGTGACGGAGCGTCAAAAAGCTTGTTGAAATGAAAAAGGCGAAACCTCGGTTTCGCCTTTTTTTGCATCAGGGGTGTTGTCGGATTACGCCGTACCGGCTAATCCGACCTACGGCCCCTACCCGTACCGTAGCAGCACAGGTCGGATTAGCGCGCAGCGCGTAATCCGACAACGCCGTTACAGCATCAATGGAAATGCTCGGTACCCTGTGGCGTATCCTCGGGCATTTCCGCATGCGCCAGCTCGCCAACGGGGTCGGCAAACAGGGGCGCGCCGCAGTCGTCGCAGTACTCGCCGACAAAACGCTCCGCGTGGCGCTTGATCTGCGTCACGCCGGCGGCGTTCAGGTGCTCTATGATTTCATCCACAGGCGTCTTTTGCTTGTCCAGCGCGGCGATGCCGACCTGGATCAGGCCTTCGATCGGCGTGCCATCCTCGTCTTCCTGGCCATACAAAGGCCAGACGATGCCGTAGATCACTTCCGGCGCCTGGCGCAGGGTGAAGGCGATGCGGTATTCATCCACCTGGCCGTCCGCCGATTCCTCGCCGAAGCCGGCGATCACGGCGCGCAGTTCCGATGGCTCGATGGCCAGCGTATGCGTCAGGTAGTGCACGGCGGCGCGCACGGAGACGGGGCGTATCAGCTTGTCGGCTTCGCGGCAAGCCACGTAGTACGCTTCCGGCAGCAGCAGTTCCAGGCCGCAGCCGGGCAGCAGGCGCCCGATGGTCGGCGTCGCTTGCGCGCGCCATTGTTCCAAGGCGGCGCTGCGCTCGGCGATGAAGTCGAGCTGGCTGGCCGGCGTTTGCCAGCGGAACAGCGGCGCGCCGGCGGGCGCCACCACGGCCACCAGCAGGTAGCGCGTGTCGGCCAGGAAGGGCGCCGTTTCCGCTTCCTTGGCGGACGGCTTGACGGCCGTGCCCTTCAGCGCGGCTTGCGCCAGCTTCTGCGTCTTGGCATAGGTCTCGACATGGCTGCGCGGCAACTGGTCGATCGAATACAGGGTCGGCGCCATGGCCATCTTCGTGCCGTCGGCCAGCAGGTGGGCGGCAAAGTGCGCCGACAGGACGCCGTGCGCATCGCCGGCCATGGGGCCGGAGGCGATGGAGAAGCGCGTCCACGCGAGGATGGGCACGGCGACCAGCAGGGCGTCGTAGCGCACGTCTTCATGCGTGATGACCGTCGATTCGCTGACGGCTTCAACGCAGTCCATCAGCACGTCGTAGGCGTTCAAGTCTTCCTTGAACAGGCTGCCCAGGGTGTTGTCGATGGTGTCCTGGTGGCCGGTTTTGAGTAATTTCTGGAGCTGCGTATCCAGGCTGTGTTCCCAGGACCGCTCTTCGAGACGGCTGGCTGCCTGTACGATCGCCTGGGCAAAGGTGACCAGGCGCTGGCTGTCGGCAGTCAGTTTATGGGATGAATCTTTGGAAGGACGACGCATAGCGGGATAAGAGTCTCGGAAAGTGGAAAAAATGGATCAGTCAAACAATGATAAACCCTTATAACCGTATTGTAGAGGATTCGGCCACACGCAATACGTAAGCTGGCTGTAGATCATGCCGATAGTCGCAATTTCAAGTAAAAACGGCAGGTACGGACGAAAAAAAGCGCCGGTCGAAACCGGCGCTTTTATCTTACATCACGGCTGGGACGATTACTCGGCCAGCAGTTGACGCAGCACGAATGGCAGAATGCCGCCGTGTTTGTAGTAATCGACTTCGATTGGCGTATCGATGCGCAGCAGCACTTTCACTTCCTGGCTGCTGCCGTCGGCGCGGTGGATCACCAGGGTGGCCAGTTGCTGCGGCTTGATCTCGCCTTCGAGGCCTTTCAGGTCGAAGGTTTCCTTGCCGGTGATGCCCAGCGTCTGCACGCTGTCGTCGCCGATGAATTGCAGCGGCAGCACGCCCATGCCCACCAGGTTGGAGCGGTGGATACGCTCGAACGAACGGGTGATCACGGCCTTCACGCCCAGCAGCTGCGTACCTTTTGCCGCCCAGTCGCGCGACGAGCCGGTGCCGTACTCTTCGCCGCCGAAGACCATGGTTGGCGTGCCTTCGGCAACATATTTCATTGCCGCGTCGTAGATCGACATTTCTTCACCGGAAGGCTGGTGAATAGTGATGCCGCCTTCGACCGCCGAACCGTCTGCCTTGGCAGGGATCATGCGGTTCTTGATGCGCACGTTGGCGAAGGTGCCGCGCATCATGATTTCATGGTTGCCGCGACGCGAGCCGTAGGAGTTGAAGTCCGCTTTCAGGACGCCGTTTTCCTTCAGCCATTTGCCTGCAGGACCGTTTTCCTGGATCGAGCCGGCTGGCGAGATGTGGTCGGTGGTGATGGAATCGCCGAACACGCCCAGGGCGCGCGCGCCTTCGATGCCGGTGGCCACTGCCGCTGGCGTCATCGAGAAGTTGTCGAAGAACGGTGGTTCCGCGATGTAGGTCGATTTCGGCCAGTTGTAGACTTGACCGGAGACGGTGGTGACTTTTTCCCACAGCTTGCCTGGCGCGCCCTTGACGTCCGCGTAGTTATCCTTGAACACCTTGGCGTTCATGGCGAACTTCATCATGGCCGACACTTCGGCCGAGCTTGGCCAGATGTCGCCCAGGTAGATGTCCTTGCCGCCCTTGCCCTTGCCGACTGGTTCCGTCATCAGGTCGCGCGTCATGTTGCCGGCGATGGCGTAAGCGACGACCAGCGGTGGCGAGGCCAGGAAGTTCGAGCGGATGTTCGGGTGAATGCGCGCTTCGAAGTTACGGTTGCCCGACAGCACGGCCGACGCGACGATGTCGTGCGTGGCGATGGCGGCGTTCAGTTCCGGCGTCAGGTCGCCGGCATTGCCGATACAGGTGGTGCAGCCGTAGGCGGTGACGCCGAAGCCCAGTTTTTCCAGGTACGGCAGCAGGCCGGCGGCCGTCAGGTACTCGGTGACGACGCGCGAGCCGGGGGCCAGCGAGGTCTTGATGTGCGGTGCCACTTTCAGGCCCGCTTCGACGGCTTTCTTGGCCAGCAGGCCGGCAGCCAGCATCACGCTCGGGTTCGAGGTGTTGGTGCACGAGGTGATCGCGGCGATCAGCACGTCGCCGTTCGACACTTTCACGCCGTTCGTCGTTTCATACACGGCAGCGAGGTCGGCCGGGTTCTTGTTGAAACCGTTTTCCGTGGTTGGCTTGGCGAACAGTTCGGCGAAGTTGGCCTTGACGTTGCCGATTTCGATACGGTCTTGCGGGCGTTTCGGGCCGGCCAGCGACGGAGCGACGGACGCCAGGTTCAGTTCCACCACGCGGGTGTAGTCGATGTCGCCGGCTTTTGGCACGCCGAACAGGTTTTGCGCCTTGAAGTAGCCTTCGAACGCGGCGATTTCAGCCTTGCTGCGGCCGGTGCCCTTGAAGTAATCGATGGTCGCTTCGTCGACGGGGAAGAAGCCCATGGTCGCGCCGTATTCCGGTGCCATGTTGGCGATCGTCGCGCGGTCGGTCAGGGTCAGCGATTCGGTGCCTTCGCCGAAGAATTCGACGAACTTGCCGACGACTTTCTCTTTGCGCAGCAGTTCGGTGATGGTCAGGACCAGGTCGGTGGCGGTGCAGCCTTCGCGCAGCGCGCCCGACAGGTTGACGCCGATGACGTCAGGCGTCAGGAAGTAGACTGGCTGGCCCAGCATGCCGGCTTCCGCCTCGATGCCGCCCACGCCCCAGCCGACCACGCCGATGCCGTTGATCATGGTGGTGTGCGAGTCGGTGCCGACCAGGGTGTCAGGGTAGTACACGTCGCCGGCTTTCTTGCCTGCGTGGTGCACGCCGCGCGCCAGGTATTCCAGGTTGACCTGGTGGACGATGCCGAAGCCTGGTGGCACGACGCCGAAGGTGTCGAAGGCTTGCATGCCCCATTTCATGAACTGGTAGCGCTCGTTGTTACGCGAGAATTCCAGTTTCATGTTCAGGTCCAGCGCTTTCTTTTCGCGGTAGTGATCGATGGTCACCGAGTGGTCGACCACCAGGTCGACCGGTACCAACGGTTCGATCTTCTTGGCGTTGATGCCCATCTTGGCGGCCACGTTGCGCATGGCGGCCAGGTCGGCCAGCAGCGGTACGCCGGTGAAGTCCTGCAGCACGACGCGCGCCACTACGAACGGAATCTCGTCGGTGCGCTCGGCGGTCGGGCCCCAGCTCGCCAATTGCTTGACGTGTTCTTCGGTGACTTTTTTGCCGTCGCAGTTGCGCAATACCGATTCGAGCACGATGCGAATCGACACTGGCAGGCGGGAGACATTGATGCCCAGGCTTTTTTCCAGCGCAGGCAGGGAATACAGCTTGCCCTTCTTGCTGTCTGAAATATTAAAGTCCTTGAGCGTGTTCAGAGTGTTGCGGGACATGACCTCTCCTTGTTGGGTATCGTCTATTTATTGATTATCTAAATTGCAAAACATGGTTGAGCCCCCGAAGAGGCCCGTGCTACGCACATCAGCCGCCGGTGACCGGCAACACGCCCAGCGATGGCGGGGCTTCCACCAATGCCGCCGGCTTGGCTTGCTCCGCATCCTTGCATTCATTGGCCAGCTGGCGGCCCTGCTTGGAGTCGAGCAGCATGCCCTTGGCCGGGATGCCGATCCAGACGAGACCATACAAGCGGTTCTCGAAGCGGTTGGCGCCGGTGGTGGTGCCAACACGGCTCAGGCGGTGCAGGCGCTTCTTCCAGCGCAGGGCGATGTGTTTGTCGTCAGTCGCATTGGTGTAGATGGTAATTTTGTTACCAAGTTCACAATTGAAATCCGTGGAGGCCGAGCCTGCGGTATCCGGTTCATCCGCTTCTTCCTTGTCGACGACCGACATGGCCAGCGGGTGCGCTTCCTTGGCGGCGGCCTTGGCCTTGGTGGTCTTCACTGCCTTGGTGGTCTTGACCGGCTTGCTGGCCTTGGCCTTGACCGCCTTCGGGTTGGCCGCTTCCTTGGCATCCGTGGCGGCAAAGCTGGCCGGTGCCAGTGTCAGGGTCAGGGCGCCCAGCGCGACGCTGCAGGCAATTGCTAATTTGGAGATGGACATCGTGTAATTCCTGTCAGTTTTCAGTGGTGCTGGAAGAAGGTGGATTCAGTAATGCGGCGGCCGCCTCGGGCAGGCCCAGGCCCGCCAGTTTGGCGCGTTGCAAAACGGTCCAATAATATCGGTAGCTGGCGCGGTCGTGCAAGCGGCCATTTTGGGCGATCGGGCCCCAGTTGGCACGCAGCGCCTCATTCAGGATATTGCTGGCCTCATTGACCTCGGACAGGCGCGGCGTGAAGGCCTTGATGATGGGCTTGATCTGGTCCGGGTGGATGCTCCACATGCGCGTGTAGCCGAACTCGGCCGTCGCGCGCTGGGCATCGTTGGCCACCACGGCCGAATCGCGCACGTCGGTCGTCACGTTATGCGACGGCACCTTGCCGTGCGCATGGCAGGCGGCCGCCACTTCCAGCTTGGCGCGCACCACCAGCGGGTGCGTGAACTGGCCCGGCGTGCGCATGGCTGCGGCGGGGATGGCGCCATAATGGGCGGAAACGAAATCCATGATGCCGAACGACAGGCATTCGACCTGGGGCAGGGCGGCGATGGCGTAGGCGTCGCGCAGCGCGCCGTGCGTCTCGATCAGGATGTGCACGGGCAGGTTGTCGCGGCCGGCGCGGCGCGCGTGCAGGTTGATCAGGTCGATGGCCAGCATGGCATCCTGCACGCCGCCCACCTTGGGCACGGCGATGTAGGCCAGGCGGTTGGCGGCGGCGCAGATGATTTCCACGTCGCGCGTGAAAAACGGGCTGTCGACGTCGTGCACGCGCACGCCGATGCGGTTGAAGTGGTTGTCGTCGCTGGCCAGCAGGCCGGCGATCATGTGCGCGTGGGCTTCTTCATTGCCGGCGCTGGCGCCGTCTTCGCAGTCGAACGTGATGTCGAACAGGGGGCCAAGCTCTTGTTGCAAAGCAATCGATTTACGCATCAGCTTTTCGGAGCCGGCGTAGTGGTCGCAAGCGGCGAGCAACAGCGGCTGGCGTTTGCCTTGGAATAAAACCTCGGAAGGGTGCATGCTTAAGGCATTTCTGCAGGTAAAAACTACTTGAGAAAACAGCCGCGCCGCGAATCTCGCGGGCGGCCTTCTTGGCGGGCGGCGCTCAGGCCGCGCCGCCAATACTGGATTTACGCCAGCAGGTGTTTCACGCCTTCGCGCTCTTCGGTCAATTCTTTCAGGGTCAGGTTGATGCGCTCTTGCGAGAATGCATCGATTTCCAGGCCTTGAACGATCGTGTACTCGCCGTTGTCGGTGGTGACAGGGAAGCCGAAGACGGTGCCTTCAGGAATGCCATACGAGCCATCCGAAGGAACGCCCATGGTGGTCCACTTGCCGGCGGTGCCCAGCATCCAGT
>CAUSDR010000071.1:0-17353 GCA_963530105.1 uncultured Janthinobacterium sp.
GTGCTGGCCCAGACGGCGCCGGCAACAGCCGCGCCAGTTGGACGCGACGGTGAACGCGCCGCCGCCGTCACGCCCGCCGCGCCCAACCTGGGCTTGACGGGCGCCGTCGGCAATGCAGCCACGGCGGCGCCGTCCGGCGACACCATCAAGCTCAGCGGTCCTGCCCAGCAGTGGCAGGAACCGCTGCGCGAAGCGCTGGGCGAACGCCTGCAGACGCAGCTGGGCCGCAACAGCGAGCACGCGACGATCCGCCTCGACCCGCCGATGCTGGGCCGCATTGAAATCTCGATCCGCCATACGGCCGGCGCGCTGCAGGTCAACGTCACGGCGTCGAACTCGGAAGTGCTGCGCCAGCTGCAGGGCATCGGCGAAAACATGCGCAGCGACCTGGCGCAGCGCCAGTACACCGACGTGGCCGTCAACATCAGCGCCACCCCGCGCAGCCCCGCCGCGCAGGCATTCGCCGAAGGCGATGCGCGCGGCCAGCGTCAGCCGGGTCGCCAGAACGACGATGCGGAACCGGGCCGCGCCCTGTCCGACGGCAGCACTGCCGGTACCACTTACGCCATGCATGAGCGAGAGACTACCTGATGAATATGAAAATGAAACTGATAGGCGGCTTCGTCGCGGTGGCCGTGCTGGCCGCCGGCGCGGCCGGTGGCGCCATGTGGTACCTGGCCAAGCCGGTCGCCGGCCATGCCGATGCCGCCGAAGCCAAGGCCCCGCCGCCGCCCGCCACGGGCAAGAAGGCGCGCAAGTTCATCACGCTCGACAAGGTCATCGTGATGCTGCGCCGCGGCCCTGGCGACACGGATACGCACTACCTGTCGGCCGACCTGGTGATCGCCACCACGGAAGAAAAGGAAAAGCTGACCAAGGACCATTTGCCGCTGATGCGCTCGATCGCCGTCAGCACCCTGTCGAGCTTTCCCATGGACAAGGCACAGACCATGACCGTGGAACAGTACGCGGAACAGATCAACAAGGCTTTTAATGTCAGCTATGAACGCGAACAGATGGAAAAGCCGTTCACGGAAGTCATGGTCGGCAAGCTGATCATTGAATAAGCCGGCGCCATCACGCCAGCCGACCTAGTGGGAGACCCCGTGGCCTATGTAGAGCAATACCAGGAAGCGTATGGCGCCGGCGAATATGCCGCCGCCAGCGCTTGCGCGGCCGTGCTCAGCGTTGCTGAAGAGCAACAACATCTGGTGGCGTATGCACCGCTCGTCAAGCGCATCGTGCGCCAGCTCAATTCGCAGGTGTCGGGCGCCATCGACCGCGACGACATGGAGCAGATCGGCCTGATGGGCTTGCTTGAAGCGCTGCGCCGCTACGGCGTGCCCGACCAGTCGTTCGGCAGCTACGCCAGCCTGCGCATCCGCGGCGCCATCCTCGATGAATTGCGGCGCCAGGACTGGCGCCCGCGCGCCGTGCGGCAGGAAAGCCACCGCCTGCGCGACAGCGTGCGCGCCCTCACCCGCCGCCTGGGGCGCGAGCCGCAGGAAGCGGAAATCATGTCCGCGCTGAAACTGACGCCGGAAGCGTACCAGGAGTACCAGCTGGCGGAAAACGCCGAGCTGATCGCCAGTTTCGATGAAGTGCTGCAGGAAAGCCTGGGACAGGCCGACAGCGCGCCCAGCCCGGAAGAGCAATTGATGGTGCGGCGCAGCCTGGAGCAGGCCTTGCGCGCGCTCGACGAGCGCGAGCAGCGCGTGGTGCAGATGTATTACGAATTCGAACTGAGCTATAAGGAAATTGCCGCCGTGCTGGACCTGAGCGACGCCCGCGTCTGCCAGCTGAACAAGACGGCCCTGGGCAAGATGAAAGCCATGCTGCAAGACGCATGAAAATGAAGCAATAGTTTCAGCAAAACCCATCAAATTGATGCAGCACAATGACGCAGAAAGGCAGTTGACATGGTAATTATCGGTATCTTAATCGTGATGGGGTGTGTATTCGGAGGCTTCGCCCTGATGGGCGGCACCGTCCACGCGATCTGGCAACCGGTCGAGTTGATCATCATCATCGGCGCCGCCGTCGGCGCCCTGGTGCTGGGCAACCCCAAGCATGTACTCGGTGAAATGCTGCACCAGATGCGCAAGATCGTCACGCACAAGAAGCAGGGTTCGGAATTCCAGCGCCAGTTGCTGCTGCTGATGTATGAACTGCTGCAAACGGCCGCCGGCGGCCTGAAGGCCCTGGACGCGCACGTCGAGGCGCCGCGCGAAAGCGCCCTGTTCCAGCGCTACCCGCTGGTGCTGGAAGAGCCGAAGCTGCTGGCCTTCATCGTCGACAATTTCCGTTTGATGGCCATGGGCAAGATCAACGCGCATGAACTCGAAGGCGTGCTGGAGCAGGAACTGGAAGCCATCCACGACGAATTGCTGCAACCGTCGAAGTCGCTGCACAAGATCGCCGAAGCCATGCCCGGCTTCGGCATCCTGGCCGCCGTGCTGGGCATCGTGATGGCCATGAATTCCGTGGCCGACGGCGCCGACGCGGCGGAAATTTCGGAAAAAGTGGGCGCCGCCATGGTCGGTACCTTCATCGGCATCTTCTTCTGCTACGGCGTGCTCGATCCGATGTGCAACATGATGAAACAGCTGGTGGGCGAGGAAGGCTCGACCATGGAATGCGTGAAGGTCGTGCTGGTCACGCACGTGGCGGGCAAGCCGCCCCTGCTGGCCATCGATGCGGGCCGCCGCCTGGTGCAGCTGAACATCAAGCCGAGCTTCGCCCAGCTGGAAAGCTGGATCAATGCGCTGGAAGATGGCGGCGCCGAACAAGAGCAAGGCCAAGGCCGGGGAGGCCGCCGTGCTAAAGCCGCATGAGAAACATGAACAGGCCATCATCAAGCGTGCGGGACGCAAGCACGACGACGATGGCCATGGCGGCGCCTGGAAAGTGGCGTTCGCCGACTTTTGCCTGGCCCTGCTGTCGCTGTTCCTCGTGCTGTGGCTGATGGCCGCGCGCGAGCAGCAGGCGATGAAGGAAATCATGATGGATGCGTCGGCAGGCAGCCGCCAGGGCGAAGGCCAGGGCGTGATGCCGGAGCAGAAAGGCGGCCCGCGCGGCAGCCTGATCGAACGCTTCCCCATGCCCCGCAAGGGCACGGGCGACACGCGCACGGAAGGCAAGCAGGCGCAGGATGGCAAGGCCGGTTCCGCGCCGCCCAACCAGACCAAGGTCAGCTACCAGTCGCCGGAAGACTTGCTGGCCCTGTCGCGCGCGCTCGACAAGCTCAGCGATGAAGCGGGCCTGAAAAGCAACCTGCAATCGGTGATCACGCCCTACGGCTTGCGCGTCATGCTGCACGACACGGACAAGCAAGGCATGTTCGTGCGCGGCAGCGCCGTGCCGACGGACCGCTTCCGCAAGCTGCTGCGCGAAATGGGTCCCGTGTTTGCCCAGATGGACAACCAGATGCTGATCGTCGGCCACACCGATTCGATGCAATACGCCAACACCGGCTACGAAGGCTATTCGAACTGGACCCTGTCGGCCAACCGGGCCATGTCGGCGCGCGCGCAACTGTTGATCGGCAGCATGAATCCGGAGAGCGTGCTGCAAGTGGTGGGCATGGCCGACCGCGCGCCGCTGGACGTGAAAAATGCCAGCGCCGGCATCAACCGCCGCATCGAACTGTTAATATTGACGCGTGGGCAGGCTGACAGCATCGCCGCCATGTTCGGCATGGCCGGGCAAAAAGCGCAAGGCGAGGAATTGCAAGTGGGCGAACCGGATGCCGGCACCCTGCAGCGCCTGCGCGACAAACTGGGCTTGCCCGCCAGGAAAGAACGGGACGAGCATGCAAATTAAAGGCAAGGGACAACGTATGAAAATCTCCTCCGGCAATACCGGCGCTGCCGTGCGCAGCGGCGCCGTGGCGCCCGCCGAGGCGATCGGCGAGAACGCCGCGGCCGGCGCGGTGACGCCCGGCTCGGCGGCCGGCGAGCAAATGCAGTCGGCCGTGCTGCAACCGGCCATGGCCGCCCTGCGCGCCATGCCCGAGATCGACCATGAAAGAGTGGCCATGCTGCGCGATGCGCTGGCCAAGGGCGAGCTGCCGTTCGACCCGTCGAAACTGGCGGGCCTGATCCAGCGCTTCCACGGCGGTGAATCGTGACCGCGCCGCGCAAGGGCATCACGCGCCAGGAAGCCGTGCGCCGCGTGCTGCAGGGCATGGCTGACGACAAGCTGGGCTATGTTGCCCTGCAAGCCTTGCTGGAAGAACAGTTCCAGGCCACCCTGCGCCACCAGAGCGCGCACCTGACGGCGCTGGCCGACCAGGTGGTTGCCGCCGTCGAGCCGCTCGATGCGCGTCGGCGCCAGCGCGTCAGCCTCGTCACCGCCCTGCTGGGACCGCAAGGCGACATGCAGCAGCTGTTTGCGCTGCTGCAGGACGACGCCCGCGGCAAGGCCCAGGCCGACTGGGCCGCGCTGGAACAGATGGTGCTCGAATGCAAGCGCCTGAATTCCCGCAACAGCGAATTATTGACAGAACAGTACAGCATCATGCAGCGCGTGCTGCATGGCGAGGAAGATACGTATGCGCCAGGCTGATTTTTCCCCCATGCGCGCGATGGCCGCCACGCCATCGACGGCGGCGACCCAGGGCGTGCAAAGCAATATGCGCGCCACCGGCGCCACGGCGGCCACCGCCAGCTTCGGCAGCGTGTTCCAGCAGGTGCAGGGCGAAGTGGCGCGCTTCATCGAACAGGGCGGCGGCGGCGCCACCACCCTGAACCCGCAAGGGCGCGCCTACCTGGAGCAGAGCCAGCCCGTGAATGTGCTGGGCAGCATCAACCAGGGCGGCGAGATCGGCGAAGTGCAGCAGCAGTTTCTTGCCTCGATCAAGCCGTGGACGGAAGAAACGGGCGCGCGCCTGGGCGTGGCGCCGGAAATCGTCGCCGCCCACGCGGCGCTGGAGTCCGGCTGGGGCCAGCGTCCGCTGCGCCAGGGCACGGGCGCCGACACGAACAACCTGTTCGGCATCAAGGCCGGCGGCAAATGGCAGGGCGACGTCGCCAGCAATGTCACCACCGAGTACGAGGCAGGCAGCGGCACGGCGCTGAAGAAGACGGAACGTTTCCGCAGCTACCCGGACCAGGCCAGCGCCTTCCGCGACTATGCGCAAGTGCTGCTGGACAATCCCCGCTACCGCCCCGCCCTCAACACGGGCAGCGACGCGCACGCCTTCGCGCAAGGCCTGGCGCGCGGCGGCTATGCCACCGATCCCCACTATGCCGCCAAGCTGACCCAGCTGGCGACGCGCCTGCAGCGCACGGCCGCCGCCGAGTAGCGTCCCTGCCGGTCGTGCTTCGCGGCCGGCACCACCCTGCGCGGCGGCAGTTCGCCGCCGCCCTCGCCTTAGCGGCCGGGAATCTCGGCCGGTTCCACCACGCCCGCATCGACCACCCTGGCGCGTATCACCGTGCCGCTGGTGGCGTTGCGCACGCGGATCACCTGCCCCAGCGCGCCCGGGTCCATGGCCTCGCCGGCCATGCTCACTTCCACCTGCTCCTTGCGCGCGACGATGCTGACGGCGCTGCCGCGCTTGATCAGGGTGGGCGCCGCCAGCTGGCCCTGGCGCAAGACTTCACCGGCGCGCAGGCTGCGCCGGCTCGACAGGCCCACGGCATCGGGCAAGGCGGCAATGCTGTCCGGCAGCAGCGTGACGTCGCGCCGCGCCAGCGTCACGTCGCCCGCCTGCAGCGGCGTATTCGCCGTCACGGGCACGCTGGTGACGGCGACCTGCGCCGTGATGGCGCCGCGCACCAGCATCTCGTAGCGCCAACCGTTGCTTCCAGGACACACTGCCACGAAGCGCATGCGCTGCGCCGAACGGCTGTCCGCCGCCTCGAGCGCGACGGGCGCCGCGCAGGCTGGCAGGGGGCGCGTGCTTTTCACCACGGCAACTTGAAACTGCGGTTCCTGCAAGCCGGCAGCGTCCGCCTGATGCGCCAATTGCTCGCGCGCCAACTGTTCCACACGCGAAAATATATTGTCGGCTGGCAATTCTGCGCGTCCTGCACTACTATATAGGCTGGTCAGTAAAAATAGGCCCGGAAGCAGTATGTGAGGACGTGGCATCTTGTTTCGCATCATCGTAATGCTGTTGAAATGAATCATTGCTAACCTTAATCAAAGATACTGAAGCGGCATGACCTTACCATGCGTCAACATGACCAGGCTGGGATTTTACCTCCGCACCACCTATTTTCTAGCCCGAACCGCAAAAAGCACGATCGAATTCAATACAAAGGATGACCATGGGGATTAATTTCAAGGACGCGCTTGGCGTGCATGCCGATGCACTCGCACTGCGTGCCGACCGCACGCGCGTGCTGGCGGCCAACATCGCCAATGAAAACACGCCAGGCTTCCAGGCCATGGACATGGACTTCGGCAGCGCCCTGCAGCAATTGCAGGACAATGAAGCGGGCCTGCTGACGACCGATGACGACGCCAGCGCCCTGTACCGCGTGCCCTTCCACCCCAGCCGCGACGGCAACACCGTTGAAATCGGCGTCGAACAGGCGGCCTTCTCGCAGAACGCCACCGACTTCCAGACCAGCCTCACCTTCGTCAACATGAAACTGAAGGGTCTGTCCAAGGCCATTTCCGGACAATAAGGAACAGCATGAGCTTCCAGGATATTTCCAAGATCGCCGGTTCGGCGATGGCGGCGCAGACCGTGCGCCTCAATACCATCGCCAGCAACCTGGCCAATGCCGATTCCGTTGCCGGTTCCGAAGGCGAAACCTACCGCGCGCGCAAGCCCGTGTTTTCCGCCGTGATGGACGGCCCCGGCGCCAGCGGCGCGGGCGGCCGCGTGCAGGTGCTCGACGTGGTACAGAGCGACGAACCGCTGCGCAAGGTCTACGAACCGGGCCACCCGATGGCCAATGCCGACGGCATGGTGTACTACCCCAACGTCAATCAGGTGGCCGAGATGACCGACATGATGTCGGCCTCGCGCGCGTTTGAAACGAATGTCGAAGTTCTGGGCCGCATCAAGTCGATGCAGCAGTCGCTCCTCAAATTAGGTGAAGCATAAGCCATGGAAACCAATCTCTTTACAAACAATGCCAGCAGCGGCAGCAATAGCAGCAACGCCGTCAAGTCGCAGAACAATGCCACGCAAGACATGTTCACCAAATTGCTGGTGGCGCAGATCAAGAACCAGGATCCGCTGGCGCCGACCGACCCGAGCCAGTTCGTCAACCAGTTGACGCAGCAGGCGCAGACGGAAGCGATGCAGAACCTGTCGGCGCTGACCAGCGCCAATGCCAGCGTGCTGCAATCGATGCAGGTGCTGGCCCTGGGCGCGCAAGTGGGTTCCGAAGTGATGGTCAACACCGACACGGTAGAACTCGACAAGAGCAAGGTCAACGGCAGCATCGCGCTGGCCGCCACCAGCAGCAAGACCACCGTCACCCTGAAGGGCGCCGACGACAAGGAATACAAGATCGAACTGGGCGCCAAGGCGGCCGGCACGGTGCCATTCACCATCGATCCCGTGGCGCTGGGCTTGCCTACCGGCAGCTACACCATGACGGTCACCACCAGCAGCAGCGAAAAACCGACGGTCGATATCGCAGGCAAGCTCAATAGCGTGCGCCTGTCGTCCAGCGGCAGCATGATTTTGAGCGTGTCGAACCTGGGCGAAGTCAACCCTGGCGCGATCACTGGCTTTAACGGCAAGACGGCCTGATCCGCCACACCTTCGTTTCCTGAACACTAATCTCGTCTTTCACCAAAGGAAGTCAACATGAGCTTCGACATCGCCCTGTCCGGTATCCAGTCCATCAACCAACAGTTGAACAGCACCAGTAACAATATCGCCAACGCCGGCACCTACGGCTACAAGAGCAGCCGCGCCAACTTTTCGGCCATGTACGCCGGTTCGCGCGCCACCGGCACGGAAATCGGTTCGATCACGCAAAGCATGTCGCTCAACGGCGGCGTGCTGAACACGGGCCGCGCGCTGGACGCCGCCATCGACGGCCGCGGCTATTTCGTCACGCGCGATGCGCAAAACACCATGACCTACAGCCGCGTTGGCATCTTCTCGGCCAGCAATGACGGTTTGCTGGTCGATTCGAACGGCCGCCTGGTGCAGGGCTACGCCTCGGTAAAAGGCAGCACCGCCCTGGGCACCATGGGCGACATCAAGATCCCGACGGGCCAGATTCCCGCCGAGGCTTCGACCAAGCTGGCATATGCCGCCAACCTGTCGTCCGACTGGACCGTGAAAACCCCGGCGTTCGACAAGACCAATGAACTCAGCTACAACAGCGCCAAGGTATCGGTGGTCTACGATTCGCTGGGCGGCAAGCACGCGCTGGGCCAGTACTTCGTCAAGACGGCGGCCGGCGTGGACGTGCACTACACCTTCGACAATGCCGACGTGACGCCAGTGACGAGCATGACGTTCGACACCTCGGGCAAGCTGGTCACGGGCACGGCCGCCACGCCTAACCTGCCGACGCCAGCGGGCGCGGCGGCCATGTCGGTGGCCATCGACTACACGGGCACCACCCAGTTCGCCGGCGAGGCGACCACCTCGACCGACCGCGCCGACGGCTATGCCTCGGGCACCTACACGGGCGTGGAACTGGCCGATGACGGCTCCATCGTGGCGAAATACACGAACGGCCAGAAACAGAGCATCGGCGTGGTCGCCGTGGCCACCTTCCCCGACGAAGGCGCCTTGACCGCCGTCAACGACACCAGCTGGGTTGCCTCGACGACGTCGGGCACCGCCATGTACGACCGTCCCGGCGTGGGCATGGCCGGCAAACTGGTGACGAGCTCGCTGGAACAGTCGAACGTCGACATCACCACCGAACTGGTGGGCCTGATGACTTCGCAGCGCAATTACCAGGCCAACTCGAAGGTCATCTCGACCGAGAGCGCCATGCTGCAATCGCTGATGCAAGCGCTGTAATCGCCACCACGCAAGGGTAAAGCAAAATGGATGCGCTGATTTATACCGCCATGAGCGGGGCCGACCGGGCCCTGCGGGCACAGCAGGTACACGCCAACAACCTGGCCAACATCGAAACGGGCGGCTTCCGCGCCAACCTGGAAGTGTCGACGGCCCAGCCGCTGCAAAACGGCTATGGCTACGACGACCGCCACATGACGCAGACGCAGTCGAGCGCCATCGGCACGCGCACGGGCGCCATCAAGGAAACGGGCCGCGAGCTCGACGTGGCCATCACGGGCCCCGGCTTTCTCGCGGTGCAGTGGCAGAACGGCGAAGCCTACACGCGCGCCGGCGCCATGGACCTCGATGAAACGGGCGCGCTGACCATCAACGGCCGCCCCGTGCTGGGCGAAGGCGGCCCGATCACGATTCCGGAGCACACCAGCCTGTCGATCGGCGGCGATGGCACGATTTCCATCCAGGTGCCGGGCACTGCGCAAATGCAGACCGTCGACAAGCTCAAGCTGGTCAACGCGGAAACGGGCGAACTGACGAAGAACGAGGCGGGCCTGATCGTGTCGCGCACGGGCGAAGACTTGCAAGCCGACCCGGCGGTACGCCTGCGCGACCGCCACCTGGAAGGCAGCAACGTCTCGGCCGTCGAGGAAATGGTCGCCACCATGAGCCTGAACCGCAGTTTCGAGATGCAGATGAAAATCTTCAAGGCCAGCGATTCCATGACCGAATCGGGCAACCGCCTTCTCGGCGCCTGAGCCGGCCGCGATTAAATATTCAAGGAGCAATACATGAATCCAGCAATGTGGATCAGCAAGACCGGCGTGCAGGCACAAGATGCAAAACTGCAAGCCATCGCGAATAACCTGGCCAACGTCAACACGGTCGGCTTCAAGCGCGACCGCGTCGTCTTCGAAGACCTGTTCTACCAGGTCGAGCAGCAGCCGGGCACGCAGCGCGCCGACAACACCCTGTCGCCATCGGGCGTGCAGCTGGGTAACGGCACGCACATGGTCGGCACGCAAAAGGTGTTTACCACCGGCAGCCTGCAAACGACCAGCCGCGAATTCGACGTCGCCATCACCGGCAACGGCTTCCTGCAGGTGCTGCGCCCGAACGGCGAAGCGGCCTACACGCGCGCCGGCCAGCTGGGCATCAATGAAAACGGCGTGATGGTCAACGCCCAGGGCTTGCCCCTGGTGCCGCAGATCACCGTGCCGAACAATGCCACCGCCATCACCATCGGCGAAAACGGCATGGTCACGGCCACCGTGCCGGGCAACGTCGCGGGCACGGAACTGGGCCAGCTGAACCTGTCCAGCTTTGTCAACCCGACCGGCTTGCTGGCACTGGGCGAAAACCTGTTCCAGGAAACGGCATCGAGCGGCACGCCGACGGAAGGCCGTCCCGGCGAAGGCGCCCTGGGCAAGCTGAAACAGTTCGCGCTGGAAGGCTCGAACGTGCAGGTGGTCGAAGAGATGGTCGACATGATCGCTGCCCAGCGCACCTATGAAATGAATACCAAGGTGCTGTCGGCCGCCGACAACATGCTGCAATACCTGGCGCAAGCGGCACGCTGATGACAGTCGCCATGAAAGCCACGGCGGCCCTGCTGCTGGTGCTGACAGCCGGTTGCGCCAGCCGTCCGGCCGCGCCGGTGGCGCCCAGCTTTTCCGATACGCCGCTGCCGGTGGCGCCGCGCAGCGCGGCGCGCGGCGGCATTTCCGGCGGCGTCTTCAATCCCGATGCGGGTCTAGCCCTGACCTCCGACAGCCGCGCCTTCCGCGTCGGCGACGTCGTCACGGTGGCGCTGCAGGAAACCACGCAGGCCAGCAAGAAGGCCGGCACCTCGTTCAACAAGGGCTCGTCCGTCGGCGTGCAGGCGGCCAATATCCTCGGCAAGACCCTGCCCAAGACGGGCATCGACCTGTCCGCCGACCGCAATTTCGCCGGCGACTCGACCAGCACGCAGCAAAATGCGCTGTCCGGCGCCATCACCGTGATCGTGCAGGAAGTGCTGCCGAACGGCTTGCTGCGCGTGCAGGGCGAGAAAACCCTGACGCTGAACCAGGGCGAGGAATTCGTGCGCCTGCGCGGCTACCTGCGCGCGGCCGACATCGATTCCAACAACCAGGTGTCCTCCTTGCGCATCGCCAATGCGCAGATCGCCTATTCCGGCCAGGGCACCCTGGCCGAAGCCAATACACCAGGCTGGCTGACGCGCTTCTTCGTCGGCCCATGGATGCCGTTTTAAGGTGACATCATGAAATTCCGCTCCGCCCTGCCCCTGGCAGCCATGCTGGCCGCACTCTCCGGCTTTGCCCTGCCCGCCACCGCCGCGCAAGTGCTGCGCAACCTGGTCAGCATCGAGGGCGTGCGCGACAACCCGCTGGTCGGCTACGGCCTCGTCGTCGGCCTGAACGGCAGCGGCGATACCACCCAGGTGAAGTTTTCCAGCCAGTCCGTGGTCAACATGCTCAAGCAGTTCGGCGTCAAGATGCCGGACGGCGCCGAATCGAAAAGCAAGAACGTCGCCACCGTCATGGTCAGCGCCGTGTTTCCTCCCGGCTACCGCCGCGGCCAGGCCATCGACGTCACCGTGTCATCGCTGGGCGATGCGAAAAGCTTGCGCGGCGGCACCTTGCTGCTGACGCAGCTGCGCGCGGCCGACAATGAAACGTATGCGCTGGCGCAAGGCAACGTGGTGGTCGGCGGCTTGAACGCCACCGGCAAGAGCGGCTCGTCCGTCACCGTCAACACGCCCACGTCGGGCCGCATTCCCAACGGCGCCAACATCGAACGCGAAATCCTCAGCGATTTCTCCACCAAGCCGACCGTCACGCTGAACCTGCGCCACCCGCATTTCGAGACGGCCATCAATATCGTCGAAGCCGTCAACCGCCGCTTCGGCGCCGTCGCCACCACCAGCGACGCCACCAGCGTGGAAGTGCTGGCGCCGGAAAACCCGACCCAGCGCGTGGCGTTCATGGCCAAGCTCGAAGCGTTGAGCATCGACGTGGGCGCCGATACGCCGAAAGTGGTCTTCAATTCGCGCACCGGCACCGTCGTCATCGCCGAAGGCTTGCGCGTGAAGGCGGCCGCCGTCACCCACGGCTCGCTCAAGGTCATCATTTCGGAAAGTTCGGCCGTCAGCCAGCCGGCGCCGTTCGGCCGCGGCCAGACCACCGTCACGCCGCAGTCCAAGGTCTCCGTCGACCAGGGCAATGGCAATATGTTCAAATGGCCGGCCGGCGCCAAGCTGCAAGCCATCATCGACGTCGTCAACAGCCTGGGCGCGTCGCCCGATGACATCATGGCCATTTTGCAGGCGCTCGACCAGGCCGGCGCCATCGAAGGCGAACTGGTGGTGATCTGACGTGCCCGTCAAACAGCCCGGGACCGCAATGCCCTGCCTGCCGCCGGCCGTGCGCCTTGCCCTGACCATCGTGACGAACACTGAAAGCTGAATGGAATGAATATCAACGACAGCAGCAGCGCCCTGCCCTCGGCGCTCGACGACCGCTCTCCGGCGGCGGCCACGCCCGCCGATCCCCGCTACGCGGCCAAGGCCACCGAGGCGGCCGTCAAGTTCGAAGCCTTCTTCATTTCGCACATGCTGCGCCAGATGCGCTCGGGCACGCGTGAAATGGCGGGCGAAGACAGCGTCTTCAAGGACCCCGTCAACAGCGACATGCTGGAAATGGCCGACAACCTGGTGGCCGACAAGATGGCCGGCCAGCGCGCCTTCGGCATCGCCGACGCCATCCTGCGCCAGCTGCTGCCGGCCGCCAGCGCCCCCGTTGCCGCCGGCAGCGGCGCCAAAAGCGCTGTCAAAAGCGACAATATTGCAGCGGCGCTTAATAAACCCGTCTGATGCGTCGCCTGTTGTAACTAACAACGCTACACGGCTGGCCAGCCAGCCCGCGCCACACCTTTCACGAAAGAAAATTGCCCAATGAGCATCATCAGCAATGCATTGTCAGGCAGCATCGCCGCCCAGGCCGCCCTTGGCGCCGCCAGCCAGAATATCGCCAACCTGCAGACGGCCGGCTATACGCGCCAAGGCGTACTGTTGTCCTCGCTTGGAGCGGGCGCAGGCGTGCGCTCGGCCGGCAATGGCGTGGAAGTGTCGTCGCTGCTGCGCTTTGCCGACGCCTACAAGAGCCAGCAGATGTGGCGTGCCTCGTCCGACCTGGGCGCGCGGTCGCAAACCCAGCCCTACCTGACGCAGCTCGAGCGCGTAATGGGCGACGATGCGTCGAGCATCAGCAACGGCATCGACGGCTTTTTCACCGCCCTCAACGCCTCCGCCGTCGACCCCACGTCGACGCCGCTGCGCCAGCAGGTCATCACGTCCGCCGACGCCATGGCGCAGCGCTTCAACAGCATCAGCACCGTCATGAGCAATCAGTTATTGTCGGTGCAGCAACAGCGCGCGGCCATGGTGCCGCAAGCCAATACCACGCTGGCGAACATCGCCGCGCTGAACCAGCGCATCAGCACCTCCACGGCATCGGGCACCAACGTGTCGTCGCTGATGGATGCACGCGACCAGCTGATCGACGGCCTGGCCTCGCAGATGGGCATCCAGGTGCTCGACCAGCCCGACGGCTCGCGCAACATCTCGCTGAAATCGGGCCAGCCACTGGTCATCGGCGGCATGGCAGGCACCCTGAGCAGCAACATGACGAATACCGGCGAGCAAACCCTGACCCTGGAATTCGCCAAGTCGACCTACACCCTCGATCCGGTCGCCATCGGCGGCCAGATGGGCGGCCTGGGCGAATTCGAGCAAAATACCCTGAAACCGCTGCAGCAGTCGATCGCCGACCTGGCCACCAGCCTGACGACCAAGATCAACGCGCAGCTGGCATTGGGACAGACCATGACGGGCACCGCTGGCGGCCCCCTGCTGGTCTACGCGAACGGCAAGCTGAACATCACTGACGGCTTCAACGCCAAGGATCTGGCCCTGTCGCTGACGGGCGCGGCTGGCGACAGCGGCAACTTGCAAAAGCTGATCGATATCAAGAACCAGCCGATCAACGTCAGCTGGGTCGGTTCCGTCCTGATCAGCGACGCGGACACGCAGCTGGTCGGCAAGCTGGGCATCTACAGCCAGCAAAACCAGTCCCTGCTGAAGACGGCCAATACGGTGCGTTCGCAGGCGATCGACGACTGGAAAGCCACCAGCGGCGTCAACAAGGACGAGGAAGCCATGAACCTGGTCGAGTTCCAGAATATGTACCAGGCCAACATGAAGGTCATTTCGGTGGCGAACACCTTGTTTGATGCCACTTTGGCAATGATGGGTTAAGGAGAAGATCATGCGTGTCGCCAGTAGCCAGTACCAATCGCTGATCAATATTTCGCTTCAGCAAAACCAGGAACGCATCAATTTCCTGACCCAGCAAATGTCCTCGGGCTTGCGCATCCAGCTGCCATCGGATGATCCGATCGGCAACGTGCGCATTTCGCGCCTGACGCGCGAACAAGCCATGGTCACCCAGTACCAGGACAATATCGCCACCGTGAAGGTGCGCCTGCTGAAAAATGAAAATTACCTGTCGAGCATGGTCACCGACATGGGCCAGGCGCGCGACCTGCTGGTCTGGGCCGCCGACGGCAGCAATGCGCCGGACGACCTCAATTCCATGACGCAATCGCTGATCGCCATGCGCGACAGCGTGCTGTACACGGCCAACCTGAAGGACCAGGAAGGCCGCTACATGTTTTCCGGCACTGCCACCGACCAGCCCGCCATCAAATTCGATGAAAACGCGGCGATCGGTTCGCGCTACAGCTATATCGGCAACAACGATACGCAAACGGTGGTGGTGGGCAATGGCGTGACGCAGGCGGCCAACGTCGACGTGGACAAGCTGGAAGTGTGGCTCAACAAGATCGACCAGGTCATCGCCACGCTGGGCAAGCCCGGCGTCAGCCCGAACGACCCGGCCGTGCGCGCCGACGTGGTGGCGGCGCTGGATGGCACGGATGATGGCATGGATTTGCTCTCAGGCAAGATCGCCATCTTCGGCGGCGCGCAAAACATCCTCACCACGCTCGATGGCAACCTGGCCAATGTGTCGCTGTCGAACAATTCTGCGCTGCTGGACCTGAAAAAGACCGACATGGGCGCGGCGGCCATTGAACTGACGGGCTACCAGACCGCCATGCAAGCAACGTATAAAGCCTACGCCAAGGTGGGCACCATTTCCCTGTTTGATCTTCTCTGACCACCATGCAAATCGCTCAGACCTCTTCCTCTTCCGGCGTTGCCGCCAAAGGCGCCGGCACGGCCCGCGTCGTCGATGACGCGTCCGCCGCCGTCAAGGGCGGTGCCAGCGCGCGCAGCGAAGCGCCGGCGGCGAGGAGTTCGACGGCGAGCCTGCAGCGTGGCCTGAGCAACTGGGATCACCAGTTGCAGGGCGAAATTTCCAATGCCCAGCAAACCCTGGACTACCTGGAACGCAGCAGCAGCCAGCTGCAAGCCCTGAAAAGCGAGCTGGCGGCCAAGCTGGCCGCGCGCCAGGGCCGCGAAGGGCAAGTCGAGGCGCGCGTGCGCCAGTTCAGCAATACCTGGCGCCAGCGCGCCAGCGCTTCGGGCGGCACGCTCGACGCCCAGCTCGGCTACACCAGCCCGCAGGCGGCACAGCAGAATTTCAGCATCCGCGGCCTGACCATGGCCAGCCTGCAGGAAGGTCCGCAGGAAGTGCTGGCGTTTTCCGTGGGCGGCGCCAACCAGGCCTTGCGTTCGGTCAACATCGAGCCTGGCCTGAGCCAGGATGACATCGTTGCGCGCTTCGACCGCGCGCTGATGCCGTCGGGCATCCGCGTCAAGCAGGGCGAGGATGGCGAACTGGTGTTCAGCACGGCGGAAGCGTCGTGGGCCAGCGTGCGCGACAGCCTGTCCGTGCGCGGCAGCGGCATCCGCTACCCGACGGGCCAGATGAGCCGCGTGCGCACGGATGCGGAACCGGCCGCCATCGCCCCGGAAGAATGGAATACCAGCGACGTGGAAGCCTTGCGCGCCACCTTGCAGCAAGTGGTGCAGGCGCTGGCGCACCTGCAGCAGGCGCGCAGCTCCGTCAGCGTGGCCCTGGCGCAAGCCACGGGACGGGTTGCCAGGGCGCAGCCGGTGCAGGTCAGCGTCAGCATGGATGCGCTGGCGGAAAACTTCACGGAAAAAGCCAGCCAGCCCGGCTATGAATCGCTGCTGGCCATCAGCTCGGCCCTGGTCGGCATCAGCCGCGAACGCGTGGTAGCCCTGCTGGGCCTGCGCTAGCCTCTGCCCCGCCGTGCGCCCGGTGGCGGCGCACGCATGCATCCCTGTTTTCCCGACATGTCCGGCGCGCCTATGCGCCACGCAGCGGCATGGCCGGCATCGTGCAAGGCGGCAATGCCTCAGCCTGCGGGCTGAGCGCCCAGCAGCCGCTCCATCTGGCAGGCCGGCAAGGCGCCGGCAAACAGGAAACCCTGCGCGTAATCGCAGCCGGCCGCGCGCAGCAGGTCGCGCTGCGCCTCCGTCTCCACGCCTTCGGCCACCACTTTCAATCCCAGGCGCTGCGCCAGCGCGATGATGGCTTCGCACAGGGCCAGTCCCGCGTCGCCGTGCTCCAGGGCGCCGACCAGCGAGCGGTCGATCTTGAGAAAATCGATGTCGAATTTCTGCAGGCACGCCAGCGACGTCTGGCCGCTGCCAAAGTCGTCCAGCGCCAGCGCCAGCCCCATGGCGCGGAACTGGCGCAGCCGCTCGCCCACCTGGCGCGCCTCGTCGAGCAGCACGCCTTCCGTGGTTTCGATGACGATGGCGCCCGGCGCCAGGCCCTCGCGCCGCAAATACTCGGGCCAGCCCTGGTACAGGGCGGCGTCGCCGCGGAACTCCACGGGCGACTTGTTGATGCTGATCTGGAAGCTGGCGCCATACGCGGCTTGCCACTGCTGCGCCTGGCGAACGGCCTGGCGGAAGACCCAGTCGCCGATGTCGGTGATCAAGCCATTCGCTTCCGCAAAGGCGATGAACTCGGCCGGCGCGAGCAAGCCGCGCAGCGGGTGGCGCCAGCGCAGCAGCGCCTCGGCGCGCGCGATGGCGCCGTCGTGCAGGCTGACGATGGGCTGGTAATGCACCTCGAACTGTTCCTGCGTCAGCGCCAGACGCATCTCGCGCACCGTGTTGCGGCGCAGCTCGGCCGCCTGCTGCAGGGCCGGCGTGAAATAGCGGTAGCCATTGCGCCCCGCGCTCTTGGCCGCATACATGGCCTGGTCGGCATGCCGCAGCAGGGTGTCGGCCGCCTCGGCGTCGGCAGGATACAGCGCCACGCCCACGCTGGCCGACACTTGCGCGCTGTCGTCATCGAGCGGAAACGGCATGGCCAGCGCCGCGACCAGTTCCTGCAC
>CAUSDR010000072.1:0-17310 GCA_963530105.1 uncultured Janthinobacterium sp.
GACCATGGGCAAGGATGCCCCCTGCCTGTCTGGGTGATATGGGGTGGAGTATGGTAAAATCAAAGGTTGATTGAGTTATCAATTTACCGTTTTAAACCTTTCTTTTTATTGGAGTTTTCACACATGGCAATCGAACGCACCCTGTCGATCATCAAACCAGACGCAGTTGCAAAAAACGTAATTGGTCAAATCTACACCCGTTTTGAAAACGCTGGCTTGAAAATCATCGCTGCGCGCATGACCCAACTGACCCGCGAACAAGCCGAAGGCTTCTACGCAGCGCACAAAGAGCGCGGCTTCTTCAAGGACCTGGTTGACTTCATGGTTTCCGGTCCAGTCATGATCCAAGCCCTGGAAGGCGAAAACGCCGTTCTGGCCCACCGTGATCTGATGGGCGCGACCGATCCGAAGAAAGCAGAAAAAGGCACGATCCGCGCCGATTTCGCCGATTCGATCGACGCCAACGCCGTACACGGCTCCGACGCTGTCGAAGCTGCTAAAGTGGAAATCGCTTACTTCTTCCCAGAACTGAAGGCTTAATTGCCTTAGATAACGTTATTTCCTGGCGTTATCTGTGAAATAACTTATCACCCCCTGTTCCCGCTGCGCTGTGGAGTTTTCGCTCCGGATGCGCGCGGGGACGGATTTTTAGAATAGACATGATCATGAATACGACGACCCTCACCAACTTGCTGGACCTCGATCCCGCGCAACTCATCGCCTACTGCGCCGAGTTGGGAGAGAAACCGTTTCGTGCGAAACAATTGCAACGTTGGATACATCAGTTCGGCGCTTCCGATTTCGACGCCATGACGGATCTGGCCAAGTCGCTGCGCGACAAGCTGGCCACGCGCGCCGAAGTGCGCGCCCCGGCCATCATCAGCGACCATACGTCGACGGATGGCACGCGCAAGTGGCTGGTCGACGTGGGCAATGGCAATGCCGTGGAAACCGTGTTCATTCCGGAAGACAACCGCGGCACCCTGTGCATCTCGACCCAGGCCGGCTGCGCCGTGAACTGCCGTTTCTGCTCGACGGGCAAGCAAGGCTTCAACCGCAACCTGTCCGTTGGCGAAATCATCGGCCAGCTGTGGATGGCGGAATTCGAATTGCGCCGCACCAAGGGCATCGAGCCGGGTCCGAAAGGCGAGCGCCAGATCACGAACGTGGTGATGATGGGCATGGGCGAGCCGCTGCTGAACTTCGAGCCGACCGTCACGGCCCTGAAATTGATGCTCGACGACAACGCCTACGGCCTGTCGCGCCGCCGCGTCACCCTGTCCACCTCGGGCGTGGTGCCGATGATGGACAAGCTGTCGCAGGAAGTGCCGGTGGCCCTGGCCGTCTCGCTGCACGCCTCGAACGACACCTTGCGCGATGGTTTGATTCCGCTCAACAAGAAATACCCGCTGAAGGAATTGATGGCGGCCTGCAAGCGCTACCTGGAATTCGCCCCGCGCGACTTCATCACCTTTGAATACTGCATGCTGGACGGGGTCAACGACAGCGACGAGCACGCGCGCGAACTGCTGGCGCTGGTGCAAGACCGCGAGTTCGGCGTGAACTGCAAGTTCAACCTGATTCCGTTCAATCCTTTCCCCGAGTCGGGCCTGTTCCGCTCGAAAAACCCGCGCATCAAGGCTTTTGCCCAGGTGCTGATGGATGGCGGCATCATCACCACCGTGCGCAAGACGCGCGGCGACGATATCGATGCGGCCTGCGGCCAGCTGGCCGGCGAAGTCAAGGACCGCACGCGGGTGCAGGAACGCATGGAAAAAATGACGGAATACCAGCAAAAGTTTGGCGCCAATTTCGGCAAGATCGTGGAGATCCGCTCCTGATGGGAGAAGGCATGGCTTACCATCGCTCACTCGCTGTGGCCGCGGTTAGCCTGGCTGTGCTGCTGGTCGGCTGTGCCTCTTCCACGCCGCGCGCGGACGCCAGCGCCGGGCGCCAGGATGGCCAGGCGAGCGCCGGGGAGCGTGCCGCGCTGCGCCTGCAGCTGGCCAGCGCGTATTATGCGCAAGGCCAGCTCGACGTGGCGCTGGCGGAAGCGGCGCAAGCCGTGCAGTTGGCGCCGGACGATGCGCAGGCGTATGGCATGCGCGCCCTGATCCTTGCCGCGCAGCGGCAAACTTTGCCCGCTGAGAAAGATTTCCTTTACGCTTTGCGCCTTGCGCCCCACAATCCTGAGTTGAGCAATAATTACGGCCTGTTTTTGTGCCAGACGGGACGCGCCGCGCAATCGCTGGCGTATTTCGATGCGGCGCTGGCCGACGCGGCGTATGTGTCGCCGGAAAAAGCGCTCGGCAACGGGGGCGCCTGCAGCCTGGCCCTGAACGATTACCCGCGTGCCGGCGCGTATTTATTGCGCGCGGTACGCATCGCACCGGACGTGGCAGTGACCAACGCCGGCCTGGTGCGCGTGTATTACCAACAGCAAGACTACCGGCAAGCGGCTTATTATCTTGAGCGGCTCGGTAAAATAGCGACAATGGAGAGCCAGACGGCCGATGTGCTGTGGCTCGGGATCAAGGTGCAGCATAAGCTCGGGGATGCGGGTGCGGAAGCTGGCCTGGGGGCGCATTTGCGCAACCACCATTCCGGCTCGTCCGAATATGCTGCTTATCAAAGTGGGGCGTTTGATGAGTGAGACAGGGATACCAATGAATTCAGAGTGGGCAGAAACGCCTCAGCAGCAGCCCCAGGGCAATCTGGCGTCGGCAGGCGCGCAGTTGAAGGCTCAGCGCGAAGCGCTGGGCTGGCCGGTGGAACAGGTGGCGGACCAGCTCAAGCTGGCGCCGCGCCAGGTGATCGCGCTGGAAGAGGGCGACATGGCGGCTTTGCCGAACCTGGCCGTGGTGCGCGGTTTCGTGCGCGCCTACGCCAAGGTGGTGCGTCTCGACGCGGCGCCGCTGGTGGCCATGATCGAAGTCCATCCGGCGCCGGCGCAAGACCCGGCCGCGCCCGTACGGCGTGAAATTTCCGCCACGTTTTCCGAATCGCGCTTCCCGTCGATGACGCAGCGTTCGTCGAACCAGACGCCCCTCTGGATCGCCGGCGCCGTGGCCGTCGTCGTGGCGGCCGCCTTTGGCGCGTATAAACTCGGCTATGTGCCGGCCAGCCTGCTGTCCTCGCACGCCGAGAAGGAAGCGCCGCATGCGGACGTGGGACCCGTGGAAACGACCCTGATCAAGCCGGGCCAGGATTTGACGCCCGTGCAGACGCCGTCCGTGCCGCTGATTTCCGTGCCGCCGCCGCCAGGCAACGATACGCAGACGGGCGCTCCCGCCGCGTCCGCCATCGCCTCGGCGCCCGCCGCCGTGCCGCCTGCTGCCGCACCGGCCGCCGCCACGCCGGCCGCTGTCACGCCACCTGCCGCGGCTGCGGCCGTCGGCGCGAATGCGCTGGTGCTGAAGGTGGAACAGGATTCGTGGGTCGAGATCCGCCGTCCTGGCACCACGCCGCTGATTTCGCGCATGGTCAAGGCGGGCAGCACGGAAACGTTCGATATCACGGGCCCGGCCACCCTGGTGGTGGGTAAGCCTGGTGTCGTGCAGGCAACTTTGCGCGGTGCCAGGCTGGACTTGCCGACCGTCGCGGGCGGCACGATTTCGCGCGTGAGCATCAAGTAGTTTTAGTTTAGCAACCAGTTCAAGCAAACTCTGAAGATAATATTATGGCTACCTCGAAAACAGCGATCGGCTCCGGTCCATCCGACCGGCGCGACAGCCGCAAGGTGCTGATCGCGCACGGCCAGCGCCAGATCTGGGTGGGCGGCGACGCCCCCGTGGTGGTGCAGTCGATGACGAACACGGATACGGCCGACGCTATCGGCACGGCGATCCAGATCAAGGAACTGGCGCGTGCCGGTTCGGAACTGGTGCGCCTGACGGTGGACCGTCCGGAAGCGGCGGCGGCCGTGCCCTACATCCGCGAACAGCTCGACAAGATGGACATCGACGTGCCGCTGGTGGGCGATTTCCACTACAACGGCCATACGCTGCTCAACGACTACCCCGATTGCGCGCGCGCGCTGTCGAAGTACCGCATCAATCCGGGCAACGTGGGCAAGGGCGCCAAGCGCGACACGCAGTTCGCGCAAATGATCGAAGCGGCGTGCAAGTATGATAAGCCGGTGCGCATCGGCGTGAACTGGGGCAGCCTGGACCAGGCCTTGCTGGCGCGCATCATGGACGAGAACGCGGGCCGTGCCGAACCGTGGCCGGCGCAAGCCGTCATGTACGAGGCGCTGGTGACGTCGGCGATTGAAAACGCCGTGCGCGCCGAAGAGCTGGGCCTGGGACGCGACAAGATCATCCTGTCGTGCAAGGTGTCGGGCGTGCAAGACCTGATCGCCGTGTACCGCGAACTGGCGCAGCGCTGCGACTATCCGCTGCACCTGGGCCTGACGGAAGCGGGCATGGGTAGCAAGGGCATCGTCGCCTCCACCGCGGCCCTGGCCGTGCTGCTGCAAGAGGGCATTGGCGACACCATCCGCATTTCGCTCACCCCGGAACCGGGCGGCGACCGCACGCGCGAAGTCATCGTCGGCCAGGAAATCCTGCAAACCATGGGCTTGCGCAAGTTCGCGCCCATGGTCATCGCCTGTCCCGGCTGCGGCCGCACGACGTCGACCACCTTCCAGGAGCTGGCCGACAACATCCAGACGTATCTGCGCGAGCAGATGCCGGAATGGAAGAAATCGTATCCAGGCGTGGAAGCGATGAACGTGGCCGTCATGGGCTGCATCGTCAACGGTCCCGGCGAATCGAAGCATGCGAACATCGGCATCAGCCTGCCCGGCACGGGTGAATCGCCGGCCGCGCCCGTGTTTGTCGACGGTGAAAAAGTCGTCACCCTGCGCGGCGAACGCATCGTCGAGGAATTCCAGGACATCGTCCTGAATTATGTTAAAAGCCATTATGGCAAAGCCGCACCGGTTGCCGCGTAATTGGTCGGGTAGGCCGGATTAGCGGGGCCGCCGAGGCGCGACGCGCGTCATCCGGCCATCAAGTTAAAGCAAAGAAGAACACTATGTC
The DNA here is from genome assembly GCA_963530105.1 of uncultured Janthinobacterium sp. Lineage (GTDB taxonomy): Bacteria > Pseudomonadota > Gammaproteobacteria > Burkholderiales > Burkholderiaceae_D > Janthinobacterium. Next base: position 5,043 of record CAUSDR010000072.1, read on the forward strand.
CGAAAATAAAAAAGCAGATAAGATCACCGGCGTGAAAGGCATGAATGACGTGCTGCCGGCCGACGCCCCGCTGTGGGAATTGTTTGAAAACACGGCCCAGTCCGTGCTGCAAAGCTATGGCTTCCAGCAGATCCGCACGCCGATCGTGGAAGAAACGAAGTTGTTCGCGCGCGCCATCGGCGCCGTGACCGATATTGTCGAAAAGGAAATGTATTCGTTCACCGATTCGATGAACGGCGACAACCTGACCCTGCGCCCTGAAGGCACGGCCGGCGTGGTGCGCGCCGTGGTCGAGCACAACCTCGTCTACGAAGGCCCGAAACGCCTGTGGTACAAGGGCCAGATGTTCCGCCACGAGCGTCCGCAGAAGGGCCGCTACCGCCAGTTCTACCAGTTCGGCGCGGAAGCCATCGGTTTCACGGGCCCGGATATCGATGCGGAAATGATCATGCTGTCGCGCCGCCTGTGGGATGACCTGGGCCTGGACGGCATCCGCCTGGAATTGAATTCCATCGGCGACGCGGCCGAGCGCTTGCGCCACCGCGCCGACCTGATCGCCTACCTGGAAAGCCACAGCGAGCTGCTCGACGAAGAAGCCAAGCGCCGCCTGCACAGCAATCCGCTGCGCATCCTGGACACCAAGAACCCTGCCATGCAGGACCTGGTCAACGGCGCGCCGAAGCTGCTGGAGTACCTGGGCGAGGAATCGCTGGCGCACTTTAATGGCGTGCAAAAGATTCTGAATCACAACAATATTCCATTCACCATCAATCCACGCCTGGTGCGCGGCCTCGATTACTACAACCGCACGGTGTTCGAGTGGGTCACGGACAAGCTGGGCGCGCAGGGCACGGTGTGCGCCGGCGGCCGCTATGACGGCATGGTGGAAATGTTTGGCGGCAAGCCGACGCCGGCCGTCGGCTTCGCCATGGGCATCGAGCGCCTGGTGCTGCTGATGAAGGACGCGGCGGAACCCGAGCAGCCGGCGCAGTGCGACGTCTACCTGGTGCACCAGGGCGAGCAGGCGGGCTTGCAAGCCTTCGTGCTGGCCGAACGGATTCGCGATGCCGGCCTGGACGTTGTGCTACATTGCGCAGCGAGCAATGGCGGCGGCAGCTTCAAGACGCAAATGAAGAAGGCTGACGGCAGCGGCGCGGCGTTTGCCGTGATCCTGGGCGACGATGAAATCGCCAACAACGTCGCCACGGTGAAAGCCATGCGCGAAGCGGAAGCGGGATCGCAGCAGAATACGGTGCCGTTCGACGACGTGGTCGACTACCTGGTGGACCAGATCATCGGCAGCCACGACTGCGGCCACGACCACGGTCCTGACGGCCACGTGCATCACCACCATTGATTTGAAGCAATACAGTTCTACCCTCGATCAACTACTCATTAAAACTGACGACCATGGCATACGATCACGAAGAACAAGAACAACTGGCAACCCTCAAGGCCTGGTGGCAGCGCAATGGCAATCTGACCTCCTGGGTCCTGATCGTGGCGCTGGCAGGTTATAGCGGCTGGGCCGGCTGGCAGTACTACCAGCGCACCCAGGCGGCGCAAGCGGGCCAGCTGTACGATGAATTGCAAAACGCCATCGCCGCCAAGGACACGGCCAAGGTCATGCGCGCGGCCGGCGACATGCAGTCGCGCTTCAGCGGCACGGCGTATGCGCAGATGAGCGCCCTGGCCGCGGCCAAGGTGGCATTCGATGCGAACGACCTGAAAACGGCGAAGACGCAGCTGCAATGGGTGGCCGAGCATGGCACGGAGGAATACAAGGTTATCGCCAAGCTGCGCCTGGCCGGTGTCCTGCTGGACGAAAAAGCCTACGATGAAGCGCTGAAAGTGCTGGCGACGGCTGCCGTGCCGCAATTTGCCGGCGCCGTGGCCGACCGCAAGGGCGACATCCTGGTGGCGCAAAACAAGCTGGCCGATGCCCGCACCGCCTACCTGGCCGCGATAGCCGCGACGGACAAGAACAATCCAGGCCGTCAATTGATTCAGGTCAAGCTGGAAGCGATTGGCGGTACGGTGCCGGAAGACAAGGCAACGGCTGGCAAGGCCGCCGCCTGACAGGACCACTGACGGCTCGGCTGTGCGGCCTGCGCCGCCTGCCTTGCCCTTACAAGTACAAGAAAAAGGTTGGATAACACTTATGCGTGTCACTGAAAAGCTGGTAGCTGCAAGCCTGTTGGCCCTGATGGCCGGTTGCTCGTCCTTGAACCCGTTCGCCTCGAAAGATCCGAAAGTCGAGCCGGCCAAGCTGGTCGAGTTAAAATCGAGCATCGCCGTGCGCGACGCCTGGAAGTATTCGATCGGCAAGGCCGGCGTGTATGCGTTTACGCCGGCGCTGGCTGGCAGCAGCCTGTACGTGGTCAGCGCCGATGGCGCGCTGGCGCGCCTGGACGCGGCCAGCGGCCGTGAAACCTGGCGCATCAAGGCGGGCAGCGACATCACTTCCAGCGCCGGCAGCGATGGCAGCGTGGTGGCCGTAGGCGCCGCCAAGGGCAGCGTGCTGGCGTTCGACGCGGATGGCAAGCAGCTGTGGAAAACGCAGGCGTCCAGCGAAGTGCTGACGCCGCCAGTGGTGGGCCAGGGCGTGGTGGTGGTGCGCAGCGTGGACAACCGCATCGTCGGCCTCGACGCCAAGACGGGCGAGCGCAAGTGGGTGGTGCAGCGCGCCACGCCGGCATTGACCCTGCGCAATGCCCCTGGCATGGTGCTGAGCGGTGCCAACGTGTACGTGGCGCAGCCAGGCGGCAAGCTGCTGGCGCTGACGGCGGCCACCGGTGTGGTACGCTGGGAAACCGTGGTCAGCGAACCGCGCGGCGCCACCGAACTGGAGCGCGTCTCCGATATCGCCGGCACGCCGGTGGTGTTCGAGGGCGAAGTGTGCACGGTCACGTACCAGGGCAAGGCGGGCTGTTTCGACGCCGCCACTGGCGTGCCGCGCTGGACCAAGCCGATCTCGTCCGATGTGGGCGTGGCGGTCGACCAGCGTTTCGTGTTTACCGCCGATGACCAGGGCGCCGTGGTGGCGTTCAGCCGCGACGGCGGCCAGAGCGCGTGGAAGAATGACGCGCTGGCGCGCCGCCGCCTGTCGACGCCGGCCTCGTTTGGCCGCAGCGTCGCCGTCGGCGACTATCAAGGTTATATCCACTTCCTGTCACGGGAAGATGGCGCATTAATAGGTCGGGTCAGCACCGACGGCAGCCCGATTGTTTCGGCTCCCGTTGTTGCCGGTTCGAATTTGATTTTTCAAACCCAATCAGGGACAGTGACCGCTCTCGCGGTCGAGTAATACAAATGAAGCCGGTAATTGCACTAGTAGGTCGACCCAATGTTGGGAAATCGACTTTATTCAATCGTCTGACCCGCTCGCGCGATGCGCTGGTGGCGGATTTGCCTGGGTTGACGCGCGATCGTCACTATGGCGAAGGCCGTGTCGGCGAACGTCCCTTCCTGGTCATCGATACGGGTGGTTTCGAACCCGTCGCCAAGGAAGGCATCATGCACCAGATGGCACTGCAGACCAAGCAGGCCGTGGCCGAGGCCGACGTGGTGGTGTTCATCGTGGATGGCCGCCAAGGCCTGACCCCGCATGACAAGACCATCGTCGACTTCCTGCGCAAGAGCGGTCGTCCCGTCTTGTTGGTGGTCAATAAAAGCGAAGGCATGCGCTACACGGCCGTCGTGTCCGAATTCTATGAATTGGGCATGGGCGATCCGTACGCGATTTCGTCGGCGCACGGCGACGGCGTCAACGACCTCGTCGAAGTGATGCTGGACCTGGCGTTCGCGCAGCGCCCGGATGAGCCTGAAGAGCTGGAAAAGACCGACCGCGGCATCAAGATCGCCCTCGTCGGCCGTCCGAACGTGGGCAAGTCGACCTTGATCAACACCCTGCTGGGCGAAGAGCGCGTGATCGCCTTCGACATGCCGGGCACGACGCGCGATTCGATCGAGATTCCGTTCGAGCGCGATGGCCAGCAATACACGCTGATCGACACGGCCGGCATCCGCCGGCGCGGCAAGGTATTCGAAGCGATCGAGAAATTCTCGGTGGTGAAGACCCTGCAGTCGATTTCCGAAGCCAACGTGGTGGTGCTGATGCTGGACGCGCAGCAGGATATTTCCGAGCAGGATGCGCATATCGCCGGCTTCATCCTGGAATCGGGCCGCGCGCTGGTGGTGGCCGTGAACAAATGGGATGGCTTGCAATCGCACCAGCGCGACGAGATCAAGATCGATATCGACCGCAAGCTCGATTTCCTGTCGTTCGCGCAGATGCATTTCATTTCCGCGCTGAAGGGCACCAACATCGGTCCTCTGATGAAGTCGCTTAACGCCGCCTATGCGGCCGCCATGTGCGACCTGTCGACGCCGAAGCTGACGCGCGCCCTGATCGAGGCCGTAGAGAAGCAGGAACCGCGCCGCAAGGGCTCGATTCGTCCGAAACTGCGCTATGCGCACCAGGGCGGCATGAACCCGCCGGTGATCGTTATTCACGGCAATGCACTCGACGCCGTTGGTGATCCGTACAAGCGCTATCTGGAAAAACATTTCCGCGATACTTTTGCGCTCGTCGGCACGCCATTGCGCATCGAGCTGCGCACGGGTAAAAACCCGTTTGCACGCACGCCAAGCAAGTAAAAACAGCTGAGCTAAATGTTAAATTTGGCGTTCAGTTAAGCGTGAATTAAGGCGCCGCGGCGATAATGCGGCGCCGACAGCAAATAAATATGGCCATTTGCACGGAAATAATAAAGTGTTAATGCGCCATGCGCGACAGCGATCGCGAAAACAGGTTACAGTAGCTGTGACGCATCTTTCTCTATTTGAAAGGTGTGAGAGCACTTGAAATCAAGCGAGTCGCCTCCAATTCTTACACAACAACATAAACAACGGAGCTGTTATGAGCAACAAAGGGCAACTGTTACAAGACCCATTCCTCAATGCATTACGCAAAGAGCATGTTCCTGTCTCGATTTATCTGGTCAATGGCATTAAATTGCAGGGCCATATCGAATCGTTCGATCAATATGTCGTATTGCTGCGCAATACGGTGACGCAGATGGTGTACAAGCACGCCATCTCGACAGTGGTGCCGGCCCGTGCCGTCAATCTCAATATTGAATCTGAAGCGGAGTAAAGCGTTGAGCTTGACGGCCCAGCGCCTTTCACCCTCCATCGCCCCCGTCCGCGCCAGCGGCGCTGATGCGTTTGCATCGGCGTCGGCGTCCGTTTCAACTTATCAGTTGCCATCATGCGCGCGGCACTAGTCGGGGTTGACTTCGGTCACAGCGACTTCGCCGCCAGCATGGAGGAACTCATGCTGTTGTCGCGTTCGGCTGGCGCGGAACCGATTTCCACCATCACGGCCAAGCGTTCCAGTCCGGATTCCGCTTACTTTGTCGGCAGCGGCAAGGCCGATGAAATTGGCGACGCCGTCGTCAACGATGGCCTGGAAATCGTCATCTTCAATCACGCCCTGTCACCCGCCCAGCAGCGCAATCTGGAAAAGCGCCTGAATGTGCGGGTGCTCGACCGTACCAGCCTGATCCTCGACATCTTCGCGCAGCGCGCCAAGAGCCACGAGGGCAAGCTGCAAGTCGAGCTGGCCCAGCTGCAGCATCTGGCCACGCGCCTGATCCGCGGCTGGACTCACCTGGAACGGCAAAAGGGCGGTATCGGCTTGCGCGGTCCCGGCGAGACGCAGCTCGAGACCGACCGCCGGCTGATCGGCGAGCGTGTCAAGTCCCTGCGCGCGCGCCTGGAAAAGCTGCACAAGCAGCGCGAAACGCAGCGCCGCGCGCGCGGCCGCAATCACACATTCTCGGTGTCCCTGGTCGGCTATACCAATGCCGGCAAGTCGACCCTGTTCAATGCCGTGACCAAGGCCGGCGTGTATGTCGCCGACCAGCTGTTCGCCACCCTGGACACCACCTCGCGCCGGGTTTACCTGGGGCAGGAAGTGGGCAATGTGGTGATCTCCGACACGGTCGGCTTCGTGCGCGAATTGCCGCACCAGCTGGTGGCCGCCTTCCGCGCCACGCTCGAAGAAACCATCCATGCCGATCTGCTGCTGCACGTCGTCGACGCCGCGTCGCCGGTGCGCATGGAGCAGATCGAGCAGGTCAACCTGGTCCTGAAGGAGATCGGCGCCGATCATATTCCGCAAATCCTCGTGTGGAACAAGATCGATGCGGCCGGCCTGGAGACGTCGGTGGAACGCGACGAATATGCTACGATCAGTCGCGTGTTCGTCAGTGCGCAGAAGGGCACCGGCCTCGATCTGCTGCGCGACGCCATTGTCGAGATGGCCAAGAAGGCGCCGGCTTCGGCCCACCTCTATCAGAACGATGAGGACGGCGAAGCCCAGCCGCAGGAAGATCAGTTTGACGGTCAGTACGACCAGCAGGACCAGCACGATGGCGCCGCCCCGGACCAGGCCGAAGAGCCTGGCGAGGACGATAGGTTTTCCACCCACTCAAAAGTCGGAACACGATAGTTATGCTTGTCTCCCTACTCAAAAAAACAGGCTTGAAGTTGTCCCTGAACGATCCCCGCTGGGGCAATCGCAAGGACGACGGCAAGAAAGCCCAAGAAGGCAAAAAGCCCGGCGAAGGTCCGCCGGACCTTGACCAGTTATGGCGCGATTTCAATCAGCGCCTGAACGCCTTTTTCGGACAGAAGAACCGTCCCGACAACGGCGGCAATAACAATGGTGGCGGCGGCAACGGCCCGCGTCCCGACATGAAGGGCGCCGGCATCACCGCCGGCGTGGTCGGCGTGATCGCGGTGCTGATCTGGCTCGCCAGCGGCGCCTTCATCGTGCAGGAAGGCCAGAGCGGCGTCGTGCTGACGTTCGGCAAATACACGCGCACCACGCCGGCCGGTTTCAACTGGCGCTGGCCGTACCCGTTCCAGACCGACGAAACCGTCAACGTGTCGCAAGTGCGCACGGTGGAAGTGGGCTATCGCCAGTCGCTGCGCAACAAGCAGGCCAGCGAGTCGCTGATGCTGACGGACGATGAAAACATCATCGACATCCAGTTCGCGGTGCAGTACACGCTGAAGGACCCTGTCGAATGGCTGTTCAGCGTGCGCGACCAGGAAGACACCTTGCGCCAGGTCGCCGAAACGGCGATCCGCGAAGTGGTTGGCCGCAGCAAGATGGACTTCGTGCTGTATGAAGGACGCGAAAAGGTCGCCTACGAAACGCAGCAGCTGATGCAGCAGATCCTCGACCGCTACAAGGTCGGCGTCTTCATCAACAACGTGACGATGCAGGCCGTGCAGCCGCCGGAGCAGGTGCAAGCTGCCTTCGACGACGCCGTCAAGGCTGGCCAGGACCGCGAACGCCAGAAGAATGAAGGCCAGGCTTACGCCAACGACGTCATTCCGAAAGCCCGTGGTGCCGCTTTCCGCCTGATGCAGGAAGCCGAAGCGTACCGTTCGATGGTGACCGAGAACGCCGAAGGTAATGCATCGCGCTTCAAGCAGGTGCTGGTCGAGTACCAGAAGGCGCCGGCCGTGACGCGTGACCGCATGTACCTGGAAACCATGCAGCAGGTGTTCAGCAGTGCCAGCAAGGTCATGGTTGACGCCAAGACGGGCAGCAATCTGCTGTATCTGCCGCTCGACAAGTTGATCGCCCAGCAGGCAGCGTCGGACGCCTCGGCCGCGGCAGCGCGTGCCGCAGCGGCCGCCCCCGCAGCCAACACCGTAATGCCACAGGAAGCCATGCAGACAGTAGAAGTCAATTCGCGTCGCGAGAGCCGCTCTTCGCGTGAACGGGAGAGCCGTTAATGAACCGTATCGTTGCCGCCCTGATCGCGGGCTTTATCGCGATCATGCTGTTGTCCTCGACCGTGTTTGTCGTCGATCAGCGTAAATACGCCATCGTCTTCGCCCTCGGTGAAGTCAAGGAAGTGATCAGCGAACCAGGCTTGTACTTCAAGCTGCCGCCGCCGTTCCAGAACGTCATGTACCTGGACAAGCGCGTGCTGACCATCGACACGCCGGAACCCGAGCGCTTCATCACGGCCGAGAAGAAAAACATCCTCGTCGACGCCTTTGTCAAATGGCGCATCGCCGATCCGAAGCTGTATTTCCGCAGCTTTGGCGGCGATGAAAGCCGCGCCCGCAACCGCATGTCGCAAATCGTCAAGGCCGCCCTGAACGATGAAATCACCAAGCGCACCGTGCGCGAAGTGATTTCGGGCCAGCGCGGCAAGGTGATGGAAGCGATCCTGGCCAAGGTCGCCGCCGAAGCCAAGTCGATCGGCGTGGGCATCGTCGATGTGCGTCTGAAGCGCGTCGACTACGTCGAGCAGATCAACAACTCGGTGTACGACCGCATGAAGTCCGAGCGCGTGCGCGTGGCCAATGAACTGCGTTCGACCGGTTCGGCCGACTCCGAGAAAATCCGCGCCGACGCCGACAAGCAGCGCACGGTGATCCTGGCCGAAGCCTACCGCGAAGCCGAGAAGATCCGCGGCGAAGGCGATGCCAAGGCATCGCAAGTGTATGCGGAAGCGTTTGGCAAGAATCCGGAGTTCTATAAGTTTTACCGTAGCCTGGAAGCTTACCGCGCCACCTTCAAGGACAAGGGCGACGTGATGGTCATTGATCCAAGCTCGGAATTCTTCAAGTACTTCAAGGGCAACGGCACGGCCGCGCCGTCCAAGAAGTAAGGCAGCATCCAGACCGTCCCGGCCCGCGAGGGCAGGGGCGGCACCAGCGGGGCCGGCATTGACGCCGGCCCCGTTTTTTTGTGCCTGCCACGTTGTGGCGGGAAGGCGTAAAATCACGGTGTTTTAGGGCTGCGCGGCAGCAAATCGGAGAACTTATCCCTAAAGGGCGGGTTTTTCGCGTAAAATATCAGGTTCGGCCTCTTGCCTGGCGCGCCCGCCGCTGCCTCGCATGATGCATTTTTCAACTTTCTTCCGTATCTCGCTCCCTCATGCCGAATTGGCTTTTGCCCGAAAATATTGCCGATGTTCTGCCGTCGGAAGCGCGCAAGATCGAAGAGCTGCGCCGCCTCATGCTGGATAATTTCCGTCTGTACGGATATGAACTGGTGATGCCGCCGCTGCTCGAGTATCTGGAATCGCTGATGACCGGCGCTGGCAAGGATACCGACCTGCGCACGTTCAAGCTGGTCGACCAGCTGTCCGGCCGCATGCTCGGCCTGCGCGCCGACATGACCACGCAAGTGGCGCGCATCGACGCCCACCTGCTGAACCGTGCCACCGTGACGCGTTTGTGCTACGCCGGCAGCGTGCTGCATACCCGTCCGTCGGGCTTGCACGCCACGCGCGAACCGCTGCAGATCGGCGCCGAAATCTATGGCCACGCCGGCCTGGAAGCGGATGCCGAGATCCAGGAACTGGCGCTCGCCTCGCTGGCACTGGCCGGTTTTGATTCCGTGCGCCTGGATTTGTCGCACGTTGGCCTGTTGCGCGCTATCATTGCGCAAGACGCCGCCGCCATGCGCGACGAGGCTGCGCTGTACACCCTGCTGCGCGCGAAAGATGCGCCGGGCCTGCGCGCCCTGACCGCCGGCTACGACGCCGTGACGCGCGATGCGCTGCTGGCCTTGCCTGGCCTGTATGGCGACATCGACGTGCTGGCGCGCGCGCGCGAAGTGCTGCCGCCGCTGCCGGGCGTGCTGAAGGCGCTGGCCGAACTGGCCGCGCTGGCAGGCTCCGCCCTGGGCCGCGCCGAAGTGGCGATCGACCTGGCCGACCTGCGCGGCTACCAATATGAAAGTGGCGCGATGTTTGCGCTGTATGTACCTGGCTTGCCGAACGCGGTTGCGCGCGGCGGCCGTTATGACCACGTCGGCGAAGCGTTCGGCCGGGCACGTCCCGCGACCGGCTTCTCGCTCGATTTGCGCGAACTGGCGCGCCTGTTGCCGACCGCGGAACGGAAGCATTCGATCCGCGCGCCGTGGGGCAGCGCGCCAGAATTGAAGGAAAAAATCGCCGAGTTGCGCAAGGCGGGCGAGGTCGTGATCCAGAGTATGCCGGGTCACAGTAATGAACAAGACGAGTTCGAGTGCGATCGCGTGCTGGTACTTGCCGATAATGGTAGTAGCTGGATTCTTAAAAACTTAGGTTGAGTGATGTCAAAGAAAATTATGGCAAAGAACGTTGTTGTCATCGGCACCCAATGGGGCGATGAAGGTAAAGGCAAGATCGTCGATTGGTTGACCGATCACGCCCAAGGCGTGGTGCGCTTCCAGGGCGGCCACAATGCAGGCCACACGCTGGTCATCGGCGGCGTGAAAACCGCGCTGCAGCTGATCCCGTCGGGCATCATGCGTCCAGGCGTCGCCTGCTACATCGGTAACGGTGTGGTCGTGTCGGTACCGGACGTGCTGCGCGAAATCGACAAGCTCGAAGCCGTCGGCGTCGAAGTCGCCTCGCGCCTGAAAGTGTCGGACGCCGCACCGGTGATCCTGCCTTACCACTCGGCACTCGACCTGGCCCGCGAAGCGGCGCGCGGCGCGGCCAAGATCGGCACCACGGGCAAGGGCATCGGCCCGGCCTACGAAGACAAGGTGGCGCGCCGCGCCATCCGCGTCGCCGACCTGCTGAACGAAAGCCGTTTCGCTGAAAAGCTGGCTGAAAACCTCGATTACCACAACTTCGTGCTGGAGCACTACCTGAAGGCGCCGCGCATCGATTACCAGAAGACCCTCGACGACGCGCTGGCCTATGTGCCGCGCCTGCGCCCGATGGTCACCGACGTGTCGAGCGCGCTGTACAAGGCGCACAAGGCTGGCGCCAACCTGCTGTTCGAAGGCGCGCAGGGTTCGCTGCTGGACGTCGACCACGGCACCTACCCGTTCGTCACCTCGTCGAACTGCGTGGCCGGCAATGCCGCCGCAGGTTCGGGCGTCGGTCCCGGCATGCTGCACTACATCCTGGGCATCACCAAGGCTTACACGACGCGCGTCGGCTCCGGCCCGTTCCCGTCGGAACTGCCAACGGATGCTGGCGTCGGCCATCACCTGGCGCAAGTCGGCCATGAATTCGGCACTGTGACGGGCCGTGCCCGCCGCTGCGGCTGGTTCGACGCCGCCCTGCTGCGCCGCTCCGTGCAGATCAACGGCGTGACGGGCATGTGCCTGACCAAGCTGGATGTGCTGGACGGCATCGAAACCCTGAAGCTGTGCACCGGCTACACCATCGACGGCGTGGCGACGGACATCTTCCCGTCGGGCGCTGAAGAAGCGGCCCGCTGCGTGCCAGTGTACGAAGAAATGCCAGGCTGGACGGAAAGCACCGTCGGCGCGAAATCGCTGGCGGCCCTGCCAGCGACGGCACGCGCTTACATCAAGCGCATCGAAGAACTGGTCGGCGTACCGGTGGACATGGTTTCGACCGGTCCGGATCGTGAAGAAACGATCGTACTGCGCCACCCATTCGAGTAAGCTGCTGGACACAATCCGCCGCAAGGCGGATTTTTTTAATCAAGCTAATAATAAGATTCCACTATCATGACTACCCCACAATCGAACGATCAACATCTCTGGGTCAACTGGGAAGAGTACCACCGCCTGATCGAGCGCCTCGCGCTCAAGGTCTACGAATCGGGCTGGAAATTCGACCAGGTATTGTGCCTGGCGCGCGGCGGCGTGCGCCCTGGCGACGTGTTCTCGCGCATTTTTGATTTGCCACTGGCCATCCTGTCGACCAGCTCCTACCGCGAAGACGCGGGCACGGTGCGCGGCGACCTCGATATCGCCAAGTACATGACCATGACCAAGGGCCCGCTGGCCGGCCGCATCCTGCTGGTCGACGACCTGGCCGATTCCGGCGTCACGCTGGATAAAGTCACGCGCCACCTGAAGGAAAACTTCCCTGACGTGACCGAAGTCAAATCGGCCGTGATCTGGCTGAAGGGCTGCTCCGTCGTGCGCCCCGACTACTTCCTGGACGAACTGCCGCACAACCCGTGGATCCACCAGCCATTCGAAGACTACGATGGCCTGCGCCCGCACCAGCTGGCGGCGTGGATCAAGAAGGGCGAAGCAGGCAAGTAATTCGCTTGCACTCTTGCTAAAAAAAGACGATCGTGTATCGTCTTTTTTTTCGTCCAAGGAAATGCCATGACCATCCTGCACACGGCGCGCCTGCGCCTCGAACCTGTCACCGACAAGCATTACGACGCCATGCACGCTATGAACTCGGATACCGAAGTGATGACCTACCTCAACGCGGGCCTGCCGGAGACGGAGGAACATACA
>CAUSDR010000073.1:0-17248 GCA_963530105.1 uncultured Janthinobacterium sp.
GTGCCGGCCGGCCTGGCCGTGGGCGCCACGGCCAGCGTGCGCATCGCCGCCGTGGCGGCTGCCGCAGGCCGCCTGGTCAATAACGTGACGCCGGGCGCCGGCGCCAGCTGCGCCACGGTTGCCGACTGCACCAGCACCACCGTGGTGGCGTCGCCCGTGGTGGCGTCGACGGCGACGCGGCCGCAACTGGACGCCAGCACGGTAGCCGCGCTGACGCCCGTGAAGTACCTGGCGCAGGGCGGCAAGAGCTTGCCGATGAGTTCCTTGCCGGTGGATAACTGGGACCCGACGGCCGGTGTCGGCGACGTCAGCACGTTCACGGCGCAATTCACCGTGGATGCGGCCGGCAAGAGCGATGCCAGCAATTTCGTCACGGTCCAGGCGGCCATGGATGCGGCCATTGCACTGGGCAATAAGGTGCCGCCCGTGTTTATCCGCGTCAAGCCTGGCACTTACCGCGAAACCGTCTGCCTGCCCAGCAGCGGCACGCCGGCCATCCGTTTGTATAGCCTCGACAGCGATGCCTCGCACACGGTGATCGTGTTTAACAACGGCAACTCGACCGTCGATGCATCCAAGACCAACGGCAACAAGTGCAACAGTTCGCCCGCCAACCCCATCGGCACCAGCGGCAGCGCCACCTTTGCCGTGAATGCGGCCGATTTCCAGGCGAAAAACATCACGTTTGCCAATGATTACGTGAAAGGCAGCTTTGCCGGCAGCAACCAGTCGGCCGTGGCCCTGATGACGCAGGGCGACAAGATCGTGCTGGAGAATGTGCGCCTGCTGGGCCACCAGGACACGTTCTACATGAAGAGCGGCAATATCGACCAAGTCTCGCGCATCTACGTCAAGGACAGCTATATCGAGGGCGACGTGGACTTCATCTTCGGCCGTGGCACGGCCGTGCTGGACAATTGCACCCTGCATACCTTGAACACGGGCAATGGCAACGGCTATGTCACGGCGGCCAGCACGGATTACCGCAACAGCTACGGCTTCCTCATCACCAACAGCCGCTTCACGGCGGAAACGGGCACGCCAACGGGACAGATCTACCTGGGCCGCGCCTGGGACGAGGGCGTCTCCGGCCTGGCCGCGTATGGCGCTGCCTCGCCGAACGGCCAGGTCGTCATCCGCAACTCGGTGCTGGGCGAGCATATCCGCAAGGCCGATCCGTGGGGCGAATCGACGGTGACGCGCCCGTACAGTTCCGTGCCGTCGGGCAGCTTGCCGGCGAACCGCATGTTTGAATATGGCAACACCGGCCCCGGCAATGGCAACTAGGGCGGCACGGGCGTAAGCGCCCGCTCACGGCGCCGCGCTGGCCTGCAAGCAAGCGCGGCGCTGTCGCGGCGGCCCCGTGCCGCGTTACAATACGGGGTTTGCAACTGAATATAGAGAAGGTGTGCCGTGAATTTCATCAATAAATTATCCGCCGCGTGGACGGCCAATAATTCCCTGCTGTGCGTGGGACTGGACCCCGACCTGGCGAAACTGCCGGCCGAACTGCGCGACGCGCCCGATGGAATCACCACCTTTTGCACGCGCATCATCGATGCCACGGCCGACCTGGCCTGCGCCTTCAAGCCGCAAATCGCCTATTTCGGCGCCCTGGGCGCGGAAAAGCAGCTGGAAGACATCTGCCGCTATGCGCGCGAACACTATCCGCACATCCCGCTGATCCTCGACGCCAAGCGTGGCGACATCGGCGCCACGGCCACGCAATACGCGCGCGAAGCGTTCGAACGCTACGGCGCCGACGCCGTCACCGTCAACCCCTACATGGGCGAGGATTCGCTCGATCCCTACCTGGCGTGGCAAGACCGCGGCGTGATCATCCTGTGCCGCACCTCGAACCCGGGCGGTTCGGACCTGCAATTCCTCGACACGGACGGCGTGCCCCTGTACCAGCGCGTGGCGCGCCTGGTGGCCGAGAAGTGGAATAAAAACGGCCAGTGCGCGCTCGTCGTCGGCGCCACTTTCCCGGAAGAACTGGCGCAAGTGCGCGCCATCGTCGGCGACATGCCGCTGCTGGTGCCCGGCATCGGCGCCCAGGGCGGCGACATTGCCGCCACCGTCGGCGCGGGCCAGACGGCGAACGGCATGGGCATGATGATCAGTTCGTCGCGCGCCATCATCTACGCCACGCCGCAGGCGGGCGAAGACTTCGCCGACGCGGCCCGCCGCGTGGCCATTGAAACGCGCGATGCCATCAACGCGCATCGCGCGTCTGATGGTGGCTGACATAAGCTACTGCGCGTCGCGATTTGCGGCCGGCGATGCTCACTGTGCTATAGCACAGTTGCGCTTCTCGGCCACAACTCCCATCCGCTCGCTACGCTTCTGTCAGGCACCGTGATGACTGTTGTTTGTCATCCATAAAAAATGCCGGGCTAGCCCGGCATTTTGCATTTAGTCTCTCTGCGGGGCAACGATCTCCGCATAGTCGTACAACTCACCCAGAATTTCCTCGCCCCGCTCATCCACGGATTCCGACAGCGCGTCGATCTCCGTAAACAGCATTTCGATGGTGCGGGCGCCGCCTTCGCCATCGAACAGGCGGGCAGCGCGGTGCTGTTCCCAGCGCAGGCTTTCCGCTTCGCTCAGGGTTTGCGGGAAATTGCGGGCGCGGTAGCGGAACAGCAATTCCTGCAGGCGCTCGTCGGCAAACGAGGGGCGGGCCGTGGCCAGCCTGGCTGGCGTGTCGCGGCGCAGCGATTCGAGCAGGCGGCGGTCGTCGTTGCTGACGAAACCATTGTACAAATCCTCATCCACGTCCAGGGACGTGCTGGCGCCTGGGCGCTGGAACACGTCGGCCCAGATGGCATCCATGTTCGGCGCCGTGGCGGCCAGCCGGGCATTGACCTTGGCGGCGTCGACGTCGATGCCCCATTGCGCCGCCATGGCGGGCGACAGGGTCTTTAAATTGCCCACCAGCATGGGCGACTTGTTCAGGTGCACGCTTTTCACGGGCAGGCGCGTCATGCCTTCGGGCATGGCGTCCTTGCGCGTAAACAGGCGCGTGCGGATGGTGTCGGCGTCCAGTTCGAACAGCTCGCGCGGGTCATGGGCGCAATCCCAGACGAGAATCTCGTTCTTATTGCTCGGATGCGTGGCCAGCGGCCAGACGATGCCCAGGCAGCCCCGCTCGGCCGGGAACATGCCGGACACGTGCAGGAAAGGCTGGCGCTCGCCGGCGGCCAGGTGCATGCCCATTTCGCTGGCGACCTTGTCCTTCTTGTGCAGGGCCAGGCAGAATTCGAACAGCTTCGGCTGCTTTTCCTTGATCAATCGGGCCAGGGCGATGGTGGCGCGCACGTCGGACAGCGCATCGTGCGCCGCTTCGTGCGCCAGGCCGTTGGCCTTGCTCAAGTGTTCCAGCTTGAAACTGGTCTGGCCATCGTCGCGCTTTGGCCATGCGATGCCTTCCGGGCGCAGCGCGTGCGTCATGCGCACGACGTCGAGGATGTCCCAGCGGCCGCAATGGTTCTTCCATTCGCGCGCATACGGATCGATCAGGTTGCGCCAGAACAGGAAACGCGTGACTTCATCGTCGAAACGGATGGTGTTGTAGCCTACGCCGATGGTGCCTGGCTCCGAGAAGGCCGCTTCGATGGTGGCGGCGAACTGGTGCTCGGGCACGCCCAGCTGCAAGCATTGCTGCGGCGTGATGCCCGTGATCAGGCACGATTGCGGGTCAGGCAGGAAATCATTGGCAGGCTGGCAATACAGCATGATCGGCTCGCCGATCTCGTTGAGGTCGGCATCCGTGCGGATGGCGGCGAACTGGGCCGGGCGGTCGCGGCGCGGCTGGGCGCCAAAGGTTTCGTAGTCGTGCCAAAGAAAAGTCTGGGTAGTCATTGTTGGTCGTTGCTTGCTCGATTGTTGTCTGGTTTGTTATCTGCTTGTGCGGTCCGCTCGCGGCGGCCGCTTCAGTTTTCTGAAAACCTGCCGATACTACACGAGAGGATGGTCATCGTTGCGGTTTCCGCATGGTGGCATACATTGCCCATTCAAGGAGGCTTATCGTGTCAATTCCCATCGCCACAGGCGCCAATTCCAGCTCTTCCCTGAGTTCCGTCAGTAGCACTGTTGCCGGCAAGGAAGAAAAAGTCCAGAAAAAGGACGCCGGCAACACTGAAATGAGCGTGAACGACCGCAGCAAGCTGCAATTGAACGCTTCCATCATGCAGGCGTCGCTGAACGTGTCGATCGGCGCGGAAAACGAGCCGCTGGCGCTGCTCTACAAGACGGCCATCACCAACATCAATGAAGCGCTGAAGGGCCAGTACGGCGACGATGCCATCCAGAACGCGGCTTCGCAGGACAATAGCGCCGAAGCAACAGCGAACCGCATTGTCTCGCTGTCGACGGGATTTTTTGATGCTTTCAAGAAACAGAACCCCGACCTGGACGACGATGCCGCGCTGAGCAAGTTCATGGATACCATCAGTGGCGGCATGGAAAAAGGCTTCAAGGAAGCGCGCGACATCCTGGGCGGCTTGAAAGTGCTGGGTGGCGATATCGCCGGCAATATCGACAAGACGTATGAGCTGGTGCAGAAGGGCTATGCGGATTTTGTCGCCGCGCACAGCAGCAAGAAGGATGACGCCGCCAAGCCGGATGCGGCCAAGCCGGCCGACGGCAAGGCTGCCTGATCATCATCATCACTGCTTCCGGCGCCGGAAGCGCCTGAGAACATGGCCAGGGTCAGGCGCATTGCCGAGCCGGCGAAGGTACGGCGAGGCAAGGCCGCGACGCCGCGGGCTTTTTATCAGGTGCTTACGCGGTTGCGGCCGCCAGCCTTGGCCCGGTACAGCGCCGCGTCCGCCGCTGCGATCAAGCCATGGTCGTCCTGCTCCGGCGCCAGGCTGGCGACGCCGAACGAGCCCGTGATGTGCGGCAGCGGGCTGCGCATGTCGGCGAAGATCACGGCTTGCTGCATGCGCTCGCACAGGCGCTCGGCCACGCGCAGGGCCACGTGTTCATTGGTGTCGGGCAAGATCACCATCAATTCCTCGCCGCCGTAGCGCACGGCAAAATCCGTGGGCCGCAGGGCCGCGCCCAGCACTTGCGCGGCGATGCGCAGGGCCTGGTCGCCCGCCTGGTGGCCATGCGTGTCGTTGAAGCGCTTGAAATGGTCGAGGTCGATCATCACCAGCGACAGGGGGGCGCTGCTGCCATGCGCCGTGACGATCATGTTCGGCAGCAAGTCCGTCAGCCAGGCGCGGTTGTACAGGCCCGTCAGGCTGTCGACCATCGACAGCTGGCGGTAGAATTCGCCCAGTTTCTGGCGCCGGCGCAGCAGGGCGTTGGCGGCGCGGATGCGGAAGGACAGCAGGCGCAGCAGGTTGCGCGCCAGGCCATTCGACTGTTCGATCAATTCCCAGACGATGGCCGCGTCGATCACCAGCAAATCAGTTTCTTCCAAGGCGGAAATAGCGGCCAGGTTGCTCGCTTCGTCGAGCACGGACTGTTCGCCCACGCTTTCGCCGGGCAAGACCTTGCTGACGGTGCCGTCATCCATGCCCGTGTGGGTGTCGGCGGCCACGGCCAGCGAGCCGCGCAGCACGATGTACAGGCTGGCGCCGCGCGTGTCGGCGATGGCTTCGCCCGCCTCCAGGCGCATGACGGGGCAGGGCGCCAGCATGGCGGCCGTCTGGCTATCCGCCCCATCGCGAAATAGCTGTAAATCGCCGATGTTGCAGCCTGAAGCGCCGAAGTTGCCGATCTGTTCCACAGTCATACTTTCAAAAAGCCCGTGCCGCGCATGCAGCGCGCCGGTCTCTTCATGATAGCGTAAAGCTGCCTCTACGGTAACGGCAAAGGCTTGCTTCTAGTAACTTTCTGTGAGAAATACGACAATTATTTCATGCTCGCGTTAATCATTTTCCATGCTTGTGGTTTTGCCATGGATCCTGGCATGCAGGGCAGGCGAAAAAGGCAGGCCAGATGTGCAAAGGCAGCCTTGAACGGCTGCCTCGTCTCTGGCAAATAGTGCAGGTGGGAAATTACTCGGCGGTTTCTTCCGCTTCCGCCGCATCGATCACGGCATTCTTGCCGGTGGCGTGGCGCTTGCTGTCTTGCAGGCGGCCCAGGGCGCTATCGATGGCGCGTTTCAGTTTGTCGGTGGCGCCGGCAACGGATTGGTGCACGGTGGCGTTTTGCTCGGTGACGGCGATCGGTTGATAGCCGGCAACGCGGGCTTCCATGACGCAGCGGATATCGTCGGCGCCGCCTTTCGGGCCATTCGTGTCGCTGAGGTGGACTTCGACGCGGGTGAGGTTGTCGCGGAAGCGGCTCAGTGCGTTTTCAAGTACGGATTGCACATGTTCGTTCAGTCCAGCGGTGTTGGCGATGGTGCTGTCGGTATGAATATTGATTTGCATATGCTTACTCCTGTCAATTCAAAAAAAACCCATCTCAGGCGCCTTGCATGGCAGTGGTCAAACCCGCTGCCGGGGCGCGTTGGCGCCTGGTTCTTGCCTCATGCACTTGATGCCTGTACATGACCTGTCCTACGTAACCCATCTTACTCCTCTTTCCACAATTTCAAGAGGGTGCGCACGATTAAGAAGAGCTTAACCCTGCATCCAGGTCAAGTTTCCTTGACGAAATTTTTTTCCGAGGGTTTTAGCCATTGATGAGACCGGCAGCAATATTGATCGACAGCCCCAGCACGACCAGGTTGAAGAAAAAGCTCAGCACGGATTGCCCCAGCACGATTTGCCGCATCATGCGCGTCTGCACGGTCACGTCGGACGTCTGCACGGCCACGGCGATGGTGAAGGCGAAGTACAGGAAATCCCAGTAATCGGGGTTTTGCTCGCCGTCGGGGAACTGGAAGGGGCGCTTGTCCGCATCGGCCAGGTAATACAGGTGGGCGTAGTGAAAGCAGAACAGCGTGCCGACGAGAAACCAGGAACCGACCAGGGTGAAGATCGTCAGCGCGTAGTGCAGGGCCCGCTCTTCGTCGCCCATGCCTTTCATGGACGACAGCTGCGAGACGATCGCAAGCAAGCTCATCACGGATGCCACGGAGAGGGCCAGCAAGACGATGGCCGCCCGCTCATCCTGCCGCGTGGCCATGGCCTTGACCGTGTGGTGGCTGGCGCGCATCATCATCCAGGCCATCGTCGCCAGGTAAAACCAGACGGCCACGTTCCACGCCGTCAGCAGCCGCGTCATCAGCTGCCACGTGGAAGGCAGCAGCAGGCCGGCCGCCACGCCGATGGCCGTGGCCAGGCTCAGGTGGGGGCGGCTGCGGATGAAGCCGTGAAACGGAAGCGGGATGTGCATGGCGCCAGGTCGTCAGTGTCGATAGCGCATCTTAGCCTTTAACTTGGCGCCGTGGTGGCCGTCTTGGCCGCGGCTTCCTTCTCGTGGTGGGGGAAACGGTCCATGCGCGACAGCACGGGGAACAGCACGGCCCACACGCCCGTCACGGCCAGCGTGGCGGCGCCGCCGAAGAGCACGGCGCGCACGAGGCCGAACCAGCCGGCCGTCAGGCCCGACTCGAATTCGCCCAGCTCGTTCGAGGCGCCGATGAAGACGGCATTGACGGCGCTGACCCGGCCGCGGATCTCGTCCGGCGTCTCGAACTGCACCAGCAGGTGGCGGATGTAGACGCTGACCATGTCGCCGGCGCCCCTCAGGAACAGCGCCGCCAGGGCCAGCGGGAAATAGCTGGTGCTGCCCAGCACCAGGGTGCCCAGGCCGAACACGGCCACGCCGCCGAACATCCAGGCGCCGACGCGGCGCGTGATGGGAAACATGGCCAGCGCGATCGAGCACAGCGCCGCGCCCGCGCCCGGCGCCGTGCGCAGCAGGCCCAGGCCGCTGGGGCCGATGTGCAGCACGTCGTGCGCCAGCGCCGGCAGCAGGGCCGTGGCGCCGCCGAACAGCACGGCGAACAGGTCCAGCGAGATGGCGCCCAGCACGATGGGTTTCGACCACACGAAGCGCAAGCCTTCGAGCAGGGTATGCCAGCTGACGGGTTCGCGCTTCACCACTTGCGGCGCCGGCGTGGTGGCGCGCATCAGCAGCACCGACAGCACCAGCAGGGCCGAGGAGATCAGGTACACCACCTTGGGGCCGAAGTAGTACAGCAAGCCGCCCAGGGTGGGCCCGAGGATGATGGCGACGTGGGAACTGGACGAGCTGAGCGCCACGGCGCGGCTGAAGTGTTCCGTCGGCACCATGTTCACCAGCACGGCTTGCGTGGCCGGCATCATGAAGGCGCGCGCGCTGCCGAACAGCACCAGCACGGCAAACACGGGCCAGACGATGGACAGGCCGCTCAGGGTGAACGCCAGCAGGGCCAGCGCGCAGGCCAGCTGCGCGGCCAGGCACCAGGCGATGATGTTGCGGCGGTTGTAGCGGTCGGCCACGTGGCCCGCTGGCAAAATCAAGACGAGGAAGGGCGCGAACTGCGCCAGGCCGATCAGGCCCAGGTCGAACAGGCTGCCCGTGATCTGGTAGACCTGCCAGCCGACGGCCACGCTTTGCATCTGCACGGCCACGGTCCCGAGCACGCGGGCGGACAGGTAGCAGGCAAAGTTGCGGTGACGCAAGATACTGAAGCCGTTGCCGGCGGAAGCGAGAGACATGAAGTTTCCAGGGAACAGCGGGGTGGGGCGGTGGCGGCAGCGGTGTGCCGCCTCGGCAGCGCCCCGCTGGCCGGAAGGTGCTGCTTACTTGGCCAGGTCGGCTTCCGTGGTGAAGGCGTCGGCGTAGAACTCGTCTTCGGGCAAGCCGCATTGCTGCACGAAATCGCGGCTGGCCGAATCGACCATCACGGGCGCGCCGCAGGCATACACCTGGTAGGCTGACAGGTCGGGCAAGTCGGCCATCACGGCCTGGTGCACGAAGCCCGTGCGGCCGCTCCAGCCATCTTCCGGCAAGGCTTCCGACACGACGGGCACATACGTGAACTGCGGCAAGTCGGCGGCCCACTGGCGGCACAGCGCGTCCATGTACAGGTCGTGCGGCCGGCGCCCGCCCCAGTACAGGGTGATCGGGCGCGTGGATTGCTCGTTGATCATGTGTTCGACGATGGCTTTCAGCGGGGCGAAGCCCGTGCCCGAGGCCAGCAGCACGATGGGCTTGTCGCTGTCTTCGCGCAGGAAGAAGGTGCCCATCGGACCTTCGAAGCGCAGGATGTCGCGCTCCTTCATGCTGCCAAACACCTGGTCGGTGAACAGGCCGCCGGGAATGTGGCGGATGTGCAGGGTCACGGGACTGCCTTCGGCGGGCGCGCTGGCCATGCTGTAGCTGCGGCGCTTATTGTCGCGCAGCATGATTTCGATATACTGTCCGGCGCGGTACTGCAGGCGCTCGCTGGCTGGCAGCTGCAGGGTCAGCACGACGACGTCCGGGGCGACTTTTTCCATCGTCGTCACGCGCGACGGCATTTTCTTGATCGGGTAGTCGCTGCTGCCGGCCACTTCGCGCGCTTCGATGACGAGGTCGTCGCTTGCTGTGGCGCAGCAGAAGAGGGAAAAGCCGGCCGCTTCCTCTTCCGGCGTCAGGGCGCGCTGCTGGTGCGCCTTGTGCTGCACCTTGCCGGCGACTACCTTGCCCTTGCAGGAGCCGCAGGCGCCGTTTTTACAACCATATGGCAAGCCCACGCCGGCGCGTATCGCCGCCGCCAGCACGGTTTCGTCCGCTTCGCAGCTGAACTGGTGGCCGCTGGGCTGAACAGTAACTTGAAAAGTCATACAATCCTTGAGATGAAAAATATATTAATGCCATCCTTGCGCAAACGCACCGGCCTGCCGCGTTTGCTGATACTCGGTTGCGGCGACGTCGGCATGCGCCTGCTGCCCCTGCTGCGCGGGCGCTTTCGCGTCTTTGCCGTCACCAGCCAGCCGGCGCGCTGCGCGCAGCTGCGCGCGGCCGGCGCCGTGCCCATCGTGGCCAACCTGGACGACCGCGCCAGCCTGCAGCGGCTGGCCGGCCTGGCCACGCGCATCGTGCACCTGGCGCCGCCGCTGTCGTCCGGCTTGCTGGACGGGCGCACGCGCAATCTGGCCGCCATTTTACCCGAGCATGCGCGCCTGGTGTATGTCAGCACCAGCGGCGTCTATGGCGATTGCGGCGGCGCCAGCGTGGCGGAAACGCGGCCCGTGGCGCCCGCCAATGCGCGGGCGAAGCGGCGCGTGGATGCGGAGCAGGTCTTGCGCGACTGGGGCGCGCGCCGCGGCGCCAGCGTGGCCATCCTGCGCGTGCCCGGCATTTACGCCGGCGACCGCTTGCCCCTGAAGCGCTTGCGCGAAGGCACGCCGGCGCTGGCCGCGGGCGATGACGTGTATACCAACCATATCCATGCCGACGACCTGGCGCGCATCATCGAGCGGGCCTTGTGGAAGGGGCGTCCGGGACGCGCCTACCATGCCAGCGACGACAGCGAATTGAAAATGGCCGAGTATTTCGACGCCGTGGCCGATGCCTTCGGCTTGCCGCGTCCGCCGCGCCTGCCCCGCGCGCAGCTGCGGCAGGTGGTGACTCCGATGCTGCTGTCGTTCATGTCCGAGTCGCGGCGCATGGACAATACGCGCATGAAACGCGAGCTGGGCGTGCGCCTGCGCTACCCGCGCGTGGCCGATGCCCTGCAATCGATGGCTGCCGACGGGGGCTGCATCGGGTAAAATGGCCGGTTACCCCGCATTCTCGGCAGGCACGGCGCATGGCGCGGCGTGCCTGCAGCGCGCCATTCACTAAAGGAAGACAGCAATGACCACCCTCACTTACGAAGAATACCTGGACGAGGTCACCACCGTCCTGACCGAACTGTACGACCTCGACGACGACGCTGCCATCAAGCTCGTGGTGGCGGCCCAGGACGCCGAATTCTTCGTGCCGCACGATGCGCATGAAGCCATGCGTACCGTCGAGCAAGCCAAGAAGGACGCCGTGACCCTGTTCGAGCGCAAGCAGAACCGCCAGCAAACGCAGGAAAAGCAGCAGCAGCGCGTGCGCCAGCAAAAGAAGACCTGAAGCAAGCGACGCGGCGTGGGTCCGGCGCGACGCCGGGCCGTTGTCATTGATGCAGCGCAAACGCGTCATGGCGGCCTGGCGATATGGTGAGCAATGTCGTCACGCATTTCGCCCAATGTGGCGGGCTGGACAGCTAAACGCGCGACGACGGGTCCGGCCGGCAGGAGTTCGCGATGCACCGCATCAGCCATGGCATCAGTCATCCCAGCAAGGAACAGGTGCGTGCCTACATGCGTCGCCGCGAGCGGGCGCTGCAGCCGCCACCGCCGCCGGCTGAAATCCGCCGCCAGCTGGCCTGGTGCCGGGTGGATGCCAGCAGCGTGCATGCCACTATGTACGTGACGCCGGCCAGCGTGGCCGCGCAAGGCTGGCATTTGTCAGTGGAAATAAATCGATTGGGCGCCCTCATGGCCATCGCCTGGCTCATGCGCAGCGGCGTTCCCCACCGTAAAAATTGATGACTTGCAGCAAATTTTCTCAAATTGAGTTATCCTCTAGCACATTCCAAGTGCGTCAATTCTCTTCAATTATCACAATTTTGCTCCAAGTTACGCAAAAATCAACAATAGCGTGTATTATGTTGTTTGCGGGATAAAAACCGCATAAGTGATGGCGCTTTTTAGTGTGTTTACCCTGAGTTATTGCAAAAGCGACATTCGGTCTCTTTTTTTGCAGTAATACAACAAGTACGGATTTTCAATCATGTCTCTCAAACAAATTACCTCTTTGCCTACCTACAACCCGAATCGCGTCCTCGATGCGATCATCGACAAGCTGCAGCTGAAAAATGATGCCGCGCTGTCGCGTGCACTGGAAGTGGCGCCACCCGTCATCAGCAAGATTCGTCACAACACCTTGCCGATCGGCGCCACGATCCTGATCCGCATGCATGAAATCAGCGATTTCAGCATCCGTGAACTGCGCGAACTGATGGCTGCCTAAGAGCGCCTGACGGACGGCAAACTGAGAGGTGCCGTCCGGGTAAGTCAGGCTTGCCGCGTGCGGCAGCCACATCTGCTTTGTCCTTTTCTATTCCGCGTCTGGGCTCAAGGCTGGACGGTCGAGATAGAAGCGCCCCGTTTCCAGGCCAGTCGAGGACGACTCGACCAGCGCTGCGGCCAGTGTGCCGGGCGCGCTGGAAAATGCGGTCGCTGCGGCACCCGTGGCGCGGCCCGAATATGCCGTCGCCTGCACCGCCGCACTGGAAAACGCCGCCTGCACGGCACGGCCCGAATACGCCGTCTGCTGCACGGCCCGGCCTGAATACGCGGTCGCCTGTACCGCAGCGCTGGAAAATGCCGTTTTCACGGCGCGTCCCGAGTAGGCCGCCTGCACGGCGCGTCCCGAATACGCCGTTTCTGCGCGAATATAGTCTTCGCCGAATGTTTCTTCATACAACTGTTTCATGCGCTCGCCGACACGGTGGTGCGCCGCTTCGTCGTCTTCGCCGCGCAAGCCGATGTACGGGAAGTGGTGCAGGAAGTAGCCGAACACCTGTTCGCAATCGGCCGCATACTTCAGGGTATCGAGGATATGGTAGTGCCAGAAAGTATCGACATCCATCAGCGGCGCCGTTTCTTCCTGTGGAAACTGTTTCATCAGGATCAGGAAGCGGCGGTACTCGAACTCCACCGCATTGGCCTTCTCCAGGCTCCATCCCTCGCCGGATTCCCGGTGCATCAGCTTGACCTTGATCGCGTCCAAATTCAAATCGGCAATTGCCTTGAAACTGTCGTTCGTGTTCATGAGTGTCCTTTAGTATCGTAAAAGAGCTGCGTGAGGAAAACGGCGGAAAAGAGGATGCTGGCTGGTGGCGTGGACTCCTGGCAGGTGGATGGGCGTCCGGGCAATGACTGCCAGACACTAAGAATTGTTCTACATCAATATTGCATTGAATCACAAAATACGCAAGCTGAGCTTGCTTCACGCGGGGCTGGCGGCCCTCAGGCGCTGCTGCGGCTGTCTTCCAGGTAGGGGAAGCGGGTGGCGTCGGCCCCCAGCGGCACGCTGACGTGCACGCTCATGCCCGTGCCGGGGCTGCTTTCGATATAGAACGTGCCGCCCAACAGCTTGATGCGCTCTTCGATGCCCACCAGGCCAAACGAGCCGAGCTTGTTGCGCCCGTCGATGGCCGCTCCCACGCCGTTGTCGCTGATGCTCATCGACACCGTGTCGCTGCACTTTTCCAGCTTCACCTGCACGCGGCTGGCGTTGGCGTGCTGGGAAATATTGCTCAACGACTCTTGCAGGATGCGGAACAGGGCCGTCGCGCATTGATCGCTGAGGCAAATGTCGTCATGGCTTTCGCTGATTTCGCAAGCGATGCCCGTGCGCAGGCGGAACTGCGCCACCTGCCACTCGACGGCCGCATTCACGCCCAGGTCCAGCACGGTGGGGCGCAGGTCGTTGATGATTTGCCGCACGCTCTTGATGGTGGCGTCGATCTGTTCCAGGGTGGAGCGGGCGCGCGCGTTCAGGCGCGGATGGCGCCGCTGCGTGCGCGAGGCCAGCATGTCGGCGTCGATGCGCAGCACCAGCAGGTTCTGGCCCAGGTCGTCGTGAATTTCACGCGCGATGCGCTTGCGTTCCTCTTCCTTGATCTGGTCGGCGTGCGCGGCCAGGCGGCGCAGTTTCTGGTGCGACAGCTGCAAGCGGATCTGGCTGGCGCGCAACTCTTCCGTCATGCCCCGCGCCATCTGGATGGCCCGCCAGCGCGAGGATGACAGGGCGTGGAACAGCAGGTACAGCAGCATGGCGCTGCTGACGCCGACCAGCAGGGCCAGCCACGGCAAAAAAGCGTCGAAGCGCGTATATAAATCGCTCTTGCGCACGCTGAACAGCGCTTGCCAGACGCGGCCATTGTGCTCGATCAGCATCGTGCTGCTCAGGTATTTGCCCGAATTGCCCGGCTGCCACCATGGCGCATGCAGGCCCGCCGCCGTGCTGTCGAAGATGGGGCGCATGGCGTGCGGCAAGTTCAGCGGTGCGCGCGCCTGCGGGCCGATGTCGAACAGGGTCAGGCGGACATTGCGCACAGGCATGTCGGCCAGCGCGCTGCGCACCATCGTCACCAGGTCGTAGCCGATGCCGACGGAGCCCTGGTGCGCCGCGCGCCGCTGCTCCGTGGTCGCGGTCGGCATGCCGGGCCGGTACACGGGCAGGCGCATGGCCATGCCCGTCAGCTGGGGCCGGCCTTCCATCGGCACGGGCACGCCGGAATTGCTGATGCTGCCCGAATCGCGCGACTGCGCCAGCGCCTCGGCGATCAGCGGCCGCGCGGCGATGTCATAGCCGTATTTGTCGGCGGCGCTGGCGATCGGTTCGATGTACACCAGCACGGAATAATGGTCGCGGGGGCCGGGCGGGTGGATGGCAAAGGCGGGATAGCCGTCGCGCCCGGGCGGATGGTCGCGCTGCATGGCCGCTTCGAACGCGGGGCGCTGCGCTTCGTCCAGTTCCTGGCTGTAATTGAGATTCATGACGCCAGGGTAATTGCGCTGCAAGTCCATATTGGCGACATAGCGGTGGAATTGCTCGCGGCTCACATGCTCATTGGCCCGGAACAGGCTGGCCGCGCCGCGCAGCAGGTTGGCATAGGATTGCACGCGCGACTCGATGTTTTGCCGCGCGTTGCGCGCCAGGTTGTTGAACAGTTCGCTGGCGTCGTTTTCGATCGACAGCGAAGCGGCCATGTAGAACAGCAGGCCCACCATCAGCGACAGCGCAAAGCCGAGCAGCCAGAGCGGCTTCTTTTCGGCTGATAAGGGGTGCTCGCCGGCAGTAGAGGACATCGCAATCCGCATCAGGAGGTGGAATCGGGTGCCGCCTGTGGGGCGGTGGCTGTACTGCTTGCATAAAGACCATGCCAATTGTAAATTGCGCAATAGCTGCATAATATACAAAACTATCGGCAATGTAGTCAACAGGCAATATTTTCTTGCGGCGCTATTTGTCTATATATTGTTTGGGCAAAAAAAAACCGCCTGGGCGGTTTTTTTTCGGGGGACACGGGCGGCGCCTTACTTCGCGGGCTGCCAGCTGTCTTTCAGGGTGACGATGCGGTTGAAGACGGGCTTGCCCGGCTGGCTGTCGACCCTGTCGGCCGCGAAGTAGCCGTGGCGCTCGAACTGGAAGCGCTCTTCCGGCTGGGCCAGTTCCGCGCCCGGCTCCAGCCACGCCTGCACCACGTCCTTGGCCAGCGGATTGAGGGCCAGCTTGAAGTCCTTGCCGCCCGCGTCCGGCTGCGGGTCCGTAAACAGGCGGTCGTACAGGCGCACTTCGGCGGCGATCGCCGTCGCGGCGCTGACCCAGTGCATATTGCCCTTGACCTTGTAGTTGGCGCTGCCTTCCGTGCCCGACTTGCTGTCCGGGAAATAGGTGCAATGCACGGCGATGACCTTGCCGTTTTCATCCTTGTCGAAGCCCGTGCACTCGATTACATAGCCGTAGCGCAGGCGCACCTTGCTGCCCGGCTTGTCGTCGATCGGCGGATACAGGCGGAAATAGCCTTTATTCGGCACTTCCATGAAGTCGTCTTCCTCGATCCACAGCTCGCGCGAGATGGGGAAGGTGCGCAAGCCCCGTTCCGGGAAGTGCGGGTGCACGGGGGCCGTGCATTCCACGCTGTCGTTTTCAGGGAAGTTGTCGATAATCAATTTCAACGGACGCAGCACGGCCACCGTGCGCGGCGCCTTCGGGTCCAGGTCTTCGCGCAGGCAGCCTTCGAGCACGCTGTAGTCGATCCAGCCGTCCGATTTCGTCACGCCCGTGCGTTCGCACATCAATTGAATCGCTTCCGGCGTGTAGCCGCGGCGGCGCATGCCCACCAGGGTCGGCATGCGCGGGTCGTCCCAGCCGTCGACGATTTGCTCTTCCACCAGCTGGCGCAGCTTGCGCTTGCTGGTGACGATGTAGGTCAGGTTCAGGCGCGAGAACTCGAACTGGTGCGGCACGGGCTGCTTGAAGAAGCCGCCGGCGGCCAGGGTTTCCAGCAGCCAGTCGTAGAACGGGCGGTGGTCCTGGAATTCCAGGGTGCAGATCGAATGCGTGATGTTTTCCAGCGCGTCCGAGATCGGGTGCGTGTAGTCGTACATCGGGTAGATGCACCAGGCGTCGCCCGTGCGGTGGTGGTGCGCATGGCGGATGCGGTAGATGGCCGGGTCGCGCAAGTTCATGTTCGGCGAACTCATGGCATCTTCGCTCATCTTCGCGCGCAGGATGTGTTCGCCATCCTTGAACTGGCCCGCCTTCATGGCGCGGAACAGGGCCAGCGATTCGTCGCGCGGACGGTCGCGGAACGGCGAATTCTTGCCGGCCTGGCCGAAATTGCCGCGGTTGGCGGCCATGTCTTCGGCGCTCTGGCTGTCCACGTAGGCAAAGCCGGCCGTGATCAGGTACTCGGCCATGGCATACAGCTGGTCGAAATAGTCGCTGGCGTAGTGCAGGTGGCTCTGGCCATCGCCATGCTTCGCTTCCCAGTCAAAGCCCAGCCATTTCACGCTGTCCATGATGGTGTCGACGTATTCCTGCTCTTCCTTGGCCGGATTGGTATCGTCGAAGCGCAGGTTGCACTGGCCGGCGTAGTCGCGCGCCAGGCCGAAGTTGACGCAGATCGACTTGGCGTGGCCCACGTGCAGGTAGCCGTTCGGCTCCGGCGGGAAACGCGTGATCACCTGGGGCAGGCCGGGACGCACGTGGGTGCCGGCAGCCAGGTCGGCTTCGATGATGTTACGCAAGAAATTGGGCGCCAGCGCTGGCGCGGCGGTATTCGGTTTATCGTTGCTCATTGATCAATGCGGAAGAGTGACTGTAAAAGGCATTTTACCGTACCGCAAGCGCTTCGATGCGACCAATTAGATGTCAATTAGCCGTCAATTTGCCGTCAAATGGCATCGCGCCAGCGACGCGAGGAGCGTTCTATAGGATAATTCGCCTTTAATTAGTAGAAATTCGCGCCTCCGGAGCCTTTTATGGAAAATTTATATAACGTCCTCGGTGTCGCGCCCAATGCCAGCGACGATGAAATCAAGAAAGTTTACCGTTCGCTGGCCATGCGCTTCCACCCCGACCGCAACCAGGCCCCCGGCGCCGAGGCCCGCTTCAAGAGCGTGACCAAGGCGTATGAAATCCTGGCCGACCCGGCCAAGCGCGCCGAATACGACCAAAGCGTGAACCACCGCATCATCATCGATCCGGAAGCGGAAGCCTATGCCCTGTGGTGCGGCGTGTTCCGCCTTCATGGCACCGT
>CAUSDR010000074.1:0-17148 GCA_963530105.1 uncultured Janthinobacterium sp.
GCCGCCAGCAGGCTGACGGCGCGGCCAGCGCGCCCGCCGCCTCCGCGGCTTTGGCGGCAGCTTCGGCGCCCGCCACGGCGCCAGCGAAGGGCGCGGCACAATGAGTCCATCGACGCCATTCATCAAGCGCCCCGTCGCCACGGCGCTGCTGATGCTGGCCATCGTGCTGGCGGGGCTGGTCGGCTTCAAGTTGCTGCCGCTGGCCGCCTTGCCGCAGGTGGACTTCCCCACCATCCAGGTGCAGACCCTGTACCCGGGCGCCAGCCCGGAAGTCATGGGGCAGACGGTGACGGCGCCGCTGGAGCGCCAGTTCGGGCAAATGTCCGGCTTGCAGCGCATGAGTTCCACCAGCGCCGCCGGCGTTTCCATCATCACCCTGCAGTTCACCCTGGGCCAGACCCTGGACGTGGCGGAGCAGGAAGTGCAGGCGGCCATCAACGCGGGCGGTTCGCTGCTGCCCACCGACTTGCCGGCGCCGCCCGTGTACGCCAAGATCAACCCGGCCGATGCGCCCGTGCTGACCCTGGCCATCACGTCCGACACGATGCCGCTGACGCAGGTGCAAAACATCGTCAACACGCGCCTGGCCCTGAAAATCAGCCAGGTCAACGGCGTCGGCCTCGTATCGCTGTCGGGCGGCCAGCGTCCGGCCGTGCGCATCCAGGGCGACACCAAGCTGCTGGCGTCGTACGGCCTGGGCCTCGACAGCCTGCGCACGGCCATCACGGCGGCCAACGTCAACAGCGCCAAGGGCAGTTTCGACGGCCCCACGCGGTCGTTCACCATCAACGCCAATGACCAGCTGGTGACGGCGGAAGACTACAAGCGCCTGATCATCACGTACAAGAATGGCGCCCCCGTGCGCCTGTCCGACGTCGCCAATGTGGTTGACAGCGCGGAAAACACGCGCCTGGGCGCCTGGGCCGGCAAGCAGCCGGCCATCATCCTGAACGTGCAGCGCCAGCCCGGCGCCAACGTCATCAAGACGGTCGACGCCATCAAGGCGCTCCTGCCCGACCTGCAGGCCAGCCTGCCGGCCGCCATGAAGCTCGACGTGCTGAGCGACCGCACGACGGGCATCCGCGCCTCGGTGGAGCACGTGGAGATGGAATTGCTGGTCTCCGTGCTGCTGGTGGTGCTGGTGATTTTCGCCTTCCTGCACAGCCTGCGCGCCACGGTGATCGCCAGCCTGTCCGTGCCGATTTCGCTGATCGGCGCCTGCGGCGTCATGTATCTGCTCGGCTACAGCCTGAACAACCTGTCGCTGATGGCGTTGACCATCGCCACCGGCTTTGTCGTCGATGACGCCATCGTCATGATCGAGAATATCGCCCGCTACATCGAGGAGGGCGAGACGCCGATGGCCGCCGCCCTGAAGGGCGCGTCGCAGATCGGCTTTACCATCATCTCGCTGACGGTGTCCCTGATCGCCGTGCTCATTCCCCTGCTGTTCATGGGCGACGTGGTGGGGCGGCTGTTCCGCGAATTCGCCATGACCCTGGCCATCACCATCCTGATTTCCGCCGTGGTCTCGCTGACGCTGGTGCCGATGATGTCGGCGCGCTGGCTGAAAAGCCACGCCGATGAAAAGGTCAGCGCCACGGGCCAGCGCATCCAGGCGTTTTTCGACAAGGTGATCGTGCGGTACGACCATGCGCTGGTGTGGGTGCTCAAGCGCCAGGGACTGACCCTGCTGGTCGCCCTGGCCACCCTGGTGCTGACGGTGATCTTGTACATCACCATCCCGAAAGGCCTGTTCCCCACGCAGGACACGGGGCAGCTGCAGGCGCGCATCGAAACCTCGCAAGCCGTCTCGTATGAACGCATGGCCGCCTTGCAGCAGGCGGCCGCCGCGGCGCTGCTGGATGATCCCGACGTCGATACCCTCAGTTCCCTGGTGGGCGTGGATGCGGCCAACAACACCATGCTGCACACGGGCAGCATGCTGATCAACCTGAAGCGCTCGCGCAGCGACAGCCAGGACGACATCATGGAGCGCCTGCGCGGCCGCGTGGCCAAGGTGGCCGGCGTGACCTTGTACCTGCAGCCGACGCAGGATCTGACCATCGATGCGGAATCGGGCCCCACGCAGTACCGCGTCTCGCTGGAAGGGGCCGACACGGCCACGGTGACCGAGTGGGCCGGCAAGCTGGCGGCGCGCATGCGTGAAAAATCGCAGCTGCGCAATGTCGTCACGGATGCGGGCGCCACGGGCGCCGCCGTCACGGTGGCGATCGACCGCGACAGCGCCGCGCGCATGTCCGTCACCACGGCCACCGTCGACGACGCGCTTTACAACGCCTTCGGCCAGCGCATCATCTCGACCATTTTCACGGAAACCAACCAGTACCGCGTAATTCTCGAAGCGCAGCCCGGCATCGTCACCACGCCGTCCGACCTGTCGGACCTGCAGGTGCGCACGGGGTCCGGCAAGTCGACGCCGCTGTCCGCCTTTGCCAGCGTCAGCGAAAAACAGGCGCCGCTGCAAATCACCCACGTGGCGCAATACCCGGCCACCACGCTCGGCTTCGACACGACGCAGGGCGTGGCCCTGGGCAGCGCCGTCGACGCCATCCGCGCCGCGGCGAAGGACATCGCCATGCCCGCCTCGGTGACATTGACGTTCCTGGGCGCGGCCGGCGCATACGAAAACTCGCTGTCGAACCAGCTGTGGCTGATTCTGGCCGCCGTCGTCTGCGTGTACATCGTGCTGGGCGTGCTGTACGAAAGCTATATCCACCCGCTGACGATTCTGTCGACCCTGCCGTCGGCCGGCGTGGGCGCCTTGCTGGCGCTGATGCTGTCCGGGCAGGACCTGGGCGTGATCGGCATCATCGGCATCATCCTGCTGATCGGCATCGTGAAAAAGAACGCCATCATGATGATCGACTTCGCCATCGAGGCCGAGCGCGATGAAGGGAAAAGCCCGCAGGAAGCCATCCACCAGGCGGCGCTGCTGCGTTTCCGCCCCATCCTGATGACGACCCTGGCGGCCCTGTTCGCGGCCGTGCCGCTGATGCTGGGCTGGGGCGAGGGCGCCGAATTGCGCCGTCCGCTGGGCCTGGCCATCTTCGGCGGCCTGATCGTCAGCCAGGTGCTGACCCTGTTTACCACGCCCGTCATTTACCTGGCCTTCGACCGCCTGGGCCAGCGCTTTGCGGGCCAGCCGAAGCCCCCTGGCGTGAACCTGGACAAGCCGGCCGATAACGCGGGGAGCGCCGCGTGAACCTGTCCGAACCGTTCGTCAAGCGGCCCATTGCCACCGTCCTGCTGACCATCGGCATCG
This sequence comes from uncultured Janthinobacterium sp., assembly GCA_963530105.1. Taxonomy (GTDB): domain Bacteria; phylum Pseudomonadota; class Gammaproteobacteria; order Burkholderiales; family Burkholderiaceae_D; genus Janthinobacterium. The sequence continues at coordinate 3,287 of CAUSDR010000074.1, forward strand.
CGCTGGCGGGCATCGGCGCCTTCTTCGTGCTGCCCGTCTCGCCGCTGCCGCAGGTCGATTACCCGACCATTTCCGTCAGCGCCAGCCTGCCGGGCGCCAGCCCGGAAACCATGGCCACCTCCGTCGCCACGCCGCTGGAGCGGCGCCTGGGCGTCATCTCCGGGGTGAACGAGATGACCTCGTCGTCCAGCACGGGCTCGGCGCGCATCAACCTGCAGTTCGACCTGAACCGCAAGATCGATTCGGCCGCGCGCGAAGTGCAGGCCGCCATCGCCGCCTCGCGCGTCGACCTGCCGGCCACCCTGCGCAGCAACCCGACCTACCGCAAGGCCAATCCGTCGGACGCGCCCGTGATCATCCTGGCGCTGACGTCCAAGACGCGCACGCCGGGCCAGATCTACGACGCCGTCTCGAACCTGGTGCAGCAGAAGGTGGCGCAAGTGAAGGGCGTGGGCGACGTGGAACTGGGCGGCGGCTCGCTGCCGGCCGTGCGCGTGGAACTGCTGCCCTACCAGCTCAATCACTATGCCGTGTCGATGGACGACGTGCGCGCGGCCATCCAGGCCACCAACGCCAACCGGCCCAAGGGCGCGATCACGGGCGACGAACGCAGCCTGCAGATTTACTCGGGCGCCAGCACGGCGTCCGGCGGGCGCAGCGCCGCCGACTACCGCAGCCTGGTGGTGGCCTGGCGCGATGGCGCCGCCATCCGCCTCGACGACGTGGCCGAAGTGGTCGACGGCGTGGAAAACACGAATACCCTGGGCCTGTTCAATGGCGACCCGGCCGTCATCGTGCTGATCACGCGCCAGCCCGGCGCCAACGTGATCGCCACGGTGGACGGCGTGCGCGCGCTGCTGCCGCAGCTGCAGGCGCAGCTGCCCGGCGACATCAAGCTGCAGGTGGCGTCCGACAGCACCAATTCCATCCGCTCTTCGCTGCACGAAATCGAGTTCACCCTGATTCTCTCCATCGTCCTCGTCGTGCTGGTGGTCAGCGCCTTCCTGCGCAGCGTGCGCGCCACCATCATCCCCGCCGTGGCCACCATCGTTTCCCTGCTGGGCACCTTCGGCGTGATGTACATGCTGGGTTTCAGCCTGAACAACCTGTCGCTGATGGCGCTGACGGTGGCCACCGGCTTCGTCGTCGACGATGCCATCGTGGTGCTGGAAAACACGCAGCGCCACATCGAGGCGGGCATGGACCGCTTCAAGGCGGCCCTGCTGGGCGCGCGCGAAGTGGGTTTCACGGTGCTGTCGATCAGCCTGTCGCTGGTGGCCGTCTTCATCCCGCTGCTGTTCATGGGCGGCCAGGTGGGACGCCTGTTCCGCGAATTTGCCGTCACCCTGTCGGCCGCCGTGATGATTTCGCTCGTCATTTCACTCACCACCACGCCGATGATGTGCGCCTGGCTGCTGAAAAACGGCGAGCCGCACAAGGCGCCCGGCGCCGTGGCGCGCTGGTTCGAGCGGGGCTTCGACCGCATGCTGAAGGTTTACGAGCACTGCCTGGACTGGGCCCTGTCCAGCGCCGCGCTGGTGATGGCCATCCTGGTGTTCGTCGTCGGCCTGAACGTGTACCTGTTCGCGGCCGCGCCGAAGGGCTTCTTCCCGCAGCAGGACACGGGCCAGATCAACGGCGGCATGCGCGCCGACCAGAGCATCTCGTTCCAGGCCATGCAGGGCAAGCTGCGCGAACTGGTCAACATCATCAAGGACGATCCCGCCGTCGCCACCGTCGTCGGATTCACGGGCGGCGGCAGGGCAGGGGGCGGCTTCATGTTCATCGACCTGAAGCCGGCCTCGCAGCGCACCGACAAGGGGCAAGCCGTGATCGCGCGCCTGCGCCCGCAGCTGGCCAAGGTGACGGGCATCTCGCTGTTCCTCAACCCGGTGCAGGACCTGCGCATGGGCGGGCGTTCCAGCAATTCCACCTACCAGTACACACTGATCAGCGACAACCAGGCGGACCTGAAGAAATGGGCGGCGAAACTGGCCGACCAGATGAAGGCGCAGCCGGCCCTGATCGACGTCGACACGGACCAGGCGGAAAATGGCGTGGAAACCTTCGTCACCATCGACAAGGACCGCGCCACGCAGCTGGGCGTGCAGGTCAAGGATATCGACAACGCGCTGTACAACAGTTTTGGCCAGCGCCAGGTGGCGACCATCTACGATGAGCTGAACCAGTACCACGTGATCATGGAAGTGGCGCCGCGCTATGCGCAAAGCCCGGAAGCGCTGCGTTCCGTGTACGTGCCGGCGACGGCCGCCACGGCCACGGCGGACACCGCGGCATCGGCCACGGTGACGAATATCACGGCGGCGCGCGACCCGTCCAGCGGCAATGCGCTGGCCACGACATTGACCACCATGGTGCCGCTGTCCTCGTTCAGCAGCTTTGCCGAAAGCTCGACGGCCACTTCGATCAACCACCAGGGCGGCGAGCTGGCGACCACCGTGTCGTTCAATCTCAGCGACGGCTATACCTTGAGCGACGGCCAGGCGGCCGTGGCGCAGGCGGAGGCGGAAATCGGCATGCCCGTGAATGTGCGCGGCAGTTTCCAGGGCACGGCGAAGAGCGCGCAGGACAGCAACAAGGAACAGCCGCTGCTGATCCTGGCGGCCATCGTGGTGATCTATATCGTGCTGGGCATCCTGTACGAAAGCCTGATCCACCCCATCACCGTGCTGTCGACTTTGCCCTCGGCAGGGGTGGGCGCCGTGCTGGCCCTGCTCATGTTCCGCATGGAGTTTTCCATCATAGCCCTGATCGGCGTGTTCCTATTGATCGGTATCGTGAAGAAAAATGCTATATTGATCATCGACTTCGCGCTGGAGGCCGAGCGTTCGCGCGGCCTGACTGCGGTGGAGGCGGTGCGCGAGGCATGTTTGCTGCGTTTCCGCCCCATCCTGATGACGACCGTCGCGGCGGCGCTTGGCGCCTTGCCGCTGGCGATTGGCTTCGGCGAGGGGTCCGAGCTACGCCAGCCCCTGGGGGTCGCCATCATCGGCGGCCTGATCGCCAGCCAGTTACTCACATTGCTGACCACCCCGGTGGTCTATATCCTGCTCGACAAGCTGCGCACGCGCAGCGCCGACGAGCAGCAATTGAGCCGCATTCCTGGGCCAGATAACCCGAGCACACAATCATGAAGCATGTAAAACCTATCGTATCGACCGTACCGGCGCGCCGCCTGCTGGCGCTGGCCACCGCCACCGCTTTCCTCCTGCTGGCCGGTTGCGCCGTCAGCCCCGCGTATGAGGTGCCGGCGGCCGCCGCGCCGCAGGCATTCAAGGAAGCGGCCGGCTGGCAGCCCGCCGCGCCGGCCGATACCCTGGAGCGGGGGCCGTGGTGGACCCTGTTCGGCGACGCGCAGCTGAACCAGCTGGCCGACGGCATCGACATATCGAACCAGAACGTGGCCGAAGCCATCGCCTCCTACGAGCAGGCGCGCGCGCTGGTGCGCGAACAGCGCGCCTCGCTGTTCCCCACCGTGAACCTGACGGGCAGCGGCACGCGCTCGGGCGGCGGGGGCGAGCAGCAGACGGCGAACAATTACCGCGCCGCCATCGGCGCGTCGTGGGAACCGGACGTCTGGGGCAAGCTGCGCGCCGGCGTCACGGGCGCCGACGCCAGCGCCAGCGCCAGCGCGGCCGACCTGGCTGCCGCGCGCCTGTCGGCGCAGGGCGAACTGGCGACCAATTACTTTTCGCTGCGCCAGAGCGATGCGCAGATCGCGCTCCTCAATTCCACCATCGACGGCTACAAGCGCGTGCTCGATATCACCAGCAACCGCTTCAATTCCGGCATCGCCGCCAAGTCCGACCTGCTGCAGGCGCAGACGCAGCTGGCCAATGCGCAGATCGACCTGTCCGGTCAGGTGCGCTCGCGCGCCCAGCTGGAGCACGCCATCGCCATCCTGCTGGGCAAGGCCCCGTCGGACTTCAGCCTGGCCGTGGCGCCGTGGACGCTGACCGTGCCCGAGGTGCCGCTGGGCGTGCCGTCGACCCTGCTGCAGCGCCGGCCCGACATCGCCGCCGCCGAACGCCGCGTGGCCGTGGCCAACGAGCAGATCGGCATCGCCCGTTCCGCCTACTACCCGAGCCTGAACCTGACGGGTTCCTACGGCTCCGGCGCCAGCCGCGTGGGCGACCTGTTCAACGCGTCTTCCAGCCTGTGGTCGCTGGGCGTGTCGGCCGCGCAAACCCTGTTCAACGCGGGCGCCACCACGGCCAGCGTGGATGCGGCCAAGGCGGGCCACGAAGCGGCCGTGGCGCGCTACCGCCAGACGGTCTTGAGCGCCTTTGGCGCCGTGGAAGACCAGCTGTCGGCCACGCGCGCGCTGGCCGAGCAGCTTGAGCTGCGCAAGCAGGCCTCGTCGGCCGCCGACCAGGTGGAGCAGCAGATGCTGAACCGCTACAACGCGGGCCAGGTCGGCTATACGGACGTGGTGACGGCGCAGGTGACGGCCCTGTCGGCGCGCCGTTCGCTGGTGCAGGCGCAGGCGGACCGGCAAACGACGGCCGTGGCGCTGATCCAGGCGCTGGGCGGCGGCTGGCATACGCCGACGGCGCAGTAGCCGGGGGGGCGGCGCAGGCGAAAAACCTGCGCCATATTCGCGTTTTATCGCGCATCTTGAGTGCTAGAATGCAAGATTATCAATTCCCAGCCTGACGGTTTTGCCGTGGCTGCACTCTTGCAGACGATGACACGCAGCAAACACAGCAATGCTTCCGTTCCCGAAGTGGCCGCCATCGCTTTTCCCGTGGTGGCCATCGGCGCTTCCGCCGGCGGGCTCGACCCGATCGTCGCTTTCCTGGCGAATGTGCCGCAGGAAAGCGGCATCGCTTTTGTCGTCATCCAGCACCTCGATCCCACGCAAAAGGCCATGCTGCCCGAATTGCTGCAGCGCGCCACCAGCATTCCCGTCACGGAAATCACGCACCAGGCGGAGTTGCGCCCGAACCATGTCTATGTGATCCCCTCGAACGCGGACCTGGGCCTGTCCAAGGGGCGTTTCCTGCTCAGCGAACCGGTGCAGCTGCGCGGCCACCGCTTGCCCATCAATAGCTTTTTCGAGAGCCTGGCGGCCGAATTGGGCGAACTGGCCGTCGGCGTGGTCTTTTCTGGCATGGGCAGCGACGGCACGCGCGGCTTGCAGGCGATCAAGCAGGCGGGTGGCCTGACCCTGGCGCAGCATCCCGACACGGCCAAGTTCGACATGATGCCGCAAAGCGCCATCGCCGCAGAGGTGGTGGACCTGGTCGACTTTCCCGACAAGATGCCGGACAAGATCATCAGCTACCTGTTCCGCAGCAGCTTCCTCACCTTGCCGGGAAGGGAGCCGAACGGGCGCAATTCCTTGCAGGAAATCGTTGCCCTGCTGAACGAGCATACGGGTAACAGTTTTACGGACTATAAGATCAATACGGTGCTGCGCCGCATCGAGCGGCGCATGAGCCTGTACCAGATGGCGTCGATGGAAGAGTATGTGCCGTATTTGCGCGCCAATCCCGCCGAAATCGACTTGCTGTTCAAGGAGTTGCTGATCGGCGTGACGAACTTTTTCCGCGATCCCAAGGTGTGGGAATACCTGAAGACGGTGGTCTTGCCGCACATGCTGGCGGCGCGTCCGGAAGGGCGCGCCTTCAAGGCCTGGATACCCGCCTGTTCCACGGGCGAGGAAGCGTATTCGCTGGCCATGGTCTTCCACGAAGTGGTGGCGGGCATCAACCCGCCGTCGAAATACAGCCTGCAAATCTTTGCCACCGACCTGTCGGCCGACGCCATCGACCGCGCGCGCCAGGGCCGCTTTCCGCACAGCATCAGCAGCGACGTGTCGGCCGAGCGCCTGGAGCGCTTTTTCCTGCGCGACAAGAGCGACTACCACGTGAAGAAAGAGATCCGCAACACGATCATCTTTGCCCAGCAAAACATCATTTCGGACCCGCCGTTCACCAAGCTCGACATCCTGTGCTGCCGCAACCTGTTGATTTACCTCAATGCCAAGCTGCAGCAGCGCCTGATTCCCCTGTTCCATTACGCGCTGAAGCGCGATGGCGTCCTGCTGCTGGGCAGCGCCGACACGCCCGGCCATTTTTCCGACCTGTTTTCGCCCCTGACCACGTCGACCCGGCTGTACCGCCGCCTCGACAACCTGGCGCGCCAGCGCCTGCCCACGTATTTTCCCACCAAGGTATCGTTGGCATCCCCCCCTACACCTAGCGACACGAGAGAAGTCAGCATGACCGGTAAGATTCAATCCCATGTCGAGCAATTATTGCTCCAGAAGTATTCACCGGCTGCCGCCTTGCTGAACCAGGATGGCGACATCCTGTACATCAACGGCCGCACGGGCGCTTTCCTGGAACCGGCGGCCGGCAAGGCCAACTGGAATATCCACGCCATGGCGCGCGAAGGCTTGCGCTACGAGCTGGCGGGCCTCATCAAGCAAGCCCTGCAAAGCGAGAGCGTGGTACGGCTGAAGGGCCTGGTGGTCAAGGACTATCTGGGGCAATCGCTGGGCGTCGACCTGAGCGCCGAGGCGCTGAGCCAGCCCGAATCCCTGCGCGGCATGGTCTTCGTCACGTTTTCCAGCGTGCCGCTGGTGGCCGAGGCGCGGCGCGGGCGCTCGCCGAACCCCAAGGTGCTGGAGCTGGAACAGCAGCTGGCGCAGGCGCGCAATGAAATCCAGGCCGTGCGCGACGAGATGCAGACGTCGCGCGAAGAGTTGAAATCGGCCAACGAGGAGTTGCAGTCGACCAATGAGGAACTGCAATCGACGAACGAGGAGCTGACCACCTCGAAGGAAGAGATGCAGTCGCTCAACGAGGAGCTGTACACGGTCAATGCCGAGCTGCAATCGAAGGTCGATGATTTGTCATTGGTCAACAGCGACATGAAGAACTTGCTCAACAGCACGGACATCGCCACCATCTTCCTCGACAGCGACCTGCGCATCCGCCGCTTCACGGCGCCGGCCACGCAAATCTATAAGCTGATCCAGACGGACTTGCGCCGCCCGCTCAGCGACATCGTCAACGATCTCGACTATCCGGCCCTGGAAGCCGATGCGCTGGAAGTCATCCGCAGCCTGGTGTTCTGCGAACGCCAGGTGGAGACCAAGACGGGGCGCTGGTATAACGTGCGCATCATGCCCTACCGCACGATTGAAAATGTGATCGATGGCGTGGTGGTGACATTTATCAACATCACGGAATCGAAGCTGCTGGAAGCCCAGCTGCGCCAGATACAGTCTGGCGCCGTGGCAGGCGGCGTGACGGGAGAGAGCGTGCCATGAGCGAACCATTCGACGGCGGCGGCGTCGCGCCGGCCAGGCTGAGGGAGCAGGCCGAGCAATTGGCCCAGCAGCAGCGCCTGCCCGCGCCGCCGCCGCTGTCGAACGAGGAAGTCATGCGCCAGCTGCATGAATTGCAGGTCAGCCAGATCGAGCTGGAAATGCAGAATGCGGCGCTGGCCGAGCTGGAGCAGCTGAAGAATGAATTTGAAAGCAGCCGCGACCGTTATGCGCAGCTGTATGAACAGGCGCCCGTCAGCTATTTTTCGCTGGCGCCGGAAGGCGTCATCACGCGCGCCAACGAGGCCGCCTGCGGCTTGCTGCGGCGTGAAAAAAGCCGGCTGCTGGGGCGGCGCTTCGAACAGTTCATCGCGCCCCAGGCGCAGGGCGGTTTCCGGCGTTTCCTCGACACCGTCTTCGCCAGCGGCGCGCGCCAGGTGCTGGAAGCGCAGCTTTTCGAAGGCGATGCGGGCCGCACGGGCAGCATGGTGCGCATCGAAGCCAATGTCGATGGCGCCAGCGGCACGGTGCGCATGCTGGTGACGGACCTGGGCGACGAACTGGCGCGCGAATCGGCCTTGCGGCGCGCCTTTGTTATCCTCGATACCATCCGCGAAGGCGTGCTCGTCACAGACAGCGCCAACCGCATCATTTCCGTCAATCCCGCCTTCACCACCATCACCGGCTACCAGGCGGAAGAAGCCATCGGGCGCGATCCGTCCTTCCTCGGCGGCGGCACGCATCTGCCGCAGTTTTATGAAGCCATGTGGCGCAGCCTGCACCAGGATGGCAGCTGGTATGGCGAACTGGTGAACCGGCGCAAGAATGGCGAGCGCTTCGTCGAATCACTGTCGATCACGCCCATGCGCAGCGCCGATGGCGCCACCACGCATTTTGTCGGCGTGTTTTCCGATATCACGGAACGCAAGCTGGCCGAAGCGGACCTGCGCGAGCTGCACCGCGAGCTGGACCAGCGCGTCATCGACCGCACGGCCGAGCTGCTGCGCGCCAACCAGCACCTGCAGCTGGAAGTGCACCAGCGCGAACGGGCGCAGGAAGCGTTGCGCGACGCCGAACGTTTCTTCCACGCAACTATCGATTCCCTGTCGGACCGCGTGCTGGTGCTGGACCAGGCGGGATGCCTGGTGCACGCCAACCAGGCGTGCCTGGCGTTTGCCGGCCATGCGAGCCACCAGCTGCACTATCTGCATTTTTGCGAGTCGGACCCGCGCTGGCAGCGCAGTTCCGGGCGCGAGCTGGCCGCCGGCATCCGCGCCGTGATCGCCGGCACGGCCGATGCCTATGCGCTCGAGTATGAATTTGCCACGCGCGCCGGTCCCCGCTGGTCGCAGGCCAGGGTCAGCCGCTTCCTTGGCGAAGGGCCGCTGCGCGTGGTGGTGGCGCACACGGACATCACCGAGCGCAAGCTGATGGATGGCGCGCTGCGCCAGTCGCACGCCCAGCTGCGCCAGCTGGCCTTGCACCTGGAAACGGCCAAGGAAGACGAGCGCAAACGCATTTCACGCGATATCCACGATGAACTGGGGCAAAACCTGCTGGCGCTGCGCATCGATATTTCCATGCTCAGCGCCCGCACCGAGGGCACGCATCCGCGTCTGCACCGCCGGGTTGGCGCGGTGCTCAGCAATGTCGACACCACCATCAAGAGCGTGCGCGGCATCATGAACGAACTGCGCCCGATGGCGCTGGACCTGGGCTTGCAGGCGGCCATCGAGTGGCAGGTGGGCGACTTCCGCAAGCGCAGCGGCGTGGCGTGCCGCCTGCTGATACGCGACGAGGCGCTGTTCGCCGCCATCGGCAGCCAGGTCGAGACGGTGCTGTTCCGCATCGTGCAGGAAGCGCTCAGCAACGTCATGCGCCACGCCCAGGCCAGCCAGGTGGAGATCGAGCTGAGTTCGGACGCCTGTGCCGTGTACGTGGCCATCAGCGACAACGGCATCGGCATCACGCAGCAGCAGCAGCGCAAGAAACAGTGCTTCGGCCTTATCGGTATTTCCGAGCGCGTGACGGCGCTGGGCGGCCAGTTCGAGGTGGGCACGCCGCCGTCGGGCGCCGGCTGCCGCCTGGCCCTGCAAATTCCCCTGCCGGGCGCGGTGCGCGTGACCAGCTGAGCGGGTGATTGCCGCAGGAACATTTTTTGCCGACCCGGGCGGCCTGGACAGGCTATACTTTCGCCTGCTTTTTATGGAGGGGCATATCTTGTTCAAGACAATCGTATTACCAGTCGCCTTGATGGGCGCGTTCGCCGGCGCACACGCCGACGAAGGGCAGTGGCAACCACACCAATTGCCACAGCTGAAAGCCGAGCTCAAACGGGTCGGCATCGAAATTCCTGCGGAAAAACTGGCAGACCTGAGCAAGCATCCGATGAGCGCCATCGTCTCGCTGGGCGGCTGCTCGGCCGCCTTCGTTTCCGACGCGGGCCTGGTCGTGACGAATCACCACTGCGCGTACGGCGCCATCCAGCGCAATTCCACGCCGGAACACAATTACATCACCAACGGCTTCCTGGCCAAGACTCGTGCCAGCGAGCTGCCGGGCGGTCCGAACAGCCTGGTGTATGTGACGGACAAGGTGGAAAACGTCAGCGAGCGCGTGTTGAAAGGCTTGACGGCCGACATGACGGGCCGCGCGCGCCACGAAGCCGTGGAAAAGCGCGTCAAGGACTTGATCGCCGAATGTGAAACGGACAAGATGTACCGCTGCTCCGTGCCCGCCTTCCACCGCGGCCTCGAGTACTACCGCATCCGCCAGATGATGATACGCGACGTGCGCCTGGTGTACGCGCCATCGGACAAGATCGGCAATTTCGGCGGCGACATCGACAACTACGAATGGCCGCGCCACACGGGCGATTACTCGTTCCTGCGCGCCTACGTGGGCAAGGATGGCCGCCCGGCCGACCCGTCGCCGGACAACGTGCCGTACCAGTCGAAGGATTTCCTGGTGGTTTCGGCCGAAGGCTTGAAGGCTGGCGACGGCATCTTGCTGGCGGGCTACCCCGGCCGCACCAGCCGCTACAAGCTGCCGGCGGAAATCCGCTTCGCGCGCGACACGGCCTTCCCGTTGAAAGTGGCGGAATTGCAAGCCGACCTGGCCGTGATGGCGGACGCGACGACGGGCGACGCCGCCTCCGCCGTGCGCTATGCCAGCGTGGTGAAAAGCATCAATAACGTGCTGAAGAAAACCCAGGGCCTGCTCGACGGTTTCGCGCGCAAGGACATCGCCGCCATCAAGGATGGCCAGGATGCCGAATTCCGCGCCTGGTACGCCAAGCAGCCGAAGGTGTCGCCGACCCTGCTGGCCGAACTGGACGCGGCGATCGCCAGCGACATGGCCCTCAGCGAAGAAGAGTTCGCCTGGTCGGTGGCCACCAACAGCGACTTGCTGAAAAGCGCGCGCACCGTCTACCGCCTGTCGCAGGAGCGCCAGAAGCCGGACGCCGAGCGCGAATCGGGCTTCCAGCAGCGCGACCTGGCCTTCATCAAGGCCCGCCTGGCCCGTCTGGAACAGTCGTATGTCAACAAGGTTGACCAGGCGCGTTTTGAAGCCGGTCTGAAGCGCTACGCGCAGCTGGCGGCGAAGAGCCATCCGCAAGGCCTGGACGCGCTGCTGCCGGCGCCAGCGGCCGTGGCGGCCCTGTACCAGCAGACGCAGCTGGCCGACACGGCCAAGCGCCTGGCCTGGCTGGAAAAGGACCAGGCTGCCGTTGCCCAGTCCGACGATGCCTTCATGCAACTGGCCGTGCAACTGCAGCCGGTGGAGCTGGCGCTGGAAGAGCGCCGCAAGGAAGTCGACGGCAACCTGGAACGCGTGATTCCGCAATACATGCAAGCCGTGATCGCCTGGAAACAGTCGCAAGGCAAGCCGGTCTATCCTGACGCCAACTCGACCCTGCGCGTCACCTATGGCACGGTAGCGCCGTACTCGCCGCGCGACGGCATCAGCAAGGGACCATTCACGACCGTGGAAGGCATTGTCGAGAAAGTCACGGGCAAGGCGCCGTTCGAAGCACCGCAAGCGCTGGTCGACGCCGTCAAGGAAAAACGCTACGGCCAGTTCCGCGATCCGGCGCTGGGCACGGTTCCCGTCAACTTCCTCACCAGCGCGGACACCACGGGCGGCAATTCCGGCTCGGCCGTGATGAACAAGCGTGGCGAGCTGATCGGCCTGAACTTCGATTCAACGTATGAATCGATCACCAAGGATTGGTATTTCGACACGGCCATCACGCGCGCCATCCACCTCGACATCCGCTACATGCTGTGGGTGATGAAGGAAGTGGACCACGCGGATAATTTGCTGCAGGAAATGACGATCAAGTATCCGAAGAGCGTCAAGGCGGCGAAGAAGTAAGTTTTTCCACGCGCCAATACAAAGCCGCATCCGCCTGACCGGGGGATGCGGCTTTTTTTTGTGGTGGGGTGGGGGCGCCGGGCGGGAACTTGCGCTACCGCCCACGGGTCAAATCAGGGCGATTGCAACTGGCCGATCACGCTTGCGACCTTGGCGGTAATCATGTCGACGGCGGGGCCATTGGCGCCGTGCGGCAAAATGACATCGGCATTGCGCTTGGTCGGCTCGATGAATTGCTTGTGCATGGGGCGCACCGTGTCCAGATATTGCTCGACGACGCTCTCTACCGAGCGGCCGCGTTCGGTGATATCCCTTTGCATGCGGCGGATGAAGCGCACGTCCGAGGCCGTATCGACAAAGATCTTCAGCGACATCATGTCGCGCAAGTCCGCGTCATACAGGGCAAACAGGCCTTCGATCACGATCACGGGCGCCGGCTTGACCAGAATGGTCTTGTCGGAGCGGTTGTGGAGCGTGAAGTTGTACTCCGGCATCTCGATCGCTTCGCCGTTGCACAGGGCTTTGACGTGCTGTACCAGCAAGGGCCACTCGAACGCTTGCGGATGGTCGTAATTTTGCTGGGGGCGGACTTCAGGGGAAAGGTGGGTTTGGTCGCAGTAGTAATCGTCCTGCATCACGACCGAGACCATGTCGGGGCCGAACGAAGCGAGCACTTGCTGGGATACCGTGGATTTGCCACTGCCGCTTCCGCCGGCGACACCAATGACAAACGGTTGGAAAGAAATATTATTCATGCCGAATGATACCGGAACCGCGGCCAAACTGACAGGGACCGGCCGATCCCGCCGGCTGCATTTGCACCATCGTGCGCTCCCGCGGCGCCTGCCCGGTGCTGCTCATGATGCCGGCCGCGCCTCGTCCGTCGCCTGCTGCAGCGCTGCCACGGGCAACTGGAAAAAGCGCGGCACCATGGCGGGCGACAGCTCGTCGCCGCCATCCGTCATGGCCAGGCGGCCACTCAGCAGCAGCATCACGTAGCCGTGGCCCAGCGACCAGCCGGCGCTGGCGGCGGCGCGGTCCCAGCGCGCATCGGCGCCCGCTTCGCGCACGGCCGCGCCCGCCGTTTGCAGCACGTAATGGAAGCACGCTTGCGCCGCCTCCTGCAGCACGGGGAACTGGCGCACGTCCTGGTGCTCGAACATCAGCCGGTAGTGGGCGGGCGCGGCCAGCGCGAATTCGATGTATTGCTGGCCCAGCAGCTGAAAGCGCTGCTCGGCGGGCAGGCTGCCCGGCGGCGGCAGCTGCGTTTCCCATTGCCGTATCAGGCTGGCGAAACCGGCGGCGGCCACCTCGGCCAGCAGGGCTTCCTTGCTGGGGAAGTGGCGGTACACGGCGGCCACCGACACGCCCACCGTGCGCGCCAGTTCGCGCAGCGAAATGCTGGCGTCGCTTTGCTGCGCCAGCTGGGCGATGGTGGCGGCCACGAGGGTGTCGCGCAGATTGCCATGATGGTAACTGCCGGGGGGTGTCATCGCTGTTGTCATTTTATGTTAACGCTGTTCACATTGTGCTGTATGATGGCCATGTTATCACTGAAAACATGGAGGCCGCATGCAAGAGATGAGCAAGACGACAGGCAATAGCGAAGCGGTGCGGGCCGTGGCCTTGCCGCCCGGCGCCGGTATCGCGGCCTTGTATCCGGGCAGCAACTTGGCCGACGCCTATGCCGTCGCGCTGCCGACCGCCGGCGCGCGCCAGATGGACATGCCGGCCCTGGCGCGCATCCTGCTGGGCAGCCAGCCGCGCTGGGCGCACTGGCTGATGGTGGTGCGCGACGCCATCGTGTCGCTGTTCGGTGTCAAGACATCCAGGCAGATGCAAGCCAGGCGTGGCGAGCGCATCGGCATCTTCCGCATCTATAGCGTCAGCGACGACGAAATCATCGTGGGCGAAGACGACAGCCACCTGGACTTCCGTTTGTCGGTGCTGCGCAACAGGGAGGCGGGGCCGCATGGCAGCGTGACCCTGGCCAGCGTCGTGCATTGCCACAACTGGGTGGGGCGCGCGTACATCCTGCTGATCCGCCCGTTCCACAAGCTGATCGTGCAGCGCTCGCTGGCGCGGGCGGCCAAGGGGGGCTTTGCCTGAGCCGGGAAAGGGTGAGGATGGCCGGGGCAATCTTGCTTATTCATGCCCGGTATTGCATACTGCGCCACCAGCCTCA
>CAUSDR010000075.1:0-17022 GCA_963530105.1 uncultured Janthinobacterium sp.
GCTATACCCGGCCCGAGTTTCCCGGCCTGGAACCGGCGCGCCGCGAAGGCTGGCTGCGGGAGCGGTTTGCGCAGGCGCAAGTCGTCGTGCTCGATGATGCGCGCCTGGCCGCCCTGTGCGCGGCGCGCGGCGTGCCGGCGCGGGCCTTGCCGCACAACGACGATGACGGCGACGCGCATCGCCACTTCATGGGCTGGCTGTGCTGGACGGTGCTGGAACTCCCCGTCGATGCCGTGTTCAGCAGCGAAGATTATGGTCCCGGCTTTGCGCAGCTGCTGCAGCAGCATTACGCGCAGGGCGCCGTGGCGCATGTGAGCGTGGACCAGTCGCGCAGCCTTGTACCCGTCTCCGGCACGCAGGTGCGGCAAGACCCGCATGTGCACGGCGCGTTTTTATCGCCTTTGGTACGCGCCAGTTTCGTTCGGCGCGCGTGCGTGCTGGGCGGCGAATCGAGCGGCAAGACGACCCTGGCGCAAGCGCTGGCGCGGCATTTCGAGACGGGCTGGGTCGCCGAGTACGGCCGCGAGCTGTGGGAAAGCCAGGATGGGGTATTGCGCTATGACGATCTGCTGAAAATCGGCAGGGAACAGCTGCGGCGCGAAGCCGCTGCCGCCGGGCAGGCGCGGCGCTGGCTGTTTTGCGATACCTCGCCCCTGACCACGTATTTTTACTGCGTCGAGATGTTTGGCAGGGCGGAAGCGGCACTGCTGGAACTGGCCGGCCATGCGTATGACCTGGTCGTGCTGTGCGCCCCCGATTTTCCCTTCATCCAGGATGGCACGCGCCGCGACGAGAGCTTCCGGCTGCGCCAGCATGCGTGGTACGAGGCCGAACTGGCGCGGCGCGGCATTCCCTTCATCAGCGTGTCCGGCACGGTGGCTGACAGGGTGGGGCAGGTGGCGCAGGTGCTGGCGGTGAGCACATGAGCGCAGGTCGGATGAGCGCAGCGTAATCCGACATTACGCTATATGCCGACAATGTTGCCGGATTACGCGGCGTGCGCCGCTCACCCGACCTGCCCGGTCAATGCGGCACTTGCCGCCGCCAGTATCTCGTCCGACAACGCGGCGTCATCGACGCTGCGCGACAGCGCCACGGCGCCCACCATGGCCGCCAGCATGACGATGGCTTGCTGGCGCGGGTCGCGCTTTTTCTGCCACGGGAAATGCGCCGCCAGTTTGCCGATGATGTTTTTCAGGTGAAAAGTGAAGGCGGGGCGCACGGCGGGCTGCTTGCGCACGTCGCCCGCCAGCGCGGCCAGCAGGCAGCCGTCGCCAGGGTGGTCGCGGTGGGCCGTGCTCAGATAGTCGCGCACGTACTGGCGCATGGCTTCAGGGCTGACGGTGGCCGCATCGAGCGCCGCGCGCGAGTGCGCCGAACCGTGCAGGGTGCTTTCCGCCATCAGCGCTTCCTTCGAGGCGAAATGGTTGTAGAAGGGGCCGTGCGTGAGTCCCGTCGCCTGCATGATCTGTCCCACGCTGACGCCGTCAAAGCCCTGTTCGCGGAACAGGCGGGCCGCTTGCGTGAGGATGCGCTGGTGTTTTTCTGCCGTTTCGGCTGCTGGGTATCGCATGGCGTGCTCCGGGGCATGAATTAATTTCTGTTGACATCATACATGACGTGCGTCATGCTTGCGCCATTAAACATGATGATCGTCATGTTTAATGGCGCGGCAAAACATGATGGTTGTCATGCTTGAGCCATCCTGTTGCAGGTTTATCCATTGAAGTCATACACTTTTATAAAGGAATCACCATGAGCACAACGAATACACAAGGCACGGCCCTCGTCACCGGCGCTTCTTCCGGCCTGGGCGCCATCTACGCGGACCGCCTGGCCAGCCGTGGCTTCGATTTGATTCTGGTGGCGCGCAGGGTCGAGCGCCTGGGCGTGCTGGCCAAGTCGCTGGCGGAAAAATACGGCGTGGCCGTGCGCGCCATGGCGGCCGATCTGTCGGCGCCGGCCGACCTGCAGCGCGTGGCCACGGAACTGGCCACCAATCCCGCCATCACCATGCTGGTGAATAACGCGGGCGCATCGACCCTGGCGCCGGTGCTCGATACGCCGAAGGCGGGCATCGCCACCATGGACAAGGTCAACGTCGCGGCGCTGGCGGAATTGACCTACGCCGTGCTGCCGCAGTTCAAGCAGCGCGACAGCGGCACCATCATCAATATCGGTTCCGTGCTGTCCTTCCACATCCTGCCCGTCAGCACGGTCTACAGCGCCACCAAGGGCTATGTGATGAATTTTACGCGTGGCTTGCAGCAGGAACTGGCCGGCACGGGCATCGTCGTGCAACTGGTGCTGCCCGCATCGACGGCGACGGAAATCTGGGAATTGAGCGGCGTGCCGCTGGCGCAGCTGGACCAGGCCACCATCATGCGCGCGGAAGACTGCGTCGATGCGGCGCTGGCAGGCCTGGACCAGGGCGAACTGGTCACCTTGCCTTCCGTGGAAGAGCAGGAGCTGTGGGAGCGTTTCGACGCGGCCCGCCTGGCCCTGTTCGCGGGCGCGATGCGCGGCAAGCCGGCATCGCGCTACGGCGTCAAAGGCTGACAGAGAGGCTGGGAATCGGCTGACAGGCAGGCTGACAGGCAGGCTGACAGGCGGGCTGCCAGCCGCGTGACCAGGCGGCGCTCGATATGACCGAGCACGGCCTTCATGCGCCGCGCATCGCCGGCGCGGAACAGGCCGGACGCCGGCTGCTCCGGCGATGGGGCGGCAGGAGGAGACATGGCGCCGTTGATGGCATGAAGTCCCCTCCGGGCGGCGTGGAAAAGAGGCTTACGCCGCGTTCAATGCCTGATCCAGGTCTTCGCGCAAGTCGTCGATATGCTCGATGCCGACGGACAGGCGCAGCATGTCTTCCGACACGCCCGCCTTGGCCAGTTCTTCTGGATTGAGCTGGCGGTGCGTGGTGGACGCCGGGTGCGTGGCCAGCGACTTGGCGTCGCCGATGTTGACCAGGCGCGTAAACAGCTGCAGGGCGTCGAGCACGCGGGCGCCGGCCGCGCGCGGGTCCGGGTTGACATTGGCACCGGCGGCCAGCTTCAGGCCGAAGGACAAGATGCCCGAGGCGCGCCCGCCCATGTATTTTTTCACCAGCGCGTAATCGGCGTGGTCTTCCAGTCCCGCGTAATTGACCCACGCGACTTTCGGGTGGTTTTTCAGGTGCTTGGCCAGGGCCAGGGTGTTGTCGCAGATGCGGTCCATGCGCAGCGCCAGGGTCTCGATGCCCTGGATCAGCTGGAAGGCGCTCAAGGGCGAAATGGCCGCGCCCATGTTGCGCAGCGGGACGACGCGCGCGCGGCCGATGAAGGCGGCGGGGCCGAACGCTTCCGTGTAGACCACGCCGTGGTAGGACACGTCCGGCTCGTTCAAGCGCTTGAAGCGTTCCTTGTGTTCGGCCCACGGGAATCTGCCGCTGTCGACGATGGCGCCGCCCACGGTGGTGCCATGGCCGCCCAGGTATTTGGTCAGCGAATGGACGACGATGTCGGCGCCGTGCTCGATGGGGCGGAACAGATAGGGGCTGGGCACCGTGTTATCGACGATCAGCGGGATGCCGTGCGCATGCGCGATCTCGGCCAGCCTGGCCACGTCGGTGACGTTGCCCAGTGGGTTGCCGATCGATTCGCAGAAGATGGCCTTGGTGCGCGCGTCGATCAGCGCGGCGAAGGTCTCGGGCTGGCGCGCGTCGGCGAAGCGCACTTCGATGCCGATCTGCGGCAGGGTGTGGGCAAACAGGTTGTAGGTGCCGCCATACAGCTGGCTGGCGGAGATGAAATTGTCGCCTGCTTCGGCGATGGTCTGGATCGCGTAGGTGATGGCCGCCATGCCCGAGGCGACGGCCAGCGCGGCCACGCCGCCTTCGAGCGCCGCCACGCGTTTTTCCAGCACGTCCTGGGTGGGGTTCATGATGCGCGTGTAGATATTGCCGGCCACCTTGAGGTCGAACAGGTCGGCGCCATGCTGGGCATTGTCGAAGGCGTAGGCCACCGTCTGGTAGATGGGGACGGCGGCCGCCTTGGTGGTGGGGTCGGGGCTGTAGCCGGCATGCACGGCCAGGGTTTCGATTCTCATGGTGGTCTCCGGTTGCTATGGTCTGTGTGGTGAAATCCGCAGCCATTGTGCCATGCGACCATTATCTCGATGCTACGCTTGATAGAATATTAAGTCATAAGCTAGTACATGCCCGGTATAAGCGCCTGGTACAAGCCGTGCATCTCTTCGCGCTTGATGAAACGTTCATGCGTGCCATGCTGGGTGCAGGCGAATGCGCCCGCGATGGCGCCCCGGAGCATGGCTTCGTCCAGCGATTTTTCGGCCAGCCACGCGTGCAGGAATGCGGCGACGAAGGAGTCGCCCGCGCCATTCGTGTCGATCACGGGCAGCTTCAAGCTTGCCGCTGGCGTGTGGCGTATGTCGTCGCTGCCCCGTTCCAGCAGATAGGCGCCATCCGCGCCCGCCATGGCCACGACGACCTGCGCGCGGCCTTCGGCGACAATCGCGCGCATGACGGACTGCGTGCGCTCGCCCAGCGCCACCGTGCTGAGGAACACCAGGTCGGCGCGCAGCGCGAATGTCCGGTGGTGCGGATTGACGCCATCCCAGTCGTGCAAATCGGTCGACACGGTGGTGCCGCACATGTGCGCATCGTCAAACAGCTCGGCCACCCAGCCCATGATGGAAAAGTGCGCGTGGCGCGCCGGTCCCAGGTAGGGCAGGTAAAAGGCGGCCGGCATGCGCACGCCTTCCGGGTGGCGGCCGTCGTACAGCGACAGCCGGCGCCCTTGCGGGTCGACCAGGTTGACGCTGCGCCGCGTGCCCGACGCTTCCACGAGGTACGAAAAATCGAGCTTGGCATCCTTATAGCGCTGCAAAATCGCCGCGCCCTGCGCATCGTCGCCGATGAAGTCGATGAATTTGCAGCGCAGGCCCAGCGCGTGGCAACCGAGCGCCACGCCGTTGCCCGTGTGCGCCACGTAGTCGCGGATGGGCGGCACGTGCACGGAATCGGCCGCCGGCAGGGGCAGGCCGGGGACGCGCACGATGGTGTCGATGCCGGCGCCGCCGACCACTACTATGTCATAGGTACTCATGGTGCAGCTTTCTCCAGCAGGACGGTGCCGGCCGCGTGTAGCGCGACGGCGCCATTGCTGACGGTGTAAGTGTGATTGGTGTAGGTGTCGCGCAGCACGGCGCCATCGGCGAACACGCCGTGGACCTGCAATTCGAGCGCGCCTTGCGCTTCGGGCACGGCGATGACGGCGTCGCCATCCATCACGCGGGCGAACGCATACGGCTTGTCGTGGATGAAGCGGTGTTCGCCGCGCGCCAGGGCAGGGTGGCGCAGGCGGAACTGGCCCAGCTTGCGCGCATGCGCCAGCGTGGCAGCATCCAGCGCAGACCAGTTCATGCTTGACCGCGTCCCCTGCTGCTCGTCGCCGGCGGGCGCCGTGCCGGGCGGGCGCGCGCTTTCATCGCCATAGAACAATTGCACGCCGCCGGGCGCCAGCAGCAGGGCGGACAAGCCATACCGCAAGCGGTCGCGCGGGAACAGGCTGGTGTCGTGCGAGGAAATATACGACAGGATGTCATGCCGGGGGCTTTTACCCAGCAGGTTCGCGTACTGGCGGTAGACGCCATCGATGCTTGTCCAGTCGCCGCTCGCGCGATGCTGAAAGTCGAAATTGATCATCGAGTCGAAGCCCGCGTCATGCCAGCTGCTGCGCTCGGGGCCATGGCCCCACGCTTCGCCCGTCATCCAGAATGGCGCATCGTCGATCTTTTGCTGCGGGTGGCGCGCCTTCCAATCCTTGAGGGCATCGGTGGCGGCCGCGCGCAGGGCCAGCCAGCTGGCCGGCTCCACGTGCTTGACGGTGTCGGCCCTGAAGCCGTCGACGCCGAATTCGCGCACCCAGTCGGCCAGCCAGCTGACAAGGTAGCCGCGCACGCTCGTATCGGGCAGCGCCACGGCGCGCGTGTCGGCCTTGCGCTGCAGGATGGGCGGCAAGCCCACGGCCTTGCTGCTTTCCGTGCGGAAGTCGGGCAAATACGCCAGCTGCATGGTGTAATCGTCCTGGCCGCCATCGGGATAGCCGGGCAGGCCGGCGCGCACCCAGTCCGGGCCCCACCATTGTTTGAAATCAAAGTTGTTATAGTCGATGTAGCTATGATAGTCGCGCAGGCCAGCCTTTTCGTGGCCGGGCCACAGCACGGGCACCTTATATTCCGCCAGGGTGCGCAAGTCTGCGTAGCCGGGATGGTTCAGCACCACGTCGAACAGCACGCGGATGCCTTGCGCGTGGGCGGTATCGATCATCTCGCGCAGTTCGTCGCGCGTGCCCATGTTGGCGTCCATGGTGGTGTAGTCGAGCGCCCAATAGCCGTGGTAGGCGTAGTGCCGGAATTGCTGCTTGCCGCCCACTACCCAGCCGTGTATCTGCTCGTAGGGCGCCGTGATCCACAGGGCGTTCACGCCCAGTTCCTTGAAATATCCGGCCTTGAGCTGCTGTGTGAGGCCGGCGATGTCGCCGCCGTGGAAGCTGCCGACATCGCCGCCCTCAGGGTCGGCGGCGCGGCCATAGGAATGGTCGTTGCCGGGATTGCCGTTGGCGAAACGGTCCGTCACGGCGAAGTAGACGATGGGATTATCCGCGAATGTTGCCGAAACCTTGCTCCCTGCCTGCGCTGGGGCGCAGAAGAGCAGGGCGGCCAGCGTGGTCAGGGTGCCGCGCATGGTCAGCCCTTCACGCCGCCAGCCGTCAGGCCGGAAATCATCCATTTCTGCGCCAGCAGGAACACGGCCGTGATGGGCAGGCCGGACAGGATGGCCGCCGCGGCGAAGTCGCCCCACAGGTATTTTTGCTCGTACAGGAACAGCTTGGAGCCGACGGCCAGGGTCAGGTTGTTCTGTTCATGCAGCAGCACGGAAGCGATCGGGTATTCGATGATGGCGCCGATGAACGACAGCAGGAACACCACCATCAGGATGGGCACCGTCATCGGCAGCAGCACATAGACAAACGCCTGCCACTGTGTGGCGCCGTCCACCTTGGCCGCTTCCTCGATTTCGATGGGAATGGTTTGATAGTAGCCCTTGATGGTCCAGATATGCAGGGCGATGCCGCCCGTGTAGGCCAGCACCAGGCTGCCGTGGTGGTCGATGCCCAGCCACGGCACGTAGCTGCCCAGCACGTCGAAGATGGCGTAGATGGCCACCAGGGCCAGCACGGCGGGGAACATCTGCAGCAGCATCAGCGCGGACAGGGTCTGCGACTTGAAGCGGAACTGCATGCGCGCGAACGCATACGCGCACGTGGTCGACAGCAGCACGGTGACGGTGGCGCTCATGGTCGCCACCTTGATGGAATTCCATAGCCACAGCAGCACGGGGAAGTCCGGCTCCACCAGCGCGCCGTTGGGCGCCTGGTAGGACATGCCCAGCGCCAGGCGCCAGTGTTCAAAGCTGATTTCGGGCGGTATCAGGCTGCCCGAGGCGAAGTTGCCGGGCCGCAAGGAGATCGACAGGATCATCAGGAAAGGGAACATCACCAGCGCGATCAGCGCGATGACGGCGACGTGGGCCGCCAGGATGCGCCAGCGGTTGGAACGGTCGACAACGATAGCCATGGTCTGTCCTTTATGCTTTGTTCATGCGCGTCAGGCGCATGTTGACCAGCGAAATCGCGGCCACGAGGAAGAAGATCAGGGTCGAGATGGCGGCGGCCAGGCCGAAGTTCTGGCCCGAATCCTCGAACGCGATGCGGTAGGTGTAGGACACCAGCAAGTCCGTCGTGCCGGCCGGCAGGGTGGTATCGAGGAAATCGGGACGCCCGCCCGTCAGCAAGCTGATCAGCACGAAATTATTGAAATTGAAGCCCAGGCTGGCCACCATCAGCGGCGTGAGCGGCTTGATGATCAGCGGCAGGGTGATCTTGAAGAAATTCGTCAGCGGTCCGGCGCCGGCCAGGGCCGACGCTTCGTACAGGTCAGACGGAATCGCCTTGATCAGGCCCATGCACACCACCATCATGTAGGGGTAGCCCAGCCAGGTGTTGACGATGAGGATCATGGCCTTGGCCAGGGTGGTGTCCGAGAACCAGGCGGGCTTGATGCCGAACAGGGCGTCGAGCACCAGGTTGATTTCGCCAAAGTTATTGTTGAACAAGCCCTTGAAGACGAGGATGGAAATGAAGCCGGGCACGGCGTACGGCAGGAACAGCAGGGTGCGGTACAGGCCGCGGAAGCGCAGCGCGTCCCAGTTCAGGAGCACGGCCAGCACCATGCCCAGGCCCGTCGTGGTGGCCACGCTGATCAGGGCGAAGACGATGGTCCAGACGAAAATGCGCAGGAAAGGCCCGCGGAAGGCTTCGTCGGAGAAAATCTTGACGAAGTTGGCGAAGCCCACGTTGACCTTGAAGCCCGGTTCCAGCTTGGTGCCGTCCGGCATTTCATAAAAGCCTGTCTTGAAGTTTGGTTTGACCAGTTCGCCCGTGGCGACTTTCTTCAGCGTGTTGTCCGGCAACTGCTTGTAGACATGCGCGACGGGGCCGAATTCGCGCAAGCCCACCATGCGCAGCTCGATCTTGTTCGGCAGCACGAGCGTGAGCAGCTTCAAATCCTTTTGCAGGGCGATGATGTCCTTGATGGGCAGCGGCGGGGCCAGCACGGGCGCCTGCACGGGGTCGAGCGGCGCCACTTCCACGTTCAGGGGAACGGCGCGCTTGAGGGCCAGCGGCCCCGTCAGCAGCACTTCGCCCGTGTCCGGACTTTCCAGGCGCAAACGGTATTCCTTGTCCTCGGGATGCACGGTCAAGGCATAGCCCGTGCTTTCCACGCGCTGCGTCTCGTCCAGCAGGTATTGCGTGGCCCGCTCATAGGTGAGCAGGTTGCGCGAACTGAAATTGGTAAAGCCGATCGACACCGTGTACACCATCGGCAGCAGCACGAAGACGATTACCGCCGTGATGCCAGGAAACAGATAGCGGTAGGCATAGGCGCGCGGCGACGTGAAGACGAACGTCGTCAGGGTCAGCAAGCCGAGGAAGACGGCAGCCAGCATGGTCTGGCCGGAAATGTACAACATGAAGAGCAGATACAGACCCAGCGCCATGCTGATGGTCAATACCGTAGGGCCGATAAACTTGCGCACGATGGGATACCTGTGAAAATGAAGCGCTGTAAGATGGTGCGGGAACGATGTTGGCGTGTTGATGGCTGAACCCGTTGAACGGCCGGGGTCGGACCCTGAGGGTCCGACCCCTGATGTCGTTCAGGGCTGAGGGTTGATTTATGTTGAAAGTATCAACCAGGCCAACGATATGTCGCTTAATTCGCCGTCGTGATCCGCTTCGCCGCCGCGTCCAGGCCATCTTTCGTGGTCTGGCGGCCTTGCGTGATGTTTTCCAGCGCCGATTGCATCGACGACCAGAAGCGGCCCATTTCCGGATTGTTCGGCATCGGGCGGCCAGCCTGCGCGCTTTCCATCGTTGCCTGGATGTTCGGGTTCGATTTCAGTTCCGCGAACAGCACCTTGTTCGCTGGCGTGCCCAGCGGGACGTCGGCGTTGATGGTTTTCAGGCCGTTGATCTGCAGCATCTGGTTTTCCAGGAATTCCGTCGCCAGGTCCTTGTTCGGGCTAGCCTTGGAAATCATGGCGCCCAGCACGCCGACGAATGGCGTGGCCGTCTTGCCGGCCACGGTAGGGATCGTTGCCACGCCGAAATTGATCTTCGACTTGCGCGCATTGTCCCACGACCATGGACCGTTGATCATCATGGCGATCTTGCCCTGGTTAAAACCGGCTTCCATCTCGGCGTAGCCGGCGCCCTTCGGCATGGCGCCGCTGTTGATCAGGGCCATGACGGCGTTCACGCCCGCTTGCGAGCCGGCATTGTTCACGCCCGTCTTGGCCGCATCGTAGCGGCCGTCGCCCTTGACTTCAAACGGGAAGCCGCCGCCCGCGCCCAGCAATGGCCACGTGAAATAGGTATTCGTGTAATCCCACAGGATGGCCTTCTTGCCCTGGCTTGAAAGCTTCTTGTCCAGCGCGGCGATTTCCTCGAAGGTTTTTGGCGGGGTCGGCACCAGGTCCTTGTTGTAGACGAGGGCGACGGCTTCGATGGACATCGGGTAGCCCCAGGTCTTGCCGCCGACCGTAAATGCGTTCCACGCCAGCGGCAGGATGGCGGCGCGCGCTTCCTTGCTTGGCGTCAATGGCTGCAGCAAGCCGGCGTCGATCCAGGTGCCGATGCGGTCATGCGGCCAGATCCAGATGTCCGGACCCTTGCCGGCGGCTGCCGCTTGCTGGAATTTGTTCGGCGCATCTTCCGGATGTTCGACGACGACCTTGACGCCCGTCTTTTTCGTGAATTCCTCGCCGACCTTGGCCAGGCCCTTGTAGCCCTTGTCGCCATTGATCCAGATCAAGAGGGTACCCGCTTCGGCCGCGTTGGCCAGGCTAACGGCGGCCAGGTTGCCGATGCCGGCCAGGGCGGCGGCGATCAGGGTGGTTTTGATGAAGCTGCGTTTCGGGTTGGTGTAGGACATGTCGATCTCCAGTATCTTTTTTTATGCTAAGTTTATGTTGAATATCAAGGCTGAAACATGCAACCAGGCCAGGCGGCGCCTGTAGCGCCTGGCCCTAAAGCGGGTAGATCAGGTACGGGTCTGGCCGTGCTCGTCGAACACGTGGACGCGGGCGGGCGCCACTTGCAGCGCCACGGACTGGCCAATTGCCCAGTCCGTATCGGCATCGGCGCGCACCACCAGCGGCTCGTCGCCGCCCGGCACTTGCACGTACAGATAGCTGATGTCGCCCAGTTTTTCCACCGCCTGCACGGATGCCGTGATGGCGGAGGCGGCGCCGGGCGCGCACGCCTGCACGTGTTCCGGGCGCGCGCCGACGGTCACTTGCGTGCCGCTGGCCAATGGCTGCGCCAAGGCCGCCTGCAGCATGCCGCCCGCGCTGGTGGCGATGGTGGCCACGCCGTCCGCGTAGCTGTGGATCTTGCCTTTAAGGAAATTCATGCGGGGCGAGCCGAGGAAGCCGGCGACGAACAGGTTGGCGGGATGGTGGTACAGGGCCAAAGGCGCGCCCACCTGCTCGATGCGGCCCGCGTTGAGCACGACGATGCGGTCGGCCAGGGTCATCGCTTCGACCTGGTCATGCGTGACGTAAATCATGGTCGAACGCAATTCGCGGTGCAGATTCGCCAGTTCGATGCGCATCTGCACGCGCAGCGAAGCGTCAAGATTGGACAGCGGTTCATCGAACAGGAAGACGTCGGGCTTGCGCACGATGGCGCGGCCGATGGCCACGCGCTGGCGCTGGCCGCCCGACAAATCCTTGGGCTTGCGTTCCAGCAAGGGTTCAATGCGCAGTATCTGCGCGGCGCGCTGCACGGCGTCGGCGATCTGCACCTTGTTCATGCCCGCCAGTTTCAGGCCGAAGGCCATGTTCTGTGCCACGCTCATGTGCGGGTACAGGGCATAGCTCTGGAACACCATGGCGATGCCGCGCTTGGCAGGCGGCACGTCGTTCATGCGCGTCTTGCCGATGAATAAATCGCCGCCGCTGATCTCTTCCAGGCCGCAGATGCTGCGCAGCAAGGTGGACTTGCCGCAACCTGATGGCCCCACGAAGACCATGAATTCGCCGTCGGCGATCTCCAGGTCGATGCCGTGCAGGGTCTGCACGTCGCCATACGCCTTCTTCAGTCCTGCCAATTTCAGTCCCGCCATGTCGTCCTCGCTGTATCAATTCGTCCCCGCTGATGCGCGGGGCTCATTATTGTATTTCCAACTGGTATTGCTGCCCCAGTTGGATTTCCGTTTTGGAATGTTTCTTCAATCCGCAGAGACGCTGCCGAACCAGCCGCCATGGGCGGGCAGGGTGACGTGGCCGCCTTGCTGGCTGCCCGGCAAGCCGTGGCCCGCCAGGTCGCTGGCCGGCGCCGCGTCTGGCCAGGCGAAGGTGACGGCTTGCGTGCCCAGGTTGAAGGCGGCCAGCACGGACGGCTGGCCGGGCAGGTCGCGGCGCAGGGCCAGCACGGGTTCCGGCGCGTCGAAGAAGCTGATGTCGCCGCCCAGCAATTGCGGCTGGCTGCGGCGCCAGGCGAGGATACGCTGCGCAAAACGCAGTGGCGAGGCGGCATCGTCCTGCTCCACGTCGACGGCCCGTTCCAGGTGTTCGGGCGGCACGGGCAGCCAGGGCTTGGCCGTGCTGAAGCCGCCATGCGGCGCATCGGCGATCCACGGCATTGGCGTGCGGCAGCCGTCGCGGCCCTTGAACTGGGGCCAGAACGGGATGCCGTACGGGTCTTGCAGCGCTTCGAACGGCAAGTCCGCTTCCGTCAGGGCCAGTTCGTCGCCCTGGTACAGGCACGGCGTGCCTTTCAAGGCCACTTGCACGGCCAGCACCACCTTGGCCAGCGAAGGCGACGGATTCTCGCCGCCCCAGCGCGTCATGACGCGCACGCTGTCGTGGTTGCCTACCGACCAGGAAGCCCAGCCATCGGTCACTTTCGCTTCGAATTCCTCCACTTGCGTGCGGATGTGCGCGGCCGAGAATTCCGCCGTCAGCAGGTTGAAACTGTAGGCCATGTGCAGCTTGTCGCCGCCCGTGGTGTAGGCGGCCATCGTCGCCAGTGCGTTGTCGTCGCCCACTTCGCCGATGGAAATGGCCTTGTATTCGTCGAGCACGGCGCGCACGCGCTGCAGGTAGGCAATGTTTTCCGGCTGCGTCTTGTCATACAGGTGCGACTGCATGCCGTAAGGATTGATGGCGGACACGCTGCTGGCGTCGCGCTGGGCGGCCGGTGGATTGTCGCGCAGCAACTGGTCGTGGTAGGGGAAGTTGCACGAGTCGAAGCGGAAGCCGTCGACGCCCCGTTCCAGCCAGAAGCGCAGGTTGTCCAGCTGGGCCTGCTGCACGGCCGGGTTGTGGAAATTCAGGTCGGGCTGGCTGGCGAGGAAATCGTGCAGATAATACTGGCCGCGGCGCGGCTCCCATTGCCAGGCGGAACCGCCAAACACGGACAGCCAGTTGTTCGGCACGGTGCCGTCCGGCTTCTGGTCGGCCCACACATACCAGTCGGCTTTCGGGTTGTCGCGGCTGGCGCGGCTTTCCACGAACCACGGATGGACGTCGGACGAGTGCGACAGCACCTGGTCGATCATCACTTTCAAGCCCAGTTCATGGGCGCGCGCCACGAGGCGGTCGAAATCGGCCAGCGTGCCAAACATGGGATCGACGTCGCAGAAGTCGGCCACGTCGTAGCCGAAGTCTTTCATGGGCGACGTGAAGAAAGGCGAGATCCAGACGATGTCGGCGCCCAGGGCGGCGATGTAATCAAGTTTCGAGGTAATGCCGGGCAAGTCGCCGATGCCGTCGCCATTGCTGTCGAGGAAGCTGCGTGGATAGACCTGGTAGATGACGGCGCTGCGCCACCAGTCGGCGGGCAGCTTGGCGAGATTGTTCTGGATGGTCGGCATGAATGATTTCTTAAAAAGTTGCCTGACGTTGTCAGGGCGAGCGCTGCTGGTTGGTAGGCGGGCGTCTTATTTTAAAATTCAAAGCGCTTTGGGTATGAAATAAGTATAGTTCAAAGCGCTTTGAAAAGTAAAGCGATACACGCGCCAGACATACGATATTTTTATGGGGGTGATTCAGAAGGCGATGTGCATCCCCTGGCCAAAGACGCCCCCCCGCAAGGGCAGGCTCTGGCCCGCCGGGTTCAAGGTGCTTTGAACAGTAAAGCGATATGGCTGATCCAGTGTGCTAAATTTTTTGAGGATGGGAAATGCGGAACCCCCAGCGAAGGCCGGGGTCAGACCCGCCGGGGGAAGGCGTCCCAATGGGGCGCCTTCCGCTCGCGCAGTGACTGACCCCGGTAGTCAACGGGTTTCGCAATGTAGAGGCAAATCAGGTGTTGACGCGCAGTGACTGCCCACGGTCGTGCGCGGCGCGCGCGGTGAGGGGCTGGATCAGGCGTGTATGACAGGCCCGGCCGATTCGCCCGGCAGCAGTTCGCACGGCCACAGTTCCTGCAAGTCGGTGACGGGCGTGCCGTCCATCAGGGCCAGCAGCATGTGGATCATCTTCGCGCCGGCGCCGCGCGGGTCGGGCTGGACGACGGTGGTGACGTTGTGGCCGGCCAGCGAATCTTCCATCACGCCCCAGACGATCAGCGACATCTCGCGGCCGATGCCGATGCCGGCGTCGAGCAGGGCGCGCACGGCGCCCACGCCCGACATGTGATTGTCGACGATGACGGCCGTGGGGCGGGGCGAGCGGGCCAGCAGGCGCTGCATGGCCTGGTAGCCGGCGCGACGGTCGTGCGCGTTGTCGACCAGGTTGTCCGGGTCGACGGCCAGGCCGCCCGCCTGCATGGCGCTCTGGAAACTCTCGACGCGCTGGCGCACGAAGTTCAAGTCCGGCGTGGCGCTGATCAGGCCGATGCGCTGGTGGCCCAGCTGCGCCAGGCGCTCGACGGCCAGGCGCATGCCCGCCTCGTTGTCATAGTCGAACCAGGCGTGCGGCTGGTTCAGCTGCGTGCGGCCATGCGCGACGAACGGCATGCCCTGCTGCGCCAGGTAGGCGATGCGCTCGTCGAACGGCTTGGTGCGCCCGACCACCAGGCCGTCGATGCGGCGGCCCTTGACCATGCGCTCGTAGGTGTGGAATTCGTTGGTGGCCGAGGCGGGCGCGATCATCATGTCCATCTGCTGCGCTTCCAGCGCTTCGGACATGCCGCCGACGATCTCGATGAACATGGGGTCGGCCAGGTCGTTCGGCATCAGCGGATAAATGATGCCGACGATATTCGTGCGCCCCACGGCCAGGCTGCGCGCCATGGGATTGGGCCGGTAGCCGGCCGCCTGGGCGGCGGCCATCACCCGTTCGCGCGTGCGTTCACTCACTTCCGGATAGCCATTCAAGGCGCGGCTGACGGTGGTTTCGGAAATTCCTAGCGTTTTGGCGAGATTTTTGAGGTTCATGGATGCTGCAGTCGGGATCTATCCTGGGTGAGTCTTGCCGCTGCCGGCGTCCGGCGGGTGGGCGGAGGCGGCGCGGTACGATGTCGGGTAGTTTATCTGATAAACGCCGGGACGATCAGGGTCGCGATCGCTGGCGGCAATGCCAAAAAAATACGCGGGCAAACCCAGGGGCGCCCGCGCTAAAAGAGGATACTGCTGAATCACTACATTGAAGCTGCCGGCCATCGCGTGCAGCGGCGAAATGGTGGGTCCGGATACTGCGTGCCCCCGGGTAGGCGGGCGGTGTTGCTGCCTTACATGACACCTGACCAGGCTTGCCGCGCGGCGCGATCTGCGATGCTCGCTGACTTGGCGTCCCCGTACCTGCGTACGGCTGCGCTTTTCAGCCGCAATTTCCTGCCGCTCGTTACGGCCTGCTCAGGTGTCGACAGTGCTGGATTACCACCACGACTCGACCTGGAAGCCCATCGAGCTGCCGTTGGTCTTGCCGCCAAACACGCCCGTCGACGACAGCGCCGATTCCGCGGCGGCGGCCGACTGGGCTGCCTTGTTCCATTTGGCGTAGGTGTAGAAGGCGCGCAGCACGGGGCGCGACCAGAAGCTGTTGCCGGCCGACAGTTGCGGCGCGAACGTCAGCTTGGTCAGGTTGCGGCTCTCGCCGCCTTCCGGCTTGACGATGTCGTGGCCCAGTTCCACGGCCAGGCTGTAGTTGTCCGTGAAGTGGTAGACGGGGCGCGCGCCGATCGACGTCCATTTGCTGCTCACGCCAGCCGTTTCCTTGTCTTCGTAGACGAAGGTGGCCATGCCCGACCAGGCGCCTTTGGGCTGGATCATGATCTGTTCCGTCAGGCGCGTGACCTTGTCATCCTTGTCGGCGCCCAGGCTGAAGCCGCCCGTGTTGGCGCCGCTGCCTTTGCCGAACTGCAATGCGACCTTGTTGAAGCCGCCCAGCAGGTTGCCTTGCGTATGCATGATGGTCAGCAAGTGGCCGCTGGCGACGGGCGCCGCGCCGTCCGCGTTGCGCTTCTGGTTGTATTGCACGCCCAAGGTCAGTTCGCCATCCGGGTTGACCTTGATGCCGGAGAAGCGCAAGTCGTGCGACAGGCCCATGCGCTTGCTGTCGCCGTCATCGGCCGTGCGCACGATGGCGTAGGCCAGCTTGGCGGGGCCCAGGTCGATGTTTTCCAGGCCGGCGCCAGGGCCGCTGTTGTTCCAGAAGTAGTAATCGGTGATGTGCACGTCCTGGCGGTCGTAGTAGCGCTTGCCGACCCAGGCGCGCGCTTCGGCGAAGGCGCCCGTGCCGATCTTGTCGGCCACCACGTTCATTTCGCGCCACGACGGGTCCGACTGTTCCCAGTCCTGATTCTGGTTGACGGAAAACGCCACCAGGGTGTTGATGCGGAAAGTGGTGCCATTGCTTGCCTTGAACGCTTCGCCGCCGAATTTCAGCTCGCCGTAGGTTTCGCACTCATTGCCCAGACGATACTTGGACGAGGCGCCAGCCAGGCCGAAACAGGCTTCCTTGCCGCCTTCGCTGCTGGTGCCGAAGCCCGAGCGGATGTAGCCGCCGAAGTCGATCGGCAGGGCGGCCTGGGCGGCCGAAGCGCTCAAGGCCAGCGCCACGGCGGCAGGCAAAGCTTTCAAGAAATGTTTGTTCATTGCGTCTCCAGAGTTTTTATAGGTTTATCAGTGCAGTATCGGCGTGCAGAAAATCTGTATGCACAACCAAAGCGCTTTAAATCTGTTTCAAAGCGCTTTGAGTATAGTTCAAAGCGCTTTGATAAGTAAACTCGTTTTATTCTTGAAAACTTTCCAGCTGTTGCGGGGAAACATCAAGGCGGGCGGCGGCGCGCGGGCGCCGCCGTGCTGGGCAAGGGGAGCGCCGCGCCGTGGTTTCGGCGCGGCGGGCAAGGCGTGTGCGCGCCGCGATCAGGCGGAGGTCTTGCCGGCGGGCAGGGTGGACGTGGCCGGGCTGGCCTGGCTGCCAGCCGGATGGCGCAGGAAGGCCAGGAT
>CAUSDR010000076.1:0-16984 GCA_963530105.1 uncultured Janthinobacterium sp.
GTCTTCCACAGCGCTTCCCACAGCAGCACGGGCAGCATCTGCAGCGGATAGCGCAAGCCCAGCAAGCATAGCAGCGAGAACGCGGCCAGCATGCAGTTGACGGTGCCCTGCATCAGCCCCCATGGCGGGTGCGGCATGACGATGCCGGGCCACAGCACGCTGCCCAGCCCCACGACGACGAGCAGATACATGGCGCGCAGCGCATGCAGACGGGCGGTCGATACGGTATTCGTGTTCATGGTCATGCCTCCTGGGCGTGGGTGGATGCGGAATATGACTACTCGACTTCCTTGAGGATCTTTTCCAGGCCGCCCAGGCGCGCTTCGATGCGGGCCAGCGAGGCGCTCAGCGCCGCCAGGGCGGCGGCCGTTTCCGCCTGCGAGGCGGCCAGGGACTGGGCCAGTTCCTGGTAGGCGCTGTCCTGCGCCAGGCGCGCGCGCGCTTGCGCCACGCCGGATGCATATTTGAAGGCGAAGATGAGGACGGCGGCGGTGCAGCTGAAGAAGAACGCCGCGAAAAATGCATTTTCAGTCATGATGGCCTCGGTTATTCAGGGTTGGGGGTAAGCGACGACGCCGCCGCGGCGATGCTGGCCGGCGTCAGCAGCAGTTGAAACGGGCTGGCTTCAAAGAAATTCAGGGCCTTGCCGTCGTGCGACAGCTCCAGCTGGCTGGTGACGAGGCCCGCATGTTCCAGTTTTTGCAGGTGCAGGTGCAGCAGCGGACGGCTGATGCCCAGGTCGCGCGCCAGCTGGCTGATGTAATTGCGCCCACCGCTGGACAGCGCGGCGATGATGCGCAGCCGGTGCGGATTGTCGAGCGCCGCCAGCATGGCCAGCAAGCGCTCTCCCGTCAGTGCTATGTTTGAATCTGTCATGTGTCAACATTATCTGACACATGACAGCGAGTCAAGCGAAATTTGCGCGATGCGCGATGCGCGCCAGCGTCCTGGCAGTGGACCTTAGCGCGCCATCGCGTGGTCCAGCGCCTGGGCGAAGGCGATATGGTTGCCGTCCGGGTCGGTCAGCATGATGGTACGCACGTGCGCCGCCGTCGTCAGGGCGCCGTGCGCCACGTTCAGCTGCTGCAGATGCGTGGCCAGCAGCTCGATATCGTCGACGGCCAGGGTCACGGAGCCGCCGCCGGCGCGTTCGGGCTGCTGGTACAGCTGCAGCCAGCCGCCCCGGTCAAATCGCCATTCGGCGACGTCCGGCATGGGCCGGTTGCCGGCTTGCTTGTCCAGCAGGCTGGCATACCAGGCGCTTGCCGTGGATAAATCGCGCACGGCGAGGCTGGCGATGGCGTTCAGGATGGGCATGGCGTGTCTCCTTGATGGGGGGGGGGAGTGTCACGATAGCGCCAGGGCGGTGCCGTTTCCGTGCGGCCGCGCACCGTGCCGGTCTTTTTAATGCAACTTGCTTGCAAATGTGGCGCGGCTTCTTCATTATATGCAATCCAATTGCATATTGAAGGTGGCTTTGTATGAAACGCGATACGCACGCAACTCCCTTGCCTGATGTGGCCGCCAGCGGCAATACAGGCAGTCTTCTACCCCTGGAATGGGTCGGCATGCAGGGCATCGCCTTGCCCTTGTGGCTGGAAGAGGGTGGCCAGGCGCAGCAAGTGCAAGCCTGGGCCGACGCGCACGTGGACTTGCCCGATGCGCGCGTGAAGGGCATCCACATGTCGCGCCTGTATCTGCTGCTTGATGCCTTTGCCGCTGGCGGGCCGCTCGATGCGGCGGAACTGGAAGTCTTGCTGCGGCGCATGGTAGCCAGCCATGCCGATTGCGTCAGCACCCGCGCGCGCCTGTCGCTGTCGTTTCCTTTGCTGCGGCGCCAGCCGGCGTTGCTGACGGCGGGGCTGGCGGGCTGGAAATCGTATCCCGTGCGCCTGCAAGCGGCGCTTGCGCCATCCGGCTTTACGCTTTCCCTGACCCTGGAAGTGAGTTATTCCTCGACGTGCCCGTGCTCGGCGGCGCTGGCGCGGCAATTGCTCGCCGACGGCTTTGCGGCGCGGTTCGGCGCGGGCAGCATCGACGCCGCCGCCGCGCAAGCCTGGCTGCTGGAGCACGCCAGCCTGGCTACGCCGCACAGCCAGCGCAGCACGGCCACCGTTAGCGTGTCGCTCGGCGACACGGCGGAGCTGGAGCTGTTCCCCCTGATCGACCTGGTGGAGGCCGCGCTGGCCACGCCGCTGCAGACGGCCGTGAAACGCGCGGACGAACAGGCCTTCGCGCGCCTGAATGGTGCTAACCTGATGTACGTGGAAGATGCGGCGCGCCGCGTGCAGGCGGCGCTGGCGCCACGCTACGCGCAGGCCGGCGTTTCCGTGCGGCATATGGAAAGCCTGCATCCGCATGATGCGGTGGCGCAGGCGGGACAGCTTGTCCCCTGGTGAGCGTGCTGGCTGGCGCACGCCTGCCGGCACGCGACGCGGCTGGACTTTGTGATCGTTAATTTTGGAGAAATGCATCATGCCGCAGAAAAACGAACAAGCCGTCACCGATGGCACGCTGGAACAGGAGCTGGAGCGCGAACGGCGCGAGCATGCGCTGATCGATGAAGAAAAGCTGGGGATGGATGAGCTTGAAGAAGAGCGCCTGAAGCGCGAGGGCCGCATCGAGACAGGAGACAAGTCCAGCCGCTAGCGTGGCAGCGCCGTGGCAAGGTGTGTATTCTTCCCATGAAATTATTTCATTGATAACTATCACCCCGAAAACTTAAAAAAATGATATCGTCATTGTTATTGGCGGTAGTTGTCACGCATTTTTGAATAAGGAGTGGGGATGGCCAGATTGTTTCAGGGTGAGAAGAACCGGTATTCGCGTCTGGCAGAAAATCTCGGGAAAAACGCAAAAGGCAAATCTTTACTGCTGTCTTCATTGCTATTGACCGCTGCACATAGCAGCGCGATGCCGCTGTCGATTTCTCCGGGCCATCCTCGCCTGCTGACAACGCAAATGGCCTTCGATAAGCTGGCGGCCCGATTGTCATTGGCACCTGCCGTTTTTCCAGCCGCAGGCGGAACCATCGCCTTTGATTTTACGGCAACGGCGAAAAACCCGGCCCTCGATGACGCGGTGCAACTGGTCTTTGGCGAGTTGAACACCACGAATGGGAAAAATGGCATATTCATCCGGCATACCGATGTGGATGCGGCAGGTACCGCCAGCATTCAGGTTGGCATGTTGCAAAAGACCATAGGCAGCCAGCCGGCCCGCTATATCGCCCATAAAGTGGTGGAAATGCCCATTGGCGTGGCGCGGCGGATAGAATTTAGCTGGAATAGCATCGCGAAAACAAGCAGCCTTAAAATAGGCGGCGTCAATATGCCGATGAGTCTCGAATGGCTGCGTGCCGATTCGAACAATCCGAATAGTGAAAAGGTCGATTTTTCTCCGGACCAGACGGCTTTCCAGTTTCCGGGCAGGATGAATGAGGCGATCAGCAATTTCATCCTGAAAGATGGCCAAGGCAATACGCTGGTGCATTATCCCGATGCCGTGGACCTGAAGCTGGCGACGGCCTGGTTCGACTTTGTCAGGCTGGTGGACCAGGATGTGGCCTCGCTCAATATGTGCCCCACCTCGGCCACGCCATGGACGGCTCCGGCCGTGTGCAATACGGCAAGCGGAAATCGCAATTTGCTCGTCGCTACCGCCCAGCAATTGGCGCTGGCCTATAAAATAAGCAAACGCCCCGCTTATTTTTCGGCAATCCTGAACTATATCGATAAACTGAGCGCCGTTCCACTGAATGCGGGCGCGGATATGTCGATGGGCGGGCGTGTTATCGCGCTGGGCATCCTGTATGACTGGTTGCATGCCGAGTTAGGCCAGACGGCTGTTCCGGGTGACGCAAGCCAGGCAAGTTATCTGACGGCGATGGCGGCCAGCATCCGAGCGACCATCGTTGCGCAGGCGGCTCCGGGCGGCACCAATCTGTTAAGTGAGATTTGCGGCCAGCAGGCAATGTCGTCCTCATCCTTCGATTGCGCCGTCAAGCCGGTCTTCAGCAACTGGAATCGTTACGCCTCGCCGCCCCAGCCCTCCATCGCCACTGCCTACATGGCGGGCATGAACTTCAGCAGCGTGTACGGCGCGGCGCTCGGTTTGCTGGCCATCGCGGATGCGCCCAACGCCGACGTGCTGCCCATGATCGACACGGCCTATAGCCATTTCAACGAAGGCTTCCTGGCCGTGCGCCGCGATATTTCGACCGATGGCGGATACCATTCCGGCTTTTCCTACAGTCTGGTGGACTTGCCTTCTCGCTTGCTGATGTGGAATACGGCGGTGCAAAACGCGGGCGACATGGGGCAAGTGTCCGAATGGCTGCCAAAAACCATCTATCCCTACATCTACGGCTTGCGGGACGACAAAAGCTACCCGGCCAGCGGTGACAACTTCGCCACCTTGTCCACGGGCACGCTGGTGGGGAGCGTTGCGCTGTGGGCCGCCGCCCACGGCAATGACGGCAATGCGTGGAATTTTTACCAGGAGAAAGTGCATGGCCAGCGCAAGTGGCCAAACCGCCATCCATACATACTGGAGCAGCTGTTGTGGCCCGTCAATACGGCGGCCTTGCATGCGCCAGCCGAACTGGATCTGTCGCGCCATTTCCGCCGTTCAGGCCAGGTACTGATGCGCGACCGCTGGACGCATGCCGATGCCACGCTGCTGGAGTTCAAGTCCACCTCGTTCATTACGGACAACCACCATCACCTGGACCAGAACAGCATTTCCCTCAACTACAAAGGGCCATTGCTGATCGATTCCGGCAGGTATGACAGCTATGGCACTACGCACTGGGCCAATTACTATACCCGCAGCATCGCCCACAATACGGTGGTGGCGTTTGACGGCAGCGAGCGCTATCAGAGGGCGGGCAGCGGCACGAGCAAGATCGAATTCAGTAATGATGGCGGGCAATGGCTGGGGAGTGCGCGCGCGGCGTATCCAACCCTGGAGGAAATCCAGCCAGGGGCGATGAATGCCCTCGATGGCATTGTCAATTATGAATATGCGCCTGGCTATACTTATGCTCGCGGCAATGCCAGCAAGGCATATGCCTCGTCCAAGCTGGAACAGGCCAATGGTTTCCTGCGCAGTGTCGTCTACCTGAGAGCGCCGGCGACCGGCTCGCTGCCCATCGTTCTGACCTTTGACCGCGTGCGCACGCATGCCGCGCCCGCCACGCTGCTGTTGCATACGGTCAATGAACCCGTCGCGGCGGTAGCGGCCAGCACCTTGGGCAATGGCCAGTACCGGTTTGCTTTTGCCGCCATCGATGCGCGCAGCGTCACGATACGCAATGGCGGCGGCATGCTGATCGCCCAGACCTTGCTGCCCGAGAAGGCCGCCATCACCAAGGTTGGCGGATTCAACGTTGGCGGCCAGGTTTGCGAGCAGATGAACCCCGACTCGCCTTACGGCATGGGTACCTTGTTGCCCGGCGGGCCTACCGGCGATTGCCGTTTCACGGTGCGGGTCTTGCAGCCGGATAATAGCTACAAATGGCGCAATTATCCGCCCAAGCCACCGACCGATGCCTATGACCTCAGCGTCACGGGCGATATCGGCGCCTGGCGCCTGGAAGTGCAGGCGGAACCGGGGGCGGCGCCTGGCGTTCCGCAGTATTTCCTGCATGCCTTGCACGTGGCGGACAACGACCTTGGGAGCGGCAGCGCGGGCAGCGGTTCGGCGCGGCGCCTGGCGGCGGACAGCCATACCGAGGCCGTGCTGATCGGTACGCAAACGGTGGTGGCGTTCAACCGCGACGTGGCGCCGTCGGCCCGCATGAGCTGGACGGGACCCTCGTCGGCCACCACGGTGCTGGCCACCGGACTGTTGCCAAACGCGGACTTCCTGCTGAGCCGTACCGCCACGGCGGATGGCGAGCAGCTCACTTTGGCGCAGGCGCAAGGCAGCAGCGCAACGTATCGCAGTTCGAGTGAAGGCGTGGTCAATATCGGCATGTAAAATAACGGCAGGCGGCGCTTGCCGCCTGCCGGCACCCGGCGGATTTTCGCACCGGGTAATTGTCGACCATTTTTTTGTTTAGAACGCATGAAACTATATTTGCATGGCGCGCTGCTGGCCGCCTTGGCGGCTTTTTCCATTACGACGGCCCGGGCCGCCACCATCTGCACCGCGATGGCCGACGCCAGGGACGGCACGGTCTTGTTGCAGGAAGGTAACTGCATCGACCGCGTGACGCCCGCGTCCACCTTCAAGATCGCCCTCAGCGTGATGGGCTATGACGCCGGCTTCCTCAAGGATGCACACCAGCCGGCCTTGCCGTACCGCCACGGTTACGTGGACTGGGGCGGCGACGCCTGGCGCCAGGATACGGACCCGTCACGCTGGATGCAGTATTCCGTCGTCTGGTATTCGCAGCAGATCACGCAGGCGCTGGGCGCCGAGCGCTTCCAGAAATATGCCAAGGCTTTGCGCTACGGCAATGCGGATGTGTCGGGCGATGCCGGCAAGGACAATAGCCTGGAACGCTCGTGGATCAGCTCCTCGCTGAAAATCTCTCCGCTTGAGCAGCTGGGCTTCCTGCGCAAGCTGGTCAATGACCAGTTACCCGTCAGCAAGCAGGCGATGGAACAGACGCGCCGCCTGACGCGCCTGGCGGATATCGGCGGCTGGCAAGTGCATGGCAAGACTGGCGCGGCCTTTCCGCGCAAGAAGGATGGCAGCTTCGATGAAGCGCATGGCTACGGCTGGTTCGTGGGCTGGGCCAGCAAGGGCGAGCGCACCATCGTTTTCGCGCGCCTGGTGCAGGACGAGCAGCCGGGCCAGCAGTCGGCCGGCATCCGCACGCGCGACGCCATGCTGAAAGAATTGCCAAGCTTGCTGGCGCAGGCGCAGAAGTGACCCAGCCAGCCGTCACGGCAACCTTCATCGCCACGCAAGGCGATTACCTGGAAGCCGTCATCGAGGTGGCGGGCCAGCGCCTGCACGTCATGGACGAGTTCGGCGGCTCGCAACTGGCCGCGGGCGCGCCATTCCAGGCCGAACTGTGGCCCATGGCCAGCGAAACCGATGACTGGGATGCCATCTTCAGCGCCAATCCCGCTGAAGAAAAAGGCTTGCGCCGGCTCGACGGCTGGCGCTACCTGGCGCTGGGTCAGGTCATCAGCGTCGACCCGGTCGTCTGCGACTGCGGCCTGCTGCGGGTGGAAGACGCATTTCATACGCGCGATGCGCGCTGCGTGGGCGCGTACGTGGGCGTCACCCTGGCGCGGCTCGATGCTTGCCTGGCGTAAATTCCGGCCCGCTTTGTTGCCCGCCCTATATACTTGCTGAAACGGATCATCCGGCATCAGACAAGGTTACAAGCATGGCATCAGGCATGGAGCAGTTTCAGGAAAAAGCACGCCAGCAGCTGGCGGCGGTGCGCGCGCAGGCAAGGCGCCTCGCTGGCGTGGCGTGGAGCAGGGCGGTGGCGCTGTACCGGCGCGGCCATGCGCACTTGATGACCTTGCCGCCCGTGCGGCGCGCGCTGGTGCTGGGCCTGTGGTCTTTCCTGGCCCTGCTGGCGCTGGCCATCCTGTACATGCTGCTGCTGATTCCCTTGACGCCCAGCATCCACGACCTGCGCCAGGCGCGCGCCGCCGCGCCCAGCACCATGGTCAGCGCGGATGGCAAGGAACTGGTGCGCTTCGACCAGGGCTTGCAGGAGCGCGTCACCTTGCAGCAGATTTCGCCCAACGTGATCAGCGCCCTGATCTCGACGGAAGACCACCGCTTCTATGACCACCACGGCATCGATTTCACGCGCACGGCCGGCGCCATCGTGCACAGCCTGCAGGGCAATCCCCAGGGCGGCTCCACCATCACGCAGCAGCTGGCGCGCAATATGTTCCCGGAGGAAATCGGGCGTTCGCGCAATCTGAACCGCAAGCTGAAGGAACTCATCACAGCGCTGAAGATCGAGGCCACCTACAGCAAGACGGAAATCCTGGAAGCCTACCTGAACACGGTGCCTTTCCTGTACAACACTTTCGGCATTGAAATGGCGGCCCGCACGTATTTCGACAAGCCCGCCTCGCGCCTCGATATCCTGGAAAGCGCCACCCTGGTCGGCATGCTCAAGGGCACGAATTACTACAACCCCGTCGGCAATCCCGAACGTTCCTTGCAGCGCCGCAATGTGGTGCTGGGGCAAATGCGCAAGCATGACGTCATCGACGAGGCGCGCTACAGGCAGCTGGTGAAGCGGCCCCTGCGCCTGCATTTCGAGCGCCAGAGCGAGCGCGTGCAGTCGGACAGCCACTTCACGGCCTACGTGCGCAAGTGGCTGATCGACTGGGCCGATGAAAACGACTACAACCTGGAGCGCGACGGCTTGATCGTGCACACCACCCTGGACCACGACTTGCAGCAGGCGGCCGAGCGCGCCGTCGAGCGGCAGGCGAATGCCTTGCAAGCCATTGCCGACGTGGAATGGAGCCGCGCCGGCGTGCCATCGTCCACCTCGACGGGCATGTACGCGGGCATGCAGGCGGGTAGCGTGGCATTCGACTATTTCTGGAAATCGCATCCGGGCCTGCTCGACGCCTTCGTGCGCGAATCGGGCGATTACCGCAAGCTGACGGCGGCCGGCAGCACGCCCGACGAGGCGCTGGAGAAATTGAAAGGCGACCGCGCCTTCATGGCGGCCCTGCGCAAGTCGAAAACGCGGCTGGAAGCGGGCTTCACGGCCATGGACCCGGCCACGGGCGCCGTGCGCGCCTGGGTGGGCAGCCGCGACTTTGCGCGCGAGCAATTCGACCACGTGTCGCAGGCGGCGCGCCAGCCAGGTTCCACCTTCAAGCCCATCGTGTATGGCGCGGCGCTGGAAAAAGGCCTCAGCCCCGACCATGTGTACCGCGATGCCGTGATGGATATCAAGGCGGCCGACGGCACCAAGTGGCGCCCGACGGACATGAGCGGCACGACGGGGCGCGACATGACCATGCGTGACGGCCTCGTGTATTCAAAGAACACCATCACGGCGCAAGTGATGCAGGACGTGGGCTTGCCGCCGATCATCAAACTGGCGCGCGCGCTGGGCATCCGCGACAGCAAGCTGGAAAAAGTGCCCTCGCTGGCGCTGGGCACCAGCCCCGTCACCTTGCTGGAAATGGTCAACGCCTACGCCAGCATCGCGGCGCAGGGCGAGGCGCGCCTGCCGTTTGTCGTCACCCACATCACTGACCGCGAAGGCAAGATCATCGCCCGCTTCGGCGACGGCAAGCCGCAGCGCGCCATGAAGGCGGAATCGGCCGCCACCCTGACGGACATGATGCGCGGCGTCATCGACCGCGGCACGGGCACGGCCATCCGCAGCCGTTTCGGCATCCGTTCCGACGTGGCCGGCAAGAGCGGCACGACGCAAAACAATGCGGACGGCTGGTTTATTTTGATGCATCCGGAACTGGTGGGCGGCGCCTGGGTGGGCTTCAATGACGCCCGCGTCACCATGCGCAGCAATTACTGGGGGCAGGGCGGCCACAACGCCGTGCTGGTGGTGGGCGACTTCTTCAAGACGGCGCTCGATACGGGCAAGATCGCGCGCGACGCCATCTTCCCTGGTGGCAAGCCACCGCCGCCGCTGCGCCATGTGGAACCCGTCGAGGAACCGCAGGATGAACCGGTGGAAGAGCCGGGCGACCTGCTGCAGGAAGGCGCGCCGCCGGCGCCGCTGGCCATGCCGTCCGAGGCGGCCGATGGCCAGGAATCGCATGGCAAGGCGGTGCCGGACGCGGCGCCTGCGCCGGTGCCTGCGCCGAATCCGCAGCCGGTGCCGGTGCCGCAAGGTTAAGTGCCGCTACGCCCAGCCGATTGCCGGGGGGGGGGGGATGCCAGGATTGACGTTGGTCCCAAAATGGGACTAAAATCAATGCATGCGCATCCTGGCCAAGCCGACATTGATTGCATTCTATAAGCAGGCAATCCACGCAGATTCGAAGGCGCCGTTATTGTCGTGGTATGGCCACGTGCTCAGGGCGTCGTGGTCCGGCCCCGCAGCGTTGAAGGCGGACTTTGCCACGGCGAGCATCTTGAAAGAGGGGCGGGTGGTGTTCAATATTGGCGGTAACAAATATCGGCTTGTCGCATCGATCAACTATCCGTATGGCATCTTGTACATCAAATTTGTCGGGACACACCGGCAATATGATGCCATCGACGCACATACAATCTAGGGACATATGATGCATATCAAGCCCATTCGCACGGAAGACGACTACCGCGCCGCGTTGCGGGAAGTCGAGTCCCTGATGTCCGCCCAGCTTGGCACGCCGGAAGGGGACCGCCTGGATGTGCTGGCCACCCTCGTCGATGCCTATGAAACACGCCACTTTGTCATGGAGTTTCCAGACCCCGTCGATGCGATCAAATTCAGCATGGAGCAAAAGTCGCTGACGCCCAGGGATCTGGAGCCGATGATCGGCCGCCTGAACCGCGTCTACGAAATCCTCAACGGCACGCGCCAGCTGACCTTGCCGATGATCCGCCGCCTGCATCAGGAACTGGGTATTCCGGCCGAGGTGCTGATACGCCCGGCGGCGGCCCAGGCATAGCCGGCCAGCCCGGCCTCACGGCGTATTGCGCATCAACCCCGCCTGCCGCACGAATACTTGCAGCGCGGGCATGGTTTGCTGGTGCAGCGCCTGCAGCTCCGTACGCAGCGCGGGCGTGATGGTCAGGCTGCCGTCGGCCTGGCGGTGCACGGGCAGGCCCAGCGCCTGTGCCATTTCCACGGTGTAATTCGTAAAATTACCGTACGGCCGCTTGCCATCGACGGATGGCGTGGGCCAGTAGCCTTCGGCCAGGTAGTCCTCGGCCGCGCCCATGCCCAGCATTTCCAGCGGCAGCCACGACTGCTGGCGCAGCAGTATCAGATGCCGCGTGGTCAAGGTGAACGGCGTCGCGCCGTTGGCATGGCTGCCCGGTTTCACATTTGCCATCTGGATGAAGTGGGGCAGCAGCTGCGCCGCTTCCATCAGGCGCTGCGCAGCCAGGGGCGCATCCTGGCTGGCGATGGCCTGCATGGCCAGCGCCAGGGTGTCGCCCTTGCCCAGCGGATACGCCGGATTGAGCATGGGCGCGCCGCTTTCCACGGGCGACCAGTCGATATTGAAATGCCGTATCAGCGCCAGATGCTGCACATTGAGCACCTTGGGCAGCGGCGCGTCGAGCGTGGCCAGGATGCGCCGGCGCACGGCGCCGGGCAGGGCGCGGTCGGCGGCGCGCACCAGCATGGGCGCGCACAGCACGCTGCCCAGCAGGCGCAGCAACTGGCGGCGCATGGGATGGAGCAGGCGCGGCATCACGGCGCCGTCAAGTCCTGGCGCTGGAATTCGATGCGGTTTTCCTGGTAGTCCCACTTGGTGTAGGGGCCGAACACGCGCCGGTTTTCCTTGCTGTCGGCATTCGATACTTCCCGTTTCATGCGCCGGATCAATGCGGGATCGGCGAGCGGCGCGGTCGTGGCGCCGAACACGTCGTGGCGCACGCTGGCCTTGGCGTCGGCGCCGCGCGAAATGATGGTGAGCTTGCGCGTGGCGGGATCGAAATACAGGCGCATGGCGAAGGTATTCATGTCCTGCAGGTACAGGCCGTCATCACGCTGCTGGGCATAGAAATAATCGCCGCAGACGGCTTTCGGTTCGCGCTTCCATTCGCACGACAGGACGATCAGCAGGTGCTTGTCGTCGAGCGCCTTGATGGAAATGCGTCCCTTGGAATAGCCCCAGCTGCTGGCCGGCACGGTTGCCGACGAGGCCAGGTTGTAGTCGCCCACCAGCGTGGACATGGGGGCTTGCGCCCAGGCGCTGGAGCACAGGGCGAAGGCGGCAGCCGCGGCGGCGCCGAGTCGCTTGCAAAATGGTGTCATGATGGCCGTCGAAAAAAAAGTTGCCATATTATAAGTGGCAACTTTCCTTGGGGATCGCGCGATTGAACGCGCCGTGGCCGTTACTTCAGCTTGCTCAATTCCGCCACGTCGATCTTGACGACCTTGCCGTCCGTGGCAGCCACCAGGGCCAGGAAGTGGGGCGTCGCGTAGTGCGCCGTCAGGGCCGCCTTGTCGGCCCATTCTTCCAGCATGACGAGGCGGGTGGGAATGCTGTTGTCGATGTGTAATTCATAGCGCAGGCAGGCACTTTCCGCGCGGCTGGGCGGCACGACGGCTTCCAGGGCGGCGCGCACGGCGTCGATATGTTGAGGTTGGGCATCGATGGTGGCGACGACGATCAGGGTCATGGTGGTCCTTGTGAAGTAGTGGGGCGGGTGCAGCTTAGCGCAGTTTGCCCTTTCTTGCCGGCTAGTCACAGTCTGGCTGCGCCGAAACACTTTCCGGCGCAGCCAGACAATCGGCCGCCCTTACGCCGCCTGCAGCGCGTCGATCTGCGCAAACGCGGCGCGCAAGGCTTGCGCCCTGGCGTCGTCGCTGACCTTGACGCCTTCGGCGCGCACGATGTCGATCTGCGTGATGCCAAGGAAGCCGAGGAAGCTGCGCAGGTGGCTTTCCTGGTGCTCCAACGCGGCCATCGGCGTGTCGGCGCCGTAGTAGCCGCCGCGCGTCGAGGCGATGATCACGCGCTTGGCGCCCAGCAAGCCCTCCGGCCCGTTCGCGCCATATTGAAACGTTTTGCCCGGCACGGCCAGCGCATCGAGCCAGGATTTGAGCTGGCTGGGGATGGCGAAGTTGTACATGGGCGCGCCGATGACGATGACGTCGGCGGCCAGTACTTGTTCCAGTGCCGCGCCCAGGGCTGCGCCATCGGCATCGCCGGGGGCGGCCGTGAAGTGCGGCAAGGGCTGCGCGGCCAGGTCGCGGTAATGGACGGTGGCGCCCGGCGCGGCCGCTTGCAGGCGGGCGGCGATGGCGGCAGTCAGCTGGCGGCTGATGGAATGCTCGCCGAGAACGCTTGAATCGATGTGCAGGATGTTCATGTTAGCCTCGTTGGATGGTATGATTTATCACGGTATGGATTTGTTACCGAGG
Source organism: uncultured Janthinobacterium sp. (assembly GCA_963530105.1). Lineage (GTDB taxonomy): Bacteria > Pseudomonadota > Gammaproteobacteria > Burkholderiales > Burkholderiaceae_D > Janthinobacterium. Next base: position 13,004 of record CAUSDR010000076.1, read on the forward strand.
CTAATATAGTGACTATAAAATGAACGCACAAGAAGGCACTTTTTCCACACTGGGGCACACGGAAGTAACCATGGACGACGTGGCCGCGCGCGGCGCCGAGCTGGAACGGCGCATGCGCGACCAGGGCGGCCATGCGGGCGTGGCGGACTCGTGCCGCCCGATCACGGACATCCTCACCCGCGTGGGCGACAAATGGAGCGTGATGGTGGTGATGTTGCTGGGCAACGGCACCAAGCGTTTCAACGAGATGCGCCGCGTGATCGGCGGCATTTCGCAGCGCATGCTGACGCTGACCCTGCGCGGCCTGGAGCGTGACGGCCTCGTCACGCGCACGGTGTTTCCCACCGTGCCGCCGCGCGTCGACTACGCGCTGACGGACCTGGGCCGTTCCCTGCTGATTCCCATCAGCGCGCTGGGCGCCTGGGCGTATGGCCACCGCGACGCCATCGATGCGGCGCGGCTGGCGTTCGATGCCAGGGCCGAGACGGGCGCGCAGGCGGACAGCACCGGCAGCGCCGGCAGCGCAGGCAATTAAGCCACGTTGATCACGGCCAGCATGTCGTTGCCATCGGCATCCATGCCTTTTTCCACAAAGCCCATGCTGGCATAGAACTGTCTGGCGTTGGCATTGCCGGGCTTGTAGCAGATTTCGATGCTGCGCGCATCGGGCCGGGCGCGGATGTCCGCCAGCGCCAGGGCGAGGGCGGCGCGGCCATGGCCTTGCCCCTGGCGCCGGTGGTCGATCATGAAGCGCCAGATCTGGTAGTGGCCCGGCGGGTCGTCGGCGTCGGGCGAGACGAACATCAGGAAGCCGATCACCTCCTCATCGCCATACACGGCGCGCGTATGCAGGATGGCGGGATGGAAACTCGCTTGCGCGATGGAATAGTCGTTGCTGGCCAGATACTCGCGTTGCTGCGGCAGCAGGGGCAAGTCGCTGATGAGGTCGAAATTATCGACGGTGACGGGGCGCAGGCTGATGAGCATAGGGGAAGGCAGTGAAAGGCGAAGCCTGGCAGTATGCGGAAAAATTACCCAATTGGCAACGCTGTCGCGTCCCCCGCCCCGAACAGCTGCGCCATCGTCTGGCGCAGCCAGCGGTTCGACGCATCCTGGTGGTAGCGCTCGTGCCAGTGCTGCTTGACTGAAAAGCTGGGCAGCTGCACCGGCAGGGGCAGGATCTGGAACGCTTCGTGGCCCTGCATTTGCAGCGCGTAGCGGTACGGTACCGTGACGATGTACTCGGTTTCGGCGACGATGCGCGACACGCCCAGGAAGCTGGGCAGTTTCAATACGATGCGCCGCTGCACGCCGGCCGCCGCCAATACCTTCTCGACGATGGAATGCCCGGTGCCCGAGCTCTTCACTTCGATATGTCCCTCCGCCAGGAACGCTTCCACCGTGATGCTGTCGCGGATGCGCGGGTGGCTGCTGGCCACCAGGCAGACAAAGTGCTGGTCGAACAGTTTCTGCTGATAAAACCCCGATTCCAGGTGCGGCATGAAGCCCACCGCCAAGTCCACTTCGCCGCCTTCCAGGCGCGCGGGCGTGTCGGTGGCGATCTTCGACACGTCCAGGGTAATGCCGGGGCCCACCTGCTGCAGATGGTTGAGCAGGGTGGGCAGCAGCACGATTTCGCTGATGTCCGTCATGCAGATGGCGAATTCGCGCGTGCTGGCGGCCGGGTCGAACACGGGCTGGTCGGCCAGCGCATGCTGCCAGGCGGCGATGGCGGCGCGCACGTCCTGCACCGCGTTCTGCGCGCGCGGCGTCGGCTCCATGCCCTTCGAGGTGCGCGCGAACAGGCGGTCGCCAAAGTGCGCGCGCAGCTTGCCCAGGCCGATGCTCACCGTCGACTGCGGCAAGCCCAGGTTTTCCGCCGCGCGCGTCACATTGCGGCTTTTATAGATCTCGTCAAAGATGAACAGCAGTTCGATATCAAAACGCGACATAGGAGAATTCCACCATTATTTAAAAACGTGATGACAGTTATTGCGTTCCATCACTTTACCAAATATTGAGCCATCCGGCACACTGCCTGCCATACCAAGAGCACGGCAAGCGTGCCTTGCACAAGCACACAGATCAATTGGAGGAAAGAAATGGAAAGCACCCGCAAGCCATCCGTGCTGGTCGTCGGCGGCGGCATCGGCGGCATGGCCGCCGCCCTGTCCCTGTCGCGCCTCGGCATGGCCGTCACCGTGCTGGAACAGGCATCCGCGCTGGGCGAGATCGGCGCCGGCATCCAGCTGGGCCCCAACGCCTTCGCCGCGCTCGACGCCCTGGGCGTGGGCGAACGCGCGCGCGCCAAGGCAGTCTTCACGGAGCGCCTGGTGATGATGGACGCCGTCGACGCGCAGGAAGTGGGCACCTTCGTCGTCGATACGGCCTTCCGCCAGCGCTTCGGCAATCCCTATGCCGTCATCCACCGCGCCGACATCCATGGCGCCATTTACGATGCCGTGCGCAGCTCGCCCCTGATTACTTTCGTCACGTCCTCGCACGTGACGGCTGTGGAGGAAGACGCGGCGGGCGTCACCGTGCGCGATGCGGCGGGGCGCAGCTTCCGCGCCGATGCGCTGATCGGCTGCGACGGCGTCAAATCCGTCATCCGCGAGCGCATCGTCGGCGACGCCGTGCGCGTTTCCGGCCACGTGGTGTACCGCGCCGTGGTGCCGGCGGCCGACATGCCCGCCGACCTGCGCTGGAACGCGCCCGTGGTGTGGGCCGGGCCGAACTGCCACCTGGTGCATTACCCGCTGCGCAATGGCGAACAATACAACTTGGTGGTGACCTTCCACAGCCGCGAACAGGAGCAGTGGAACGTCACGGATGGCAGCAAGGAAGAAGTGCTGTCCTACTTCGACGGCATCCACGCCCGGCCGCGCCAGCTGCTGCACAAGCCGACGAGCTGGCGCCGCTGGAGCACGGCCGACCGCGACCCTGTCGCCAACTGGAGCACCCGGCGCATGACCCTGCTGGGCGACTCGGCCCACCCGATGCTGCAATACCTGGCGCAGGGCGCCTGCATGGCGCTGGAAGACGCCGTGACGCTGGGCGAGGCCGTCAAGGCTTGCGATTTTGACATGGCGCAAGCCTTCCAGCTATATCAAGGCGCGCGCATCGCCCGCACGGCGCGCGTCGTGCTGTCGGCGCGCGAGATGGGCCGGCTGTACCACGCCAAGGATGTCGAACGCCTGGTGCGCAACGACCTGTGGCGCGGCCGCACGCCCGCGCAATTCTATGAAGCGCTGGCCTGGCTGTATGGCTGGACGGCGCAAACCTGCCTGGCAAACCAATCGAAAGGCTGAGCATGACTTCCCATCAAACCCCCGAGCGCGAGGCGCTGTACGACGCCTTGCGCGGCATGCACCTGTCGCCGCTGTGGCAATCGCTGCACACCCTGGTGCCGCCGCAGCCGACGGCGCCCTATGCTCCCGCCCTGTGGCGCTATGCGGATATCGCGCCGCAGCTGGCGCGCGCCGGCGAAGTGATCACGGCGCATGAAGCCGTGCGCCGCGTGCTGGTGCTGGAAAACCCGGCCCTGCCGGGCCGCTCGTCGATCACGCAATCGCTGTACGCGGGCTTGCAGCTGATTTTGCCCGGCGAAGTGGCGCCATCGCACCGCCACAGCCAGTCCGCGCTGCGCTTCGTGATCGAAGGGCAGGGCGCCTACACGACGGTGGCGGGCGAGCGCACCACCATGCATCCCGGCGACTTCATCATCACGCCGTCGTGGACCTGGCATGACCACGGCAACCTGGGCGTGGACGGCGTCAGCGAGCCGGTGGTGTGGCTCGATGGCCTGGACATCCCCATGCTGCGCTATTTCGATTCCGGCTTCGCGGAAAACGATACGCAAGACAGCCAGCTGGTCACGCGGCCGGAAGGCCAGAGCCTTGCCCGCTACGGCTACAACATGGCGCCCGTCAAATCGCTGCACCAGGGCGCCACCTCGCCCATCTTCAACTACCCGTACGC
>CAUSDR010000077.1:0-16930 GCA_963530105.1 uncultured Janthinobacterium sp.
GTCCACGGCCGCCAGGGCACGCCCCGGACTGGCCACGGGCATACGATCGGGCTTGATATCGGGCGCGCCATTGCGCGTAAACATGGGAATGACTCTGGCGCCGATCACCGATTCGATCAGCACGATGATGAAGATGGCCGCCTGCACGGGCAGGAACAGCGACAGCGCCAGCCAGCCCAGCACGGCCGCGTGGTACAGGCCGTTGGCCAGCGCCAGCAAGGCCAGCAAGCCGACGAGGAACAGGTTGCGCGTATTGCCCGAACGGCGCAGCACGCGGTACAGGGGCCAGGCGGCCAGCGGCAGGAACAGCCAGTCGACCAGCGCCGCCAGCACGCCAGGGCCGGCCAGCATGGCGAGGCGTCCCGCCAGCCACAACCCCGCCAGCGCCATCAGCGGCGCGCCATGCGGCGTGGGCAGGCCCGTCCAGTTGCGCCCCGCCGTGTACAGGAATCCGACGACGACGGCGACGGCGAAACCGAAGACCATCTCGTGCATGTGCCAGCCCAGGCCCACCTGCAGTGCCGTCGGCAGCCAGCCCAGGTAACTGGCCAGCCACAGGGGAATGCTGACGGCGGCGAACAGCGCGGCCAGCAGGTAGAACGGGCGAAAGCCCAGCTGCCACACGGGGTGGCCGGCGCGCCAGGGCGCGGCGCCTTCGGTCGTGCCGGGAGGGGGAGTTTCGCTGATGGGGGTAAGGGCCATGATGGACTCGCGTTTAAAGATATATTCAATATACTACTTTAAAAGCGCATGCGCGGGCATCGGCAAAAAGGACTAGAAGAATACATGGCTGCGGCTGCGGCTGCGGCGCCGGCGCCGGCGGGCCGGACCCCGCATCATGCCGGCTACTTGCCCTGGCGGTGCTCCACCGCGTACACGGCCGCCTGCACGCGGCTGTTCAGGTTCAGCTTTTTCAGCACGTTTTGCACGTGGATCTTGACCGTGCTTTCCGCCAGGTCCAGGGTGCGCGCGATGCCCTTGTTGCTCTCGCCGCGCGACAGGCAATCGATGATTTCCTTTTCGCGCGGGGTCAGCTTGTCCAGTTCCGACACGGGCTCCTCGCGCCGCGTGCCCGCCTGCAGCTGCGCCACCAGCTTGCCCGTCATGGCTTCGGCGATGACCACTTCGCGGGCGGCGGCGCGGCGGATGGCGCGCACCAGGTAGTCGGCGTCGATATTCTTGATCAGATAGCCGCAGGCGCCCGCGCGCAGGGCCGTGGCCAGGTCGTCCGCGTCTTCGGACACCGTGAGCATGACGATGGCCGTGTCCGGGCAGTCGTGCTGCATCAGCTGCAGCGCTTCCACGCCGGACATGCCGGCCATGTTCAGGTCCAGCAGCACCACGTCGGGCTGCAGCTGGATGGCGCGCTTGATGCCTTCCACGCCATCGGCCGCCTCGCCGACGACGGCAAAATCCGTATGCCGCTGCAGCAGCGAGCGTATGCCGCTGCGGAACAGCGCGTGGTCGTCCACCAGCATGACGGTGATGGGTTGATCGGGAGTCTCCATGTTTTTACTTTCAGGTAGTTGCTATGCGGCGCGCCGCTGTTCGCGCGACAAATGCAGTTCGACGGTGGTGCCGCCGCCAGGGCAGGCGTGCACGTCAAACGTGGCATCGATGCGCTGCGCGCGCTCGCGCATGATGTGGATGCCGACATGGCTGTCGCCTTTTTCCAGCACGGCGCAAGCGTCGAAGCCCACGCCATTGTCGCTGATCGTCAGGGTAAAGTCCTGGTCGTCGGCCAGGCGCACCTCGACGTGGCTGGCCTGCGCATGCTTGCGGATGTTCGACAGCGCTTCCTGCACGATGAATAATAGCTGCAATTGCTGCTCGCGTGGGAATGGCGCGCCATCGACATCGGCCAGCAGGTCGGCGGCGATGCCCGTCTGGCGGCGGAATTTGTCCAGCGCCGCGCGCAGGGAGCCGATCAAGTCGTCTTCCATCAGGCGGCTGCGGAAGTTGGCCAGCAGCTCGCGCACGTCTTCATAGCTTTCCTTCACGCCCGCGTGCAGGGCTGGCACGATGCCGGCCACTTCATCGAAGCGCGCATGGCGCACGGAATCGTCGAGCATCTGCACTTGCAGGTTGAGGAAATTGAGGCTTTGCGCGATGCTGTCGTGCAAGCCCTGCGCCACCAGGTTGCGCTCTTCGGAGACGGCCATTTCCCGTTCGCGCGCGGCCAGCCGCAGGTTTTCCAGCGCGATGCCCAGCAGCTGGCCCAGGGTTTCCAGCAAGGCCAGCTCGCGCGCGGAAAACACGCGGGCCAGGCGGAAATGCAGGTTGAAGAAGCCCAGGTGCTGTTCATGCGCGTGGATCTGGAACACGGACACGGTGGCAAAGCCTTCGCGGTGGCAGCGCAGCTCGTGCGCCCTGTCGATGCGGCGCATATCGTGCACCTTCGCCACCTTCATCTCGACGGCCGTGCCGCACAGGCAGTCGCCCACCTTCAGGCAGTGCTCGGACGCCACCAGTTCCTCGGACAGGCCCGTATGCACCACCATGTGCAGGTTGCCCCGTTCCGCATCGAGCACGCGCACGGTGGAGCCGTCCGCTTCGAAATGCTCGACGATGCGCTGCATGAAGCCGCCGCAGATGGCTTCGAGCGGCTGCGGGCGCTGCAAAAAGGCCGCGCTTTCGTACAGCAGCGCCAGTTCGCGGTTGCGGTATTCCAGGGTGGCCGTCTTGCTGCGCACGCCCTCTTCCAGGTTGCCGTACAGCGCCTGCAGGCGGTCGGCCATCTGGTTGAAGCCACTGGCCAGCTGGCCGAATTCGTCATTGCTCTCGACGGCCAGGCGCACGCTGAAATCGCGCTCCTTCATGCGCTGCATGCCCAGGCGCAGGCGCGTCACGGGTTCGATGATCAGCATGAACATCAGGTAGATCATGCTCACCGTGCCGAGGATGGCCATGGCCAGCAGCACCAGCTGCGAGGCGCGCAGCCAGAACGTGCGCTGTTCGCTGTCGTGCTCGATCAAGCGCACCAGCTGGTCGACCTGGCCGACGAAGGCATCGGCTTCATGCTCGAACTGGCGCGCCTTGATGCCGGAATCGGCGGCCAGCGCGGCCGGCCGCAGGGAAGTACGCCAGGCCAGGCCGATGCGCTCGAATTCAGTCTTGATGGCGGCGCTGGGCGGCAGGAACAGGGGCCGCTGCGGGTCGCCGCGGCCGATCTTGGCCAGGGTTTCGTCGATGAGCAGCGCCTGCTGCTGCGCCTGTACGCGGGCATCGCTGGCGATCAGCAGGGTCAGGCGGTAGGTCTGCATGCGCAACCGGCCCGTCTCGTTGATGGCGGCCGAACTGCCTTCCAGCTGCCACGACAGGAACAGGGTGCAGCCGATGGCGCTCAAGGCCAGCGCCAGCATGAGCAGCAGCGCGCCGACGATCTTGGTCGACAGCTTCTGCCAGGAGGAAAACATCGCCTTGAATTTCATAGTTCCTTTAGCTTTAACAAGCACACCCCAGGTGCCGTGACACCTGGCAAAACCGTAGCGAGCGTCAGTGATTTGTGGCCGAGAAGCGCAACCGTACTCTAGTACGGTGAGCATCGCCGGCCGCAAAGCGCGACGCGGAGCAGGTTTGGCCAGGTGTCCATCCTAGCCACCGGTTTGCGCCATGAACCTGACGATTTTATCCGGCTGCGTATTGAAATCATGCTGCTGCGGCTTCAGTTCGATGGCGGCGCGGATCGCCGCTTCCAGCTCCGCATCCGTGGCCCCGCCGCGCAGCATGGGGCCGAAGGCGAATTTTTCTTCCTGGCCCAGGCACAGATACAGGGTACCATCGACGGACAGGCGCACGCGGTTGCAGGTGGCGCAAAAGTGCTGCGACATGGGCGTGATGAAACCGATGCTGGCGCGCCCGTCCGGCGTCGCCAGGTAGCGCGCCGGCCCGCCGCCCAGTTCCGCCGCCTGCGGCACCAGGCCAAAGCGCCGGGCCAGGCGCTCGCGCACGGGACCGAGCGGCATGTAGCGGGCATCGCGGCCCGTGCTGCCCATCGGCATGGCTTCGATCAGGCGCAGGATGAACTGCTGCTCGATGCAGAAGGCGGCCATGGCTTCGATCTGGCCGTCATTGACGCCGCGCATGGCCACCATATTGATCTTGATCGGGTCGAAACCGGCCGCCTTGCCCGCCATCAGGCCGTCCAGGATGGGCTGCAGGCTGTCGCGCCCCGTGATCTGCTGCATGCAGGCGCGGTCCAGGGAATCGAGGCTGACATTGATGCGGTCCACGCCCGCCGCGCGCAGGGCTGCGGCATGCTTGCCCAGCTGCGTGGCATTGGTCGACAGCGACAGGTCCTGCATGCCGGGCAGCGACGACAGCTTGCGCGCCAGTTCGGGCAGGTTGCGCCGCAACAGCGGCTCGCCGCCCGTCAGGCGCACGCGGCGCGTGCCGAGGCGCACGAAAATGCCCAGCAGGCGCTCGATTTCCCCGAACGTCAGCCAGTCCTTCGGCTCCTCGAAGCCGCGAAACCCCTTGGGCATGCAATAACTGCAACGCAAGTCGCAGCGATCGGTAACGGACAGCCGCACATAATCGATCGAACGGCCAAAACGGTCCTGCAACTTGACGCTACCCATGACACCACTCCTGTTTCTACCTTGATTGTAAGGGCTGGGGCACGATCTGGCTGTGCCCCAGAAGGCCTAGCGGCCTACTCCTTTCGGCCTACGCCTTTCAGCCTAGGCGTTTCAGCCCATGCATCAGCCGACGCGTTTCAAGCTACTGCACCAGCGGGCTGGCGGTGCCTTCGGCAGCGGCACCTTCCAGTTCCACGCCCGCGATCTCGGCGCGCCCCGCCAGCAAATGCAGAAACTGGTGCACGGCCCTCTGCCAGGCGGCGCGCGCCAGGCGGTCGGCGATCTGCGCCTGCACCGCCTCGTAGGCGATGGCCTGGCCCTCGACCCGGCGCAGCACTTGCACGATGTGGTAGCCGAAGCGCGTTTCCAGCAGGTGGCCGGCCAGCGCGCCCGCCTCCAGGCGGAACAGCAGCGCGTCGAATTCCGGCACGCTCTGGCCCGGCGACAGCTGCCCCAGGCTGCCGCCCAGGGCGCCGGACGGGCAGTTCGAATACTGCGCCGCCAGTTCGGCGAAGCGGTCTGGCGCCAGCTTCAAGGCATCGAGCACGGCTTGCGCCGTGGCCCGCAGCAGTTCCAATGGCGCTTCCGGCGTCACCTGGAACAGGATGTGGCGCGCCTCGACCAGCGCGCCGCTGCGAAACAGCTGCGGGCGCTGCGCGTAAAAGGTGCGGCAAGCCGCATCGTCGGCGGGCGGCACGCGCACTTCCTGCGCGAACAGCGCCTCGATGCGGTCGTCATCGCTGGCGCCCTGCACGCCCAGCCGCTGCGCCTCGTCCAGCAGCAGCCGGCGCAGCACCAGTTCATGCACGGCCTGTTTCAAGGGGTTGCCGGCGCTGCCGTGATGTCGCAGTTCCTGCGCGATGTCGGCATCGTCGATATCGATGCCATTGACGGAGATTCCCATGTTACTTTCCTTCCATAAATAGCCTGAAAAATCGTCGCCAGCGGTGATGCGTTGCGGCCGAGAAGCGCAGCTGTGCGCAGCCGATTTTTCATGGCGTTTTTTAACGGCGGCGCACCAGCTGATAAGCGCGGCCCAGGTAGCCGATGGCGCCGAAGCCGCTCCACACGTGCACCAGGCGGGTGAACGGGAAGATGACGAACAGCGACATGCCCATGAACAGGTGCAGCTTGAAGACCAGCGGCGCCTCGACGATGAAGCTGGCCGCATCGGCGCGGAAGGTGACGATGTGCTGCGCCCAGGTCATCAGCAAGACCATCATGTGGCCATCCATGTGCGAAGCCGAGACAAAGATCGACGACAGGCCCAGCAACAGGGTCAGCAGGATCCACAGCATCACCAGCTTGTCGCCGGCCGTGGTGACGGCGCGCAGGCGCGCATTGCCGAAGCGCCGGGCCAGCAGGATCAGGATGCCGGCCAGGCACAGGCCGCCCATCACGCCGCCAGCCGCCATGGCCACGCCCTGTTTCAAGGTGTGCGACACGCCCAGCGTATCCCACACCCAGACGGGGGTGAGCAGGCCGGCCGCATGGCCGAACAGCAGGCCGATGATGCCGATGTGGAACAGGATATTCCCCAGGCGCAGGCTGCCGCGGTGCAGCAGCTGGCTGGAATCGGACTTCCACGTGTACTGCTCGCGGTCGAAACGGATCAAACTCCCCAGCAAAAAGATGGCCAGGGCGATGTACGGGTAAATCCCGAAAATGAATTGATGCAGATAGTGATTCATGATGTACTCCTCCTCATGCGGGCGCAGGGTGCCGGTCAGGCGGCGCGCCGCGGCTGCGGGTGAAAATGCACGGGATGGACGCCGCCCGCGACCTGGCCCTGCCCCGGGCGCAGCAGCGGCTCGACGCCGTCCGCACCGGGGCCGAAGGTTTCCAGCGCTTCGTCCATGTCGCGGATGGGCGGCTCGGCCAGGGTTTCGGCTGCCACGGGGCTCAGGCGCTCGAGCAGCACGAAAACGGGCGCATACGGGCTGCCGTTGGCCGCCAGCTTGCGGCCGATGTGCGCCAGCACGTGCACGGCGTCGCCCAGCAGCGGCGCCGATGCGGCTTCGTCCAGTTGCGCCAGAAATTCCAGGAACAGGGGCACGAAGTCGGGCAAGTCGTCGCCCACCATCTGCAGGCCGTGGCGCTTGTATTCCTCCATCAGGTCCACCATGGCCTGGCCCCGGTCGCGCGATTCGCCGTGGATATGCTCGAACAGATGCAGCGAATGCGAGGGGTTGCGGTCGAACGTGGCCACGTACTGCTGCTGCAGGTCGATCAGGGCGCTCGTTTGCAAATGCGCCAGCAAGGGTTGCAGCAGCGCGTGCTGCTCCGGCACGACCGCCAGCGCCGCGTCCAGCTGCGGCAGGTGGGCGATCAGCTCGGGCTCCGGATACAGCAGCAGGCGCGAAAGGATGTGGTAGTGGTTCATGGCGTGGTTCATATCGGTTCCTCAGGCGCCTGGCGCCGTTTTGCGCGATTTCGGCATCTGCATGAAGATGGCCGAACCGTGTTTTTTCTTGCCGAACAGGGTAGGCTCGCTGACCCCGTCCGAGCAGCCATTGCCGAAGCTGAAGCCGCAGCTGCCCTTCTCGTTGAAGCTATCCTCGGCCATTTCCTTGTGGCTGCTGGGGATGACGAAGCGGTCTTCGTAGTTGGCGATGGCCATGATGTGGTACATGTCCTCCACCTGCGCCTTGGTCAATCCCACCTGCTTCAACACGGTCAGGTTTTCCACCTTTTCCACCGTCTTGCTGCGCATGTAGGCGCGCATGGCCAGCATGCGGTCCAGCGCCGAGACGATGGGCGGCTGGTCGCCGGCCGTCAGCAGGTTGGCCAGGTACTGCACCGGGATGCGCAGGCTTTGCGTGTCGGGCAGCATGCCGTTCACGCCCAGCTTGCCCGATTCGGCGGCCGCCTGGATAGGCGACAGCGGCGGCACGTACCACACCATCGGCAAGGTGCGGTATTCCGGATGCAGGGGGAACGCCACCTTCCACTCGACGGCCATCTTGTAGACGGGGGATTTCACGGCCGCTTCCAGCCACAGGTCCGGGATGCCCTGGCGGCGCGCCTCGGCGATGATGGCCGGGTCGTGCGGGTCGAGGAACAGGCCCAGTTGCGCCTGGTACAAGTCCTGCTCCTGCGGCACGGAGGCGGCAGCCTCGATCCTGTCGGCGTCGTACAGCAGCACGCCCAGGTAGCGGATGCGGCCCACGCACGTTTCCGAGCACACGGTGGGCTGGCCAGCCTCGATGCGGGGGAAGCAGAAGGTGCACTTCTCCGCCTTGCCGGATGACCAGTTGTAGTAAATCTTCTTGTACGGGCAACCGGAGATGCACATGCGCCAGCCGCGGCACTTGTCCTGGTCGATCAGCACGATGCCGTCGTCTTCGCGCTTGTACACGGAGCCGGACGGGCAGGACGCTACGCACGTGGGGTTCAGACAATGCTCGCACAGGCGCGGCAGATACATCATGAAGGTGTTTTCGAAGGTGCCGTACATTTCCTTCTGCATGTTGTCGAACAGCTTGTCCTTGCTGCGCTGGGCGAATTCGCCGCCCAGGTCATCTTCCCAGTTCGGGCCCCACTCGATCTTTTCCATCTTTTTCCCCGTCAGAACGGAGATGGGACGGGCCGTCGGCGGCGTCTGCGACAGGGGCGCGCTTTGCAGGTGCTCGTAATCGTAGGTGAACGGCTCGTAGTACTCGTCGATGGCGGGCAGGTTCGGGTTGGCGAAGATGTTCGCCAGGATTTTCAGACGGCTGCCCTGGCGCGGCTCGATCTTCCCCGCGTCCGTGCGGCGCCAGCCGCCATTCCACTTGTCCTGGTTTTCCCACTGCTTCGGATAGCCGATGCCCGGTTTCGTCTCGACGTTGTTGAACCACGCGTACTCGACGCCATCGCGGCTGGTCCACACGTTCTTGCAGGTGACGGAACAGGTGTGGCAGCCGATGCACTTGTCCAGGTTCAGCACCATGCCGATTTGCGCTCTGATTTTCATACTATGCTCCTTCTTCCTGCAACGGGCCTTCTAGCCAGTCGACCTTGTTCATCTTGCGCACCAATACGAATTCATCGCGGTTGGAGCCCACCGTGCCGTAATAATTGAAGCCGTAGGCCAGCTGGGCGTAGCCGCCTATCATGTGCGTGGGCTTGGGCACGGCGCGCGTCACGGAGTTGTGGATGCCGCCCCGCTTGCCCGTCATTTCCGCGCCAGGCACGTTGATGATCTTTTCCTGCGCGTGGTACATCATCGTCATGCCGGCCGGGATGCGCTGGCTGACGATGGCGCGCGCCGTCAGGGTGCCGTTCACGTTGAAGACCTCGATCCAGTCGTTGTCGACGATGCCGGCCGCCTGCGCATCCGTCTCCGACAGCCACACGTGGGGACCGCCGCGCGACAGGGTCAGCATGCGCAGGTTGTCCGAATACGTGGAGTGGATGCCCCACTTCTGGTGCGGCGTCAAAAAGTTCAGCGCCAGTTCCTTGTTGCCATTCGGCTTGGTGCCCAGCAGCGCTTCCGTCGTCTTCGTGTTGATGGCCGGCTTGTACACGCACAGGCCCTCGCCGAAATCGCGCATCCACAAATGGTCCTGGTAAAACTGCTGGCGGCCCGTCAGGGTGCGCCATGGGATCAGTTCATGCACGTTGGTATAGCCGGCCGTGTAGCTCACTTCCTCGCTTTCCAGGCCCGACCAGGTGGGCGAGGAAATGATCTTGCGCGGCTGCGCCTGCACGTCGCGGAAGCGGATGCTGTCATGCTCGCGCGGCAGCGCCAGATGCGTATGGTCGCGCCCCGTGATGCTTGAGAGGGCGGCCCAGGCTTTCACGGCCACGTGGCCATTCGTCTCGGGCGCCAGCGACAAAATCATCTCGGCCGCATCGATGGCCGTGTCGAGGCGCGGCTGCCCCTGCGACACGCCTTCTTCCAGCACCGTGCGGTTGATACCGCGCAGCACGTCCACTTCATGGCCCGTTTTCCAGGAAATGCCCTTGCCGCCGTTGCCGATGGTTTCCAGCAGCGGGCCGATCGAGGTGAATTTCTTGTAGACGTCGCGGTAATTGCGTTCGACCACCGTCATGTTCGGCATGGTCTTGCCGGGAATGGCTTCGCATTCGCCCGCGCGCCAGTCCTTGGGATCGAATGGCTGGCCCAGTTCTCCCGGGGTGTCGTGCATCAGCGGGGTGAGGATGATGTCTTGCTGGGTGCCCAGCAGCTCGCCGCCGATTTCCGAGAATTTCTCCGCGATGCCCTTGTAGATTTCCCAGTCCGACTTCGATTGCCACAGCGGCTGCACGGCTTCGGACAGCGGATGGATGAACGGGTGCATGTCCGACGTGTTCAAGTCATCCTTTTCATACCAGGTGGCCGTCGGCAGTACCACGTCGCCATACAGGCAGGTGGTCGACATGCGGAAGTCCAGCACCACCAGCAGATCGAGCTTGCCTTCGGCGGCCGGCCGCACTTTCACCTGCTGCGGCTTGAGGCAATCGTCTTCGTCGCTGAGCAAGCCGTTCTGCGTGCCGAGCAGGTATTTCAGGAAGTATTCGTGGCCCTTGCCCGAGCTGCCCAGGATATTCGAGCGCCAGACGAACATATTGCGCGGGAAGTTGGCCGGGTTGTCCGGGTCGTCGCACGAGAATTGCAGCTGGCCCGCCTTGATCTGGTCCAGCGCATACGCGGCCGGCGCCTGCCCTGCCGCCTTGGCGGCCTTCGCCACCTCCAGCGGATTGGTCTGCAGCTGCGGCGCCGATGGCAGCCAGCCCATGCGCTCCGCCTTGGCGTTGTAGTCGAGCAGGGTCAGGTCGCCCGTGCCGCCGGCCGCCGATGGCGAGGCGATGTCGCCCGTTTCCAGCTTTTCGTGGCGCCACTGGCTCGTGTGCGCATAGAAGAACGAGGTGCCGTTCATCTGGCGCATCGGGCGCACCCAGTCCTGGGCGAAGGCCAGCGGCGTCCAGCCCGTTTGCGGACGCAGCTTTTCCTGCCCCACGTAATGGGCCCAGCCGCCGCCGGACTGGCCGATACAGCCGCACATCATCAGCATGTTGATGATGCCGCGGTACGTCATGTCCATGTGGTACCAGTGATTCAGGCCGGCGCCCACGATGACCATGCTCTTGCCGCGCGTCTGGTCGGCGTTTTCCGCGAACTGGCGCGCCACGGTGATGACGTCGGCGCGTTTCACGCCCGTGTGCTTTTCCTGCCATGCAGGGGTGTACGGCACGTCGTCGTCATAGCTGTCGGCCACGTTTTCGCCGCCGAGGCCGCGGTCGATGCCGTAGTTGGCCAGGGTCAGGTCGAACACGGTGGTCACCAGGCCCGTCGTGCCGTCGGCCAGGCGGATGGTTTTCACGGGCACTTTGCGCAGCAGCATGTCGGCCGCGTCCTTGCCGCCGAAGTAGGCGAAGCCCACTTCCGTGACGGCGTCGCTGTCGTCGATCAGGGACAGCTTGGGCACTATGGGCGCGCCGCTGCCGCCCGCCTTCTGTTCCAGGTTCCACTTGCCCGACTCGCCCCAGCGAAAGCCGATGGAGCCGGCAGGCGCGGTGATCGCCCCCGTGGTTTCATCGATGACCAGGGTTTTCCATTCCGGGTTGTTGGTTTCATCGAGGTTGTTGTCCAGGTGCGAAGCGCGCAGGAAGTAGTCGGGCACCAGGGTGCCGTTGTGCTCCTTGAGCAGCACCAGCATGGGGAAGTCCGTGTACTGGCGCGCATAGTCGCGGAAGTAGGCGCTCTGCCCTTCGGCGTGGAATTCCTTGAGGATGACGTGGCCCATGGCCAGCGCCAGCGCGGCGTCCGTGCCCTGCTTGGGCGCCAGCCAGATGTCGCCGAACTTCACCATTTCGCCGTAATCGGGCGAGATGGCCACGGTTTTCGTGCCCTTGTAGCGCACTTCCGTGTAGAAGTGGGCGTCCGGCGTGCGCGTCATCGGCACGTTCGAGCCCCACACCATCAGGTAGGTCGAGTTGTACCAGTCGGCCGATTCCGGCACGTCCGTCTGCTCGCCCCACACTTGCGGACTGGCGGGCGGCAAGTCGCAGTACCAGTCATAGAAACTCAGGGCCACGCCGCCGATCAGCGACAGGTAGCGCGTGCCGGAGGCATAGCTGACCATGGACATGGCGGGAATCGGCGAAAAGCCGACGACGCGGTCCGGGCCGTATTTCTTGATCGTCAGCGCATTGGCGGCGGCGATGATTTCATTCGATTCGTCCCACGTGGCGCGCACGAAGCCGCCCAGGCCGCGGATCGATTTGTACTGTTTCGAGCGTTCCTCGTCCTGGCTGATCCAGTCCCAGGCCGTGACGGGGTCCATGGTCTTGCGCGCCTCGCGCCACATTTCCATCAGGCGGCCGCGCACCATCGGGTATTTCACGCGCTGGGCCGAATACACGTACCAGGAATAGCTGGCGCCACGGGGGCAGCCGCGCGGCTCGTGGTTGGGCAGGTCGGGCCGCGTGCGCGGGTAATCCGTTTGCTGCGTTTCCCAGGTGATCAGGCCATTCTTGACATACACCTTCCAGCTGCACGAGCCGGTGCAGTTCACGCCATGCGTGGAGCGCACGATCTTGTCGTGCTGCCAGCGCTGGCGGTAGGCGTTTTCCCACGTGCGGTCTTCATCGACCACGGTGCCGTGGCCATTCGAAAACGGCTCGGCGCTCTTGCTAAAAAACTTCAGACGGTCCAGAAAGTGACTCATGCTACCTCCACAATGCGCCGCGGGCAGCGGCGCCAGGTCATTAAAACGCTGCAAGCCGGATGGCCCAAGCGTCGATGCAAGCAGTCTAGCGATGCGCCCCGCGCCACGGTATTGGCAAGAAGTCGGTTTCGCGCACCAGGAATGCATAGATGGCTAGTCACCCGGCTAGTCACTTGTGCCTATGGGCGCGGCGCGCGCGCTGCGGTATATCTGTCACCATCGCTGCCGCCATCATTCAACCAGGAGAAAAACCATGTCCATCACCGATTACGCCAGCCTGCTGCACAGCGCCCGCAGCCAGCAGCAGCCGCAGCGCCTGCTGTTCACCTTTACCCAGGCGCAGGCCCAGCCCGGCGGCCAGGGCAAGTCGCTCACGCCCGTGATGTGCGCCGACAAGCTGCCCGATGAACTGGGCAGCTTTGAAGCGTTGAAAGAGGAGTCGACGCAGATGCAGACGCACTGGGACGTGGTCTTCGTGGCGGGATTGGCGGGCAAGGACGGCCAGCCGCCCGCGCCGCACGATTGCGAGGCGCCGCTGCGCGCCATGGTGTCGGCCATCGAGCAAGGCCGCATCGATACATTGCTGGCGTTTGACCGCAGCGGAGATTTGCTGCGGTTTAGCTGAGGTAACTTGTCGGATTACGCCCTACGGGCTAATCCGACCTGCCTGGAGCGTCATGACGTAGGTCGGATGAGCGCAGCGTCATCCGACACATGGCCGGCCCCGCGTGCCGGCCTAGCTGGCCGCATCCGGCCATGGCCGCTCATGCAGGTGGCGCGCCCGCTCGATCGGGCAGACCAGCGGCAAAAACTGCTGCTGGCGCGCCGAATACGCCATCAGGGCGCCGCTGTCGATGTCGAAATACCATCCATGCAGTTTCAGCGCGCCCTGCTCCACCCGCCGCTTGAGCCACGGGTAGGTGAGCAGGTTGTCCAGCGACTGCAAGATGCTGGCCAGCTCGCACGCGTGGTGCTGCTCCTCCGATGAGCGGTGCGCCAGTTCGCGCCGCACGCGCTGCGCCACCGGTTCGGCGATGCGCATCCACTGGCCGACGAAGTCCGTTTCCTGCCCTTCCGTGCGCGGCTGCGGCTGCAGCAGCGCGCGGATGCCGCCGCAGCGCGCGTGGCCCAGCACGATGACCCTGGCCACTTCGAGCTTGCAGACGGCGAACTCGATGGCCGAACTGACGCCGGGCGGCGCCTCCGGCGTGCATGGCGGCACCAGGTTGGCGATATTGCGCACCACAAACATGTCGCCCGGGTCGCTGCCCGTCAGCAGCATGGGGTCGACCCGCGAATCGCAGCAGCCGATCAGCAGGGTCGATGGCCGCTGGCCATCGCGCAGGCTGTCATACAGGGTCTGCGGTTCGCTGAAATACTGCTGCTGAAACAGGCTGAAGCCGTTGACGAATTTTTCCAGTTCTTCCATTTCTACCTCTCGTACTCATACAGCGCCCGGCAAGCAAGACTTGCCAGGCATTCCAGCTTCAGCAAGGCATGGGCGCATTCTTGCGCGCATAGCACCACCAGGTAATCGCAATGCAGCTGACATAAAAGCCGATGAAACACCACAGGGCGGCGTCCGGGCTGCCCGTCAGCGCGATCGAGGTGCCGTAGCTTTTCGGGATGAAGAAGGCGCCGTAGGCCGCCACGGCCGACGTGAAGCCCAGCACGGCCGCGCCTTCCTTGTTGGCGTCGACGATGGCTTGCTCCTGCGCCGCCTTGCCCTTGCCGGCCGCCGCGCGCTGGTGCTCCGTCAGGAAGATCACGGGTATCATGCGGAAGGTCGACGCGTTGCCGATGCCGGTGCCGGCGAACAGCAGCATGAACATCCAGAAGAAACCGCTGAAATTGCCACCGATGCCGTGTTGCGGCATGAAGTAGAGCACGCCCAGCACGGCGCCTATCATCAGCAGGAAGGACCACAGGGTCACGCGCGCGCCGCCCAGTTTATCGGAGATGACGCCGCCGGCCACCCGCGCCAGGGCACCGACGAGGGGACCGAGGAAGGCGTAATCGAGCGGATTGACGTCGGGGAACTGGATCTTGATCAGCAGCGGGAATGCGGCCGAATAACCGATGAAGGAGCCGAAGGTGCCCGTGTACAGCCAGCACATGAGCCAATTGTGCTTGCGCTTGAAGATCACGGCCTGCTCCGAGAACGACGCCTTGGCGGAGGCCAGGTCATTCATGCCGAACCAGGCCAGCAAGGTGCTCAAGGCGATGAACGGCACCCAGATGAAGCCCGCGTTCTGCAGCCACATTTCCTTGCTCACGCCATTCTTCACCCAGGTGAGCGAATCCCCGCCCCAGGCGCCGAAGACGGCAAACGTGATCACCAGCGGCACGACGAACTGCACCACCGACACGCCCAGGTTGCCCAGGCCCGCATTCATGCCCAGCGCGAAGCCCTTGCTGGCCTTCGGATAGAAAAAGCTGATGTTGGCCATCGACGAGGCGAAATTGCCGCCGCCGAAGCCGCACAGCAGCGCCAGGATCAGCATGGTCGGGTAACCCGTGTTCACGTCCTGCACGGCCAGGCCGATGCCGATGGCGGGAATCAGCAGCGAGCCCGTGGAAATGGCCGTCCAGCGCCGGCCGCCGAAGATCGGCACCATGAACGAGTAAAAGATGCGCAAAGTGGCGCCGGACAGGCCCGGCAAGGCCGTCAGCCAGAACAGCTGGTTGTTACTGTAGGTGAAACCGATGTTGGGCAGGTTCACCACCACCACGCTCCACACCATCCACACGGCGAAGGCCAGCAGCAGCGCGGGGATAGAGATCCACAGATTGCGCGCGGCCGTGGCCTTGCCCGTCGTTTGCCAGAAGCTCGGGGTCTCCGGCTCCCACGTATTGATCATGTAACGGCTCATGTTGATGCTCCTGTGAGTTGATTGCCAGCTGCCGCGCGCAGCGGCTTGAATGAAAAATGCATCCAGACGAGCGAGACGCAGACGGTGCCGTACAAGAGCATGAAGGCGCTCGAACGCACGCCGGTGAGGTCCACCAGGGCGCCGAACATCACGGGCAGGATGAAGCCGCCCAGGCCGCCGGCCAGGCCGACGACGCCCGAGACGGCGCCGATGTTGTGGGAAAAGTCATCGCCGATGAACTTGAAGACGGAGGCCTTGCCGACCGCCATGGCGATGCCGACGATGAACAGCAGCACGGTAAACCACAGCGGCGACAGGCCGATATGGAAAGCCAGCGGCCCCGTGACGGTTTCCACCACCATCTGCGTTTGCGGATACGACAGCAGGAAGAAGCACACCCAGCACACCCACATCACGGCCCACGTCACCTTGGCCGCGCCGTATTTGTCCGAGATCCAGCCGCCCAGCGCGCGCAGCACGCCGCCCGGCAGCGAGAAGCAGGCCGCCAGCAGCGCCGCGTGGCTCAGGTCAAAGCCGTATTCGGCCACGTAGTATTTCGTCATCCACAGGGCCAGCGCCACGTAGCCGCCAAACACCACCGAGTAGTACTGGCAGTAGCGCCAAACGCGCGGGTCCTTCAGCACCTTCATCTGCTCGCTAAAACTTTCGCCCGACGGCGCCAGGTGCGATTTGTCCGTGTACGACAACAGCCAGAAGAGGATGGCCGTCGCCAGCATGGCCACCGCGTACACCTTGGGCAGCATTTGCCAGCCGAAGGCGGCGACGATGCCGGGGGCGACGAACTTGGTCAGCGCGGAACCGGAGTTCCCCGCGCCGAAGATGCCCATGGCCAGGCCGCGGCGCTCCTTTTCGTACCAGCGCGCCACATAGGGCGTGCCGACGGAAAACGAGCCGCCCGCCAGGCCGACGAACATGCCCAGCAAGAGGAAATGCCAGTAGGCGGTGGCGTAGGCGATCAAATAAATGGGCACCACGCTGGCCAGCATCAGCAGGAAAAACACGCGGCGTCCGCCGTATTTGTCCGTCCAGATGCCCAGCGGCACGCGCACGAGGGAGCCCGTCAGCACAGGCATGGCGGCCAGCAGGCCGAATTGCGTTTCGCTCAAGCCCAGGCTGGTCTTGATGGGAATGCCCAGTACGGCAAACATCATCCATACCGCGAAGCAGATCGTGAAGGCGAAGGTACTGCTGACCAGCACGGACGCCTGCTTGCGCCGCCTGCCCGGTTCCACCGCGCTGTTACTGTTGTTACTGTTGTTGTTGGTGCCATCTAGGGTAGCCACGATGTTTCTCCATGAATGCACTGGCCGTCTGGCCAGCCGTCCCGACCAGCTTACGTGGCAGCCGCCCAAGGCACTATCGGCCACAGGGGTATTTTGGCAAAGGCAATCTGGATAGTCGTATCGGCAAAAGTGACTAGGCGGCGCGGCGGCCGGCTAGGCTGGATGGCGGCGCGCGGCGGCAAGCCTTTTACAAAACGGCCGCTTTTAGGCACACTGGGCGCCTGCATGACAAGGAGCGATATGGAAAACAGCACGGAAACGGGCGCGATCATCACCCGCGTGGCCCTGGCCGCCGACGTGGAGGCCATGCTGGCCTGCGACGCGTATGCGCAGTCGAACCCCGGCCGGGGCGATACCGTGCGGGCGGCCACCGGCAAGGGCCAGTGCCTGCTGGCACTGCATGCCGGCCAGGTGGCCGGCTATGTCCTGCTGCGGCACGACTTTTTCGACCACGGCTTCGTGCCGCTGGTGGTGGTCGCGCCCGCGCGGCAGCGCCGTGGCGTGGGACTGCGCCTGCT
>CAUSDR010000078.1:0-16789 GCA_963530105.1 uncultured Janthinobacterium sp.
GGGTGGGGATTGCGCGGCGGTGAATTGGTTGGGTCCAGGGGGGTCATCTGTGGCATAAATTGGCTGGGGGCCTCGCGCATGGCGTGGCCGCCGGGACAGCGCGGCGCCGGCCCCGCGAAACGGGAGCCGGCGCCTGAACAGCTTAGTGCTGGCCGATCTTCATGATCTTCAGCGCATTGGTGCCGCCCACCTTGCCCATCGGCTCGCCCCAGGTCAGCACGACGGTGTCGCCCTTGGCCACGACTTTATGTTCCACCAGCAAGTCTTCCGCCTGCTGCAAGACCTTGTCGCGGTCCGTGCCGGACGTCAGTTCCAGCGTGCTGACGTTGCGGTACAGGGCCAGCTTGCGGCGCGTGCCCACGCTCGGGGTCAAGGCGACGATGGGGATGTCGATGTTGCAGCGGCTCATCCACAGTGCCGTGGAGCCCGATTCCGTCAGGGTGGCAATCGCCTTCACGCGCAAATGGTGGGCTGTAAACAGGGCGCCGTAGGCGATCGACTGGTCGATGCGCGAGAACGTGGCGTTGAGGAAATCGGCGTCCAGCTTGCAGGTATCCCACTTTTCCGCATCCAGGCAGATGGCGGCCATGGCTTCCACCGTTTCGATCGGATAGCGGCCCGATGCCGTTTCCGCCGAGGTCATGACGGCGTCCGTGCCGTCCAGCACGGCATTGGCCACGTCGGACACTTCCGCGCGGGTCGGCACGGCGTTGACGATCATTGATTCCATCATTTGCGTGGCCGTGATCGCCAGTTTATTTGACGCGCGCGCCATCTTGATCATGCGCTTTTGCAGGGCCGGCACGGCCGCGTTGCCCACTTCCACGGCCAGGTCGCCGCGCGCCACCATGATGCCGTCGGACGCATCGAGAATTTCCTGCAGTGCGGGAATGGCTTCCGCGCGCTCGATCTTGGCGATCATCATCGGCTTGTGGTCCCACGCTTCGCCGGCGATGTTGGCCAGCTGGCGCGCCATGACCATGTCGGTGGCGTTTTTCGGGAAGGACACGGCCACATAATCGGCCTGGAAGCTCATCGCCGTTTTCACGTCTTCCATGTCTTTCGCCGTCAAGGCTGGCGCCGACAAGCCGCCGCCCTGGCGGTTGATGCCCTTGTTGTTCGACAATTCGCCGCCGATTTTTACTGTCGTATGGATTTCGCTGCCGATGACCTTATCCACCGTCAAGACGATCAAGCCGTCATTGAGCAACAATACGTCGGCGGTGCGCAAGTCGCGCGGCAATTCCTTGTAGTCGAGGCCGCAGCGCTCGATGTTGCCCAGCTCGCCGTTCTCGCCCCATTTCGCGTCGAGGATGAACTTGGCGCCGTTTTCCAGGAAAATCTTGCCTTCTTCGAACTTGCCGACGCGAATTTTCGGGCCTTGCAAGTCGGCCATGATGGCCACTTCGCGGCCGCACAGGGCGGCCGCTTCGCGCACCATGCGGGCGCGGTCGATATGGTCTTGCGCCTTGCCATGCGAGAAGTTCAGGCGCACGACGTCGACGCCGGCCTTGAACATGCGGACCAGGGTATCGATATCGTTCGAAGCGGGGCCGATGGTGGAAACGATCTTGGTGGCGCGTTGCTGTACTTGCATGGTCATGGTGTGCTGCCTTCTATTAATGAGTCGTGTTACTGCAAGGGCCAGCCTTGTGGGCCGGCCGTCCTGGTGCGCTGGATCAGCGCAGATACTGTGTTGTTACTTGGCCGCCATCAGGGCGACCGTGGTGTCGAGCATGCGGTTCGAGAAGCCCCACTCGTTGTCATACCAGGATGACACTTTCACGAGGCGGCCCGCCACCTTGGTCAGGGTGGCATCGAAATTCGACGACGCGGGGTTATGGTTGAAGTCGATGGAAACGAGCGGCTCCGTCTGGTACGTCAGGATGCCCTTCAGCGCGCCTTCCGACGCCGCTTTCAGCAGGGCATTGACTTCTTCCACGGTGGTGTCGCGCTTGGCGATGAAGGACAGGTCGACCAGCGAGACGTTAATCGTCGGCACGCGCACGGCAAAGCCGTCCAGCTTGCCATTCAGTTCCGGCAAGACCAGGCCCACGGCCGCCGCCGCGCCCGTCTTGGTGGGAATCATCGAATGCGTGGCCGAACGGGCGCGGCGCAAGTCTTCATGCATCACGTCGGACAGTACCTGGTCGTTCGTGTAGGCATGCACGGTGGTCATCAAGCCCGATTCGATGCCGATGGCGTCATTCAGCGGTTTTACGAGGGGCGCCAGGCAATTCGTCGTGCACGAAGCATTGGAAATGACCGTATCCGAGGCCTTCAAGACATGCTGGTTGACGCCAAACACGATGGTGGCGTCCACGTCCTTGCCGCCCGGGGCCGAGATGATGACTTTTTTCGCCCCGCCCTTCAGGTGGGCCGAAGCTTTTTCCTTGGTGGTGAAGAAGCCCGTGCATTCGAGCACGACGTCGACACCGAGCTCGCCCCACGGAATCAGGGCCGGGTCGCGCTGGGCGAAGACGCGGATGCGGTCGCCATTGACCAGCATGTTGTCGCCATCGATGGTGACAACGCCGGGAAACTTGCCGTGCACCGTGTCGTAGCGCGTCAAATGCGCATTCGACTTGGCGTCGCCCAGGTCATTGATGGCGACGATGGCGATATCCTGCTGCTTGCCGCCTTCATAAAACGCGCGCAAGACATTGCGGCCGATGCGGCCATAGCCATTGATGGCAACTTTGATGGTCATGCTGTCTCCTTGATGTTTTTTACTGAGTTCGTAAAGCCCACCCAAGTGCAAAAACCGGGGTCGTACCCTGAGGGTACGACCCCAGCATTTGTTGTCGGGTTAAAAAGAATCAACCACTATTCCTCAGCCCCGCCGCGATGCCATTGATCGACAAATGAATGCCCGTGCGCGCCGCCGCATCCTGCTTGCCTTCGCGGAAACGCTTCAGCAACTCCACCTGCACGTGATTGAGCGGGTCGATGTAGGGGAAGCGGTTGCGGATGGAGCGCTGCATCAGCGGGTTGGC
This sequence comes from uncultured Janthinobacterium sp., assembly GCA_963530105.1. GTDB lineage: Bacteria > Pseudomonadota > Gammaproteobacteria > Burkholderiales > Burkholderiaceae_D > Janthinobacterium. The sequence continues at coordinate 2,997 of CAUSDR010000078.1, forward strand.
TTGCTGCAACTCTTCCTGGCCCGTGATCAGTTTCAAGGCCTCCAGGGTGGCCGCGTATTCGGCGCGGATGCGCGTGAAAATGGCGTCGCGCAAGGCCTTGTCCTTGACCAGTTCCGCATACTTGCCGGCGATGGCGATGTCGCTCTTGGCCAGCACCATGTCCATGTTCGACAGCAATGACGTAAAGAAGGGCCAGTCCGTGTACATGCCGCGCAGCACATCCGCGCCGCCGTCCGGGTGGGCCGCCAGGTAGGCTTGCACGGCGGAACCAAAACCGAACCAGCCCGGCAGCATCAAGCGGCATTGCGCCCAGCTCAAGACCCAGGGGATGGCGCGCAAGTCTTCGATGGACGTGGATTTCTTGCGCGAAGCGGGACGGCTGCCGATGTTCAGCGCGGCAATCTCCGCAATCACGGTCGATTCCCAGAAGTACTGTTCGAAGCCGTCCGTGCCGTAAACGAGGTCGCGGTAAGCGTTCAGGGCCGTGCCGGACAGCTCTTCCATGGCGGCCAGATGGCCCGCGCCGGCCGAAGCCTTCGGCTGCAATTGCACCTGCGGCAGCAGGGTCGACTGGATGGTGGCGGCCACCAGCACTTCCAGGTTGCGGCGCCCTACTTCCGGGTTCGCATACTTGGCCGTGATGACTTCGCCCTGCTCCGTCAGGCGGATCTGGCCTTGCACGGCGCCCGCCGGCTGGGCCAGGATGGCTTCGTAGCTGGGGCCGCCGCCGCGTCCCACGGAACCGCCGCGGCCGTGGAACAGGCGCAGCTTGATGTGATATTCCTTGAAGACATTCACCAGCTCGATCTCGGCCTTGTAGAGTTCCCAGCCCGAGGTCAGGAAGCCGCCGTCCTTGTTGCTGTCCGAATAGCCGAGCATGACTTCCTGCTGGTCCGCGCGCGACGCCAGCAAGCCGCGGTAGAACGGCAGGCCGAAGGCGCGCGCCATGATGGCGGGGCCGGCGCGCAAATCGTCGATGGTTTCAAACAGGGGGATGATGTTGACGTCCACTTCGCGGCTGTCCTGGCGCAGCAAGCCCACTTCCTTCAGCAGCAGCGCCACTTCCAGCAAGTCCGAGACGCTGGCCGCCTTGGAGATGATGCAGTTCGGCACCGATTCCTTGCCATATTTGACATGCGCTTCGCGCACGGCGCGGAAGATGTCCAGCTCGGAGGTGGTTTCTTCCGAGTATTGCGCATATGGCGACGTCAGCAGGCGTGGCGACGCCAGTTCGGCCAGCAGCACGGCGATGCGCTGCTCTTCATCGAGGTCCAGGTAGACGAGGCCCGGCTGGGCGCCGGCGAACAGTTCGCCCACGATACGCTCGTGCACGTCGGAATTCTGGCGCAAGTCCAGCGGCGCCAGCGAGAAGCCGAAGACCTTGACGGCGCGGCGCAGCTGGCGCAGGCGGCCACGGGCCAGCGAGCGCAAGCCATTGCTGACGAGCGAATGCTGGACCACGTCCAGGTCGGCCAGCAGCTCGGCCGCCGACGCATATGGCTGCACGCCGTCGGCTTGCTTGCCCTTGCCGGACAGCACGACGCGCGTCGCTTCCAGGCGCGCGTGGATGCCGTGCAGGGCGCGGCGGTACGGCTCGTCCACGCGGTGCGGCGACGCATCGGCCGAGCGTTCCGCCAGCGCGCGCAGCGGCTCGCTGCAGGAATTCAAGATTTGCGCCAGCGACAGTTGCGACGCCAGCTTGCGCAATTCGCCCAGGTAAAAGTCGAGCACCTTGTCGGCTTGCGTTTGCAGGGTGCTGCGCAGGATGTCGGCCGTGACGAAGGGATTGCCGTCGCGGTCGCCACCGATCCAGCTGCCCACTTTCATGAAATTCGGCAATTCCACGTCTTCCCAGCGGGCATCGCGCTGGGCCAGCATGGTTTCCAGCGAGGAATACAATTTCGGCAATTCGCGCAGGATCGTGTGGTCGTAAAACGACAGGCCATTGGCCACTTCATCCATGACGGACAGCTTGCTCGTGCGCAACAAGCGCGTTTGCCACAAGGTGACGATGCCGCGGCCCAGCGCTTCTTCATTCTGCTCCGCCTCTTCGGGCGTCATTTGCACGCGGTCGCGCTCGTTCAACAGGCGCGCGATGGCCATCTGGCAATTCTGGATGCTCTTGCGCTGCACTTCCGTCGGGTGCGCCGTGAAGACGGGGCTGACAAAGGCGTCGTCAAAGAACGTGGCCAGCGCATCGGCCTGGCCCGCGTCGAGCACATTGCCGACGGCATGGCTGAGGCTCCCCTGGCGCGGCGGCGAGCCGGCGATCAGGTGGGCGCGCGTGCGGCGGATGTGGTGCTGGTCTTCGGCAATATTGGCCAGCAGCGAGAAATAGCTGAAGGCGCGCGTCAGTTGGGTGGTCTCTTCCTGCGACAGCGCTTGCAGCGCGTCGGACAGTTGCGCGCGGGCATCCTGGTCATTGTCACGGCGGAAACGGATGGCCAGCTGGCGCACGTGCTCGATGCGGTCGAACGCGGGGTCGCCCAGGTGGTTGCGGATGGCGTCGCCCAGCAGACGGCCCAGCTGGCGGATATCGCTGCTCAGCAGCTCGTCTTTCACTTCATTCATTTGCATGGTATTCATTTCCTGGGGCGGCCACCGTGCCGGCACCGCACAGATTGCGTAGTACGCGCTCCCCGGCCGGGAAACGCCCATCATCCAAATTTGTAGTAAATTTACCTTATTGTTTCACCATCCTCTTGATTTCCATCAATAAAATTGCCACCCCAAGGGCGTTAAAGGGCATGCGAGCTATTTGACTGGGCAACAATATGAAAATTTACTACGCATTTGAACGAAAGGCAACCAACTTTTGTCTTTCGAGGCGGAAAAGTGACGCCTGCCTGCGCCGCCGGTGGGCTCGGCGCAGGCGCTTTTCCTGTATGCTGGCGGCTTGAAACAAGGATGTCATCCACATCTTTACCGACCCCACTGCCGATGCGACTGACTGCCTATACTGATTACACCTTGCGCACCTTGATGTACCTGGGCACGCACCGCGACCGGCTCGTGACCATCCAGGACATCGCCGACCTGCATTCCATCTCGAAGAATCACTTGATGAAGGTGGTGCACCAGCTGGGCTTGTCCGGCATCGTGGAAACCGTGCGCGGCAGAAATGGCGGCCTGCGCCTGGCGCGCGACCCCGCCGAGATCAATATCGGCACCGTCGTGCGCGACACGGAAAGCGATTTCTTCATGGCCGAGTGCTTCAACCCGGACAGCAACACCTGCCCGCTGACGCCCGATTGCCTCTTGAAGGCCAGGCTGGGACAGGCCACGGCCGCCTTCCTGGCCGTGCTCGATACCGTGACCCTGGCGGCGATCCTCGCACCGGCACCGGATGCGCCGGCATTGGCGCCGGGCGTGATTCCCCTGCGCGTGGCAACGTAAGCGCGCCAGAAACAACAATGCCCGGCGAACCGGGCATTGTTTGTTTCAGCAACTACATCAGCAATATCAATGCGCGCTGGCACCTGCCGCGCCGATGCCCGTTTCCGAACGCATTTGCTGCGCTTCGTAGCCGGCGCGGTCGATGCGCGCACGGGGGCTGTTGTCGAGTATCGAGAACAGCCAGATGCCCATGAAGCCGGCCGTCATCGAGAACAGCGCCGGCGACGCGTACGGGAACAGCGCGTCGGCATGGCCCAGCACGTCGACCCAGACGGATTTCGACACCACCGTCAAGCCCACGGCCGTGATCAGGCCAATGAAGCCGCCGATGGTGGCGCCGCGCGTGGTGCAGTCTTTCCACAGCACCGACATGAACAGCACGGGGAAGTTGGCCGAGGCGGCGATGGCGAAGGCCAGCGATACCATGAAGGCGATATTTTGCTTTTCGAACACGATACCCAGCACCACGGCGATGATGCCCAGGGCGATGGTGGTCAGGCGCGATACTTTCAGTTCGTTGGCGCCCGTGGCCTTGCCCTTCTTGAAGACGGTGGCGTACAGGTCGTGCGACACGGCCGAGGCGCCCGACAGGGTCAGTCCCGCCACGACGGCCAGGATGGTGGCAAAGGCGACGGCCGACATGAAGCCGAGGAAGACATCGCCGCCCACGGCCTTGGCCAGGTGCACGGCCGCCATGTTATTTCCACCCAACAATTTACCAGCAGCATCCTTGAATTCAGGATTGGTGCTTACCAGCACGATGGCGCCAAAGCCGATGATGAAGGTCAGGATGTAGAAATAGGCGATCCAGGTGGTGGCCCAGAACACGGACTTGCGCGCTTCCTTGGCGCTCGGCACCGTGAAGAAACGCATCAGGATATGCGGCAAGCCGGCCGTGCCGAACATCAGCGCCATGCCGAAGGAAATGGCGGAAATCGGGTCCTTGATGAAGCTGCCGGGGCCCATGATGGCTTCCTTGGTGGCGTGCACTTCCACGGACTTGGCGAACAGCGCTTCCGGGCTAAAATTGAACTGCGCCAGCACGGCAATGGCCATGAAGCTGGCGCCGCCCAGCAGCATCACCGCCTTGATGATCTGCACCCAGGTGGTGGCCGTCATGCCGCCAAACAGCACGTAGATCATCATCAGGGTACCGACCAGCACGACGGCGATCCAGTATTCCAGGCCGAACAGCAGCTTGATCAGCTGGCCCGCGCCCACCATCTGCGCGATCAGGTAAAAGGCCACCACCACCAGGGTGCCGGACGCCGAGAAAATGCGGATCGGCGCCTGCTTGAAGCGGTAGGCGGCGACGTCGGCAAAGGTAAAGCGCCCCAGGTTGCGCAGGCGCTCGGCCATCAGGAAGGTAATGATGGGCCAGCCGACGAGGAAGCCGATGGCATAGATCAGGCCATCGTAGCCGTTCAGAAAGACGGCGGCGGAAATGCCGAGGAAGGAAGCGGCCGACATGTAGTCACCGGCGATCGCCAGCCCATTCTGGAAGCCCGTGATGCCGCCGCCGGCCGTGTAGAAATCGGAGGCCGACTTGGTTTTGGCGGCCGCCCACTTGGTGATAAACAGGGTGAAGACGACGAAGGCGGCGAACATGATGATCGCCGTCCAGTTGGTGGGTTGCTGCTGGGCCTGCCCCAGGTCGGCGCCGGCCGCCAGCACGCTGTTGCTGGCGGTGGCGCCCAAGGCAGCCAGGGCCGCCCAGGAGAGCTTGCGCTGCGTCAAGACGGCGCCGCTCATGCTTGCACCCGTGCCTGGATGGCGTTGGTCAGGTCGTCGAATTGCTTGTTGGCGCGACGCACATAAATGCCCGTGACAAGCACGGTAAACACGATGACGAACAGGCCGATCGGCATGCCCCACGTCATCACGCCGACACCGGTCTTGGTGGCAAGAAATTCTTTATTGAAAGCGATGAGCAGGATGTAGCCGTAGTACACCAGCAGCATCAAGCCCGTCAGCGCCCAGCCGAAGCGGGAGCGCACCTTGACCAGCTCATGGTAGCTGGGGTCGCGCTTGATTTTTTGAACCAGATCGTCATGCATTGTGTTGCCTCCTGTTATGTAAACACTGCTCTTTTGTTTTCGAGCTTGGATTCACAGTACAGGCCGAGGCTTACCCGCCCCTTACGGCGGCGCTTTTTCTCGCCAGGGCAACACGGCGTGGACAACAGCTCAGTTCAGCGCGGCGGCAGGTCCGAAGAATTCATGGTGCGTCTGCCGCTCCGGCACGCCCAGTTCGCGCAGGTATTGCTTGACGGCCCGCATGAATGGCTGCGGTCCCAGGAAATACGCATCGACATCGCGCGACGCCGGCAGCCAGCCGGCCAGATGCTCCTTGCTCAGCAAACCGACGGCGTCCGGCGCGAAGGCATCCGGCGCCGCCGTTTCACCGCCATGTTCCGCGTAGCAGTAATAGCGTGTTAACTGCGGATGCTGCGCGGCCAGCGCATCGATCTGCTGGCGGAACGCATGCACGCCGTGGTGGCGCGCCGCGTGGATGAAATGCACGGGACGCGTGCCGCGCAGGGCCACCGCCAGCATGGCCAGCGTGGGCGTGATGCCCACGCCGCCGCTGATCAGCACCAGCGGCTTGTCGCTGTCGGCCAGCACGAAGTCGCCCGATGGCGGCGTCAGCTGCACGGTGTCGCCCGCCTGCACGTGGTCGTGGAAGAAATTGGACACCTTGCCGCCCGCTTCGCGCTTGACGCTGATGCGGTAAGTCTGGCCATTGCTGGCGGCAGACAGCGAATACTGGCGGCGCATGGGCACGCCGTCGACCGTGGCCACCACGCCAATATATTGACCGGGCGCAAAGTCGAGCACGGCCTGGCCATCGGCGGGCGCCAGCAGGAAGGAGGTGATCTCCGCGCTTTCCACGGTCTTGCTGCGCACGATAAAGTCGCGCGCGCCGCTCCAGCCGCCCGGCGCCGCCGCCTTTTCCCGATAGATGCGCCCTTCCTCGCCGGCCAGGATGTCGGCCAGCTGGCCATAGGCCGCGCCCCAGGCATCGATGACGGCGTCGCTGGCGACCTCTTCTCCCAGCACTTCGCGGATGGCTTGCAACAGGCTGGCGCCCACCAGCGGATAGTGTTCGGCGCGGATCTGCAGGGCCACGTGCTTGTTGACGATGACCGACACCAGGCCGCCCAGCGCATCGAGCCGGTCAATATGCTTGGCATACATCAGCACGCCATTGGCCAGCGCGCGCTGCTGCTCGCCGCTGTGCTGGTGCGCCTGGTTAAAGTACGGCAGCACTTCGGGATGGTCGCGGAACAGGTTCTGGTAGAAATGGCGGGTCAGCGCTTCGCCGCCCTGCTCGAGGATGGGGACGGTGGCCGTGATGATGGCGCGTTGTGCTTGGGTCAGCATGTGGAACTCCTGTGTCAGGTGGAAATAGTCAATCAGGCCAATGATGCAATGGCGGGATACAGATCGTGGTCTTCGCGCCGCATGCGCTGGTGCAGCGCGTGCAGCACGGCATTGGCTTCGCTGCGGAAGGCATCGGGCTCGGCCTCCAGGCGCACCGGCGTGTTCCAGCGGCTGGCGAATGCCAGGTAGGCGCCGGCGATGCCCTCCATCTCGTGTTCATACTGGCGCGCCAGCTGGGCAACTTTTGCCACGCCGCACGCCTGTGCGGCCGGATACAGATAGCGCTGCTCGACGGCCAGGTGCAGCTTGATCAAGCCGCTCATGGCGATGATCTGGCTGGCGATCGCCTGCGCCTGGGCCGCCACGCCCCCGCGCGCCAGCTGGCGCAAGTCATCGATGGCGGCCAGGATGGCCAGGTGCTGCTGTTTGAATTTGTCGATATTCATGGCGCTCTTCTCTTGTTGAGTAAGGCGAGTGTAGCGGAATTTCCTTAAACAGGCAAATCATATACATCTTTAAAACAGCATCGTTAGCCAAGGAAATGTTGATCCAACTAGCCATTATGTGCGCCAGAGGACATAACAATATGGTCATGTCTGCTTATAATTTATGGACACAGCGCGGCGTCGTTGCGGCCGCGCCGCACCCTCCACTCCAGCCAAGGATGAGCATGAAAAACAAGACGGGCATGGGCCAGCCGCAGCAGCTGGCCAGCATCATCAGCGAACACCACACGGAATTGCTGGACGGCTGGATGGCCGGCCTCATCTCGCGTTTGGTAAGGCGCGACAAGATTGCGGAAAATGAATTGCGCCAGCAGGCATCGCAATTCCTGCCCCTGCTGGTGAGCGCGCTGGAAAGCGGCGACTCCTTCGACATCGAAGGCGGCGCCTGGGACGACACGCGGCAGCTGCTCAGTGAAATATCGCAGTCGCGCGTGCGCCAGGGCTATTCGCCGATCGACACGGCCAGCTTCGTGTTTTCCCTCAAGGAACCACTGTTCAGCTACCTGCGCACGGAACTTGCTGCGCAGCCACAGCAGCTGGGCGACGCCGTCGTTGCCACCAGCAAGCTGTTCGACGAGCTGGGCCTGCTAACCATCGCCATCTATCAAAAAGCGCGCGAACAGGTGATCCTGCGCCAGCAGCAGGAATTGCTGGAGCTGTCCACGCCCGTGGTGCAGCTGTGGCAAAACGTGCTGGCCCTGCCCCTGATCGGCACGCTTGACAGCGCCCGCACGCAAGTGGTGATGGAAAGCCTGCTGCAAAAGATCGTCGACACGGGCGCCCTGATCGCCATCATCGACATCACGGGCGTGCCCACCGTCGACACCCTGGTGGCGCAGCATTTGCTCAAAACCATCGCGGCGGCACGCCTGATGGGCGCCGACTGCATCATCAGCGGCATCCGCCCGCAGATCGCGCAAACCATTGTGCACCTGGGCGTCAACCTGGAAGACGTGATCACCAAGGCCACCCTGGCCGACGCCTTTGTCGTGGCCCTGAAACGCACGGGTTCCACCATCACTTACCAGCAGCAGCAACACTGAGGCGCGCATGGAGAGAATCCCCATTTTACGCATGGGCCGGCTGCTGCTGGTGACGATCCAGGTGGACATGCATGACCGCCTGGCGATGACCTTGCAGGACGACCTGACGACGCGCATCGTCAAGGACCGCGCCACGGGCGTGCTGATCGATATTTCGGCGCTCGACATCGTCGACTCCTTCATCGGCCGCATGATCAGCAACACGGCGGCGATGGCCAAGATCCTCGACGCGCGCACCGTGGTCGTCGGCATGCAGCCCGCCGTCGCCATCACCCTGGTGGAGCTGGGCCTGGCGCTGGAAGGCGTGAGCACGGCGCTGAACGTGGAGCTGGGCATCAAGCTGCTGGAACGGGGCAGCCTGTGGGAATGACGCGCACAGGTGCCGCGTGCTAGGCGCGGGCGCGCGGCTCGGCCTGCAGGAGCGCACGCAGGCCGGTGCGCAGGAAGCGGCGCAGGTGCTGCCGCTGCACACCGATGAAGACGTGGTGCGCTTGCGCAAGCAGGTGCGCGACAGCATGGTCGCCATGGGTTTTGGCCTGATCGAACAAACCAAGATCATCACGGCGGCCAGCGAACTGGCACGCAACACGCTACGCTACGGCGGCGGCGGCGAAGCGCACATCGAGCGCGTGCGCGACGGCGCGCGCCTGGGTCTTGAACTGAGTTTTATCGACAAGGGACCCGGCATCGAAGACATCCCCCTGGCGCTGACCGATGGCTATACCAGCGGCGGCGGGCTGGGACTGGGGCTGGGTGGCGCCAAGCGCCTGGCCGACGCATTTCACATCGACACGGCGCCCGGCATGGGCACCACCGTCACCATCGCGAAATGGAAGCTGTTTTGAATCACCTGGAGCCGTACCCTGCCCCGCGCAGGCAACAACGTTTTTCCATCGGCGAACCGAGCGAGATCGCCGCGGCGCGCCGGGCCGGCAACGAGCTGGCGCGCCACGTCGGCTTCGATGATGTGCGCGCAGGCCAGCTGGCCATCATCATCAGCGAGGCGGCCACGAATATCGTCAAGCACGCGCGGCACGGTGAAATCCTGCTGCGCAAGGTGCTGCGCGGCGGCACCAGCGGCATCGAAGTGCTGGCCATCGACAGCGGCCCCGGCATGGCGAACGTGCGCCAGCACATGCAGGACGGCCATTCCACCACGGGCACGTATGGCGTGGGCCTGGGCGCGATACGCCGATTGAGCCAGGAATTCGACCTGTACACGGCGCCCGGCAAGGGCACGGCGCTGATGATGGTGATATGGGGACCGCACGCCAGCAGCGCCATCCCCGCCAGCCCGAACTGGCAGATCGGCGCCGTGTGCCTGCCGCTGGCCTCGGAACACGTGTGCGGCGACGCCTGGAACGTGGTCTGCGAAGGGCATGAACTGAGCCTGATGGTGGCCGATGGCCTGGGCCACGGCCCCCTCGCGGCGCAGGCGTCGGAGCGGGCCAGCGCGCTGCTGGAAGACAGCTCGCCCGGCCTGCCGCCCCTGCCTGCCCCGTTCATCGACCTGGCCCATGGCGCCTTGCGCGCCACGCGCGGCGCGGCGCTGGCCGTGGCGCACATCGACAGCGCGCAGCGCGAGCTGCGCTTCGCCGGCGTGGGCAATATCGCCGCCTGCGCCTTCGATGCCCACCAGCGGCGCCATCTGCTGTCGCATAACGGCATCGTCGGCAGCAATCTGCGCAAGGTGCAGGAATTCCGCTATCCATGGCAGCTGGGCACCATGCTGGTCATGCATACCGACGGCCTGCACACGCGCTGGGACCTGGAACAGTATCCGGGCCTGGCGCAATGCCACCCCAGCCTGGTGGCCGCCGTGCTGTACCGCGACTTTGCGCGCGGCCGCGACGACATCACGGTGGTGGTGCTGCGCGAGCATGAAGAACACGAAGCCGTGACGGGACAAGAAACGGCATGAGGAAAGGAAGAGCATGACTCAACGCATATTGACGGCGAATATCGCCAGCGAACTCGATGTGGTGGGGGCGCGCCAGCGCGCGCGGCAGATCTCCGCCCTGTGCGGCTTCGGCGTGCAGGACCAGGTGCGCATCGCCACGGCCGTGTCGGAACTGGCGCGCAATGTCTACAACTACGCTGGCAGCGGAAAGATCCATTTCGCCATCGATGGCATGACGGCGCCCCAGCTCCTCACCATCCGCATCGAAGACCAGGGGCCGGGCATCAAACAGCTCGAGCAGATCCTGGGCGGCACCTACCGCTCGCCCACGGGCATGGGCCTGGGCATCCTCGGCGCGCAGCGCCTGATGGATCGCTGCCATATCCGCAGCGTGCCGGGCGAAGGCACGGAAATCACCTTGCAAAAGCTGTTTCCGCGCGACGCGCCCCTGCTCGACGGGCAGAAAATCGGCGCCCTGGGCGGCAGCCTGCAGGCGCTGCCATCGGATATCACCGTGGCCGAAGTGCAGCAGCAGAACCGCGAGCTGCTGGCCACCCTGGACGAGCTGAGAACGCGCCAGGAAGACCTGCTGCAGCTGACGCGCGAACTGGAAGACACCAACCGCGGCGTCGTGGCGCTGTATGCGGAGCTCGATGAAAAGGCCGACCACCTGCGCCGCGCCGACCAGATGAAGTCGCGCTTCCTGTCGAACATGAGCCATGAATTCCGCACGCCGCTCAGTTCCATCCGCGCCCTGTCCAAGCTGCTGCTGGACCGCGTCGACGGCGAACTGTCGGACGAGCAGGAAAAGCAGGTGCTGTTCATCCTGCAGGGCGCCGTCGGCCTGAACGACCTGGTCAACGATTTGCTGGACCTGGCCAAGATCGAGGCGGGCAAGGTCGACGTGCACGCCAACAGCTTCCAGGTGGCCGACCTGTTCAGCGCCCTGCGCGGCATGCTGCGCCCGCTGCTGGTGTCCGAGTCGCTGACGCTGACCTTCATCGCTCCCGATCCGGCCCTGCACATCCACACGGACGAAGGCAAGCTGTCGCAAATCCTGCGCAACTTCATCTCCAACGCCCTCAAGTTCACGGAAGCGGGCGCCATCATCGTCAGCGCCACGCCGCTGCCGGAGCGGGACGCGATCCGCTTTTCCGTCTCCGACACGGGCCTGGGCATCGCCGCCGACGACGTGCAGGTGATCTTCGAGGAATTCAGCCAGGTGGAAAACCACATGCAGCGCAAGGTCAGGGGCACGGGACTGGGCCTGCCCCTGTGCCGCAACCTGGCGACCCTGCTCAATGGCACGGTGGAGGTGCAAAGCACCCCGGGCAAGGGTTCGCTGTTTTCCGTCGTCCTGCCCGTCAGCTACCAGGCGCCCGAAGGCAGCCAGTCGCCGTGCGCGCCCGCCAACGACAATGGCAACGACCAGCGCATCCCCGTGCTGGTGGTGGAAGACAACCCGCCCATCCGCCTGCTGTACGAGAAATTTTTGGCCGGCAGCGAATTTCGCGTGGTGGCCGCGCGCAGCGTGCGCGAAGCGCAGGAGCGCTGGGAACAGCAGCGCCCCGCTGCCGTCATCCTCGACATCCTGCTGCACGGCGAAAATGCCTGGCACTGGCTGGCGGAACTGAAAAACGACCCGCTGCGGCGCCAGGTGCCCGTCATCGTCGCCACCGAGATCGACGACAAGCGCAAGGGCCTGGCGCTGGGCGCGGACGCGTATTACGTCAAGCCCCTGCTGCGCCAGCAACTGCTGTCGACCCTGCGCGCGCTGATCGGCCACACCCACCACCGGCAAGAGCCGGCACCGCCGCAAGGCACCACCACCAGGGATAATGCGCATGCTACCGGATAACAACAGCGATGCTCTGATCCTCAACGTCGATGACAGCGACGGCGCACGCTACGCCAAGTCGCGCATCCTCACGCGCGCCGGCTTCAAGGTGATCGAGGCCTCGAATGGCGGCGACGCGCTGCTGCGCGCGCGCCAGGACCGCCCCAACCTGATCCTGCTCGATGTCAAGCTGCCCGACATCAACGGCCTCGAAGTGTGCCGCCAATTGAAAGGCGGCGCCGAGACGAACACCATCCTGGTGCTGCAAACGTCGGCCTCGTGCATCGGCACGGCCGACAAGATCCGCGCCCTCGACGGCGGCGCCGACAATTATCTGGTCGAACCGATCGAGGCGGACGAACTGATCGCCAACGTGCGGGCGCTGCTGCGCCTGGGCCAGGTCGAGCGCGAACTGCGCGAAGTCGACCGCCGCAAGGACGAATTCCTCGCCACCCTGGCGCATGAACTGCGCAACCCGCTCGGCCCCATCCGCACGGCGCTGGCCCTGCTGTGCAAGCTCGATCCCGTCGTGCCGGCCATGCAGGACAACGCGCGCCGCACCATCGCCCGCCACACCGACCACCTGGTGCGCCTGGTGGACGACCTGCTCGACGTGTCGCGCATTTCGCTGGGCAAGATCTCGCTGCAGTGGGAAAGCGTGAGCCTGGCCAGCGTGATCCGCAGCGCGCTGGAAACGAGCTCGCACAGCATCGAGGCGCGCGGCCATGCGATCGACATCGACCTGCCCAAGGAGGAACTGTGGGTCTGCGGCGACGCCGTGCGCCTGTCGCAGATCGTCGCCAACCTGCTGCTCAACGCGGCCAAGTTCACGGCGCCGGGCGGGCGCATCGCCATCGGCGCCGCGCGCGACGGCGACAACGTGCGCATACGCCTCGCCGACAATGGCATCGGCATCGCCGCGACCAGCATCGACAGCATCTTCGGCCTGTTCGCGCAGAGCGGCCACTCGCCGGACCGGGTGCAGGATGGCCTGGGCATCGGCCTGTCGCTGGTGCGCACCCTGGTGGAACTGCACGGCGGCCAGGTCAGCGTCAGCAGTCCCGGCGTGGGCCTGGGCAGCACCTTCGAAGTCCATCTGCCGCTCGACGCCAACGTGCCCCTGCCGGCCGCCGCGCCGGCGCCGGCCACCGCCGGCAGCAGCCAGCGCATCCTCGTCGTCGACGACAACAGCGATGCGGCCGACACCCTGGCCGAATTGCTGGAAATGTACGGCCACACGGTGCGCACGGCCTACACGGGCGCGCAGGCGGCCGAACGCACGCTGGAATTCAAGCCCGACATCGTCTTCCTCGACATCGGCTTGCCCGACATGAATGGCTACGAAGTGGCCGTCAAATTGCGCCAGCTGCCGATCCCGCAGCAGTTCCTGCTCGTCGCGCTGACGGGCTACGGCCAGGAGCACGACCGCCAGGCGGCGCTGGCGGCGGGCTTCAATGAACACTTTGCCAAGCCGGTCGATTTCGGCAAGCTGGCGTCATTGGGATTGCACATCGGCCAGTGACGCGGGCCACGGCGGCCTGCCGGGCTGCCTGTTGCCAAGGCCTCGTCTATAATCAAGGGATGCCAAACGCAACATTTTCGGCCCGGCCGGCATACCGCCATGGCGCTGCCGCGCACCGCTCGCGCCGCTGCCGCCCCCTCACAGGAACCACCACATGAAAACCCGCACGCCCCTGCTGCGCATCACCATGATACTGGGCGCCCTGC
>CAUSDR010000079.1:0-16787 GCA_963530105.1 uncultured Janthinobacterium sp.
CTTGCAGGGTGTCGATGGTGTCATTGTGCTCTCCCGATGTGGCGTGGATGGTGTGTAACAGGCCCTCCAGTCTTGCCGGGGAACGGTGGCGGCGATTCGATCTGGATCAGGTGTGCGCCGGGTGCCGGTGCTTTTTCAGCGCGTTTGTGGTGCGCGCACCACAAAACAGTGCCGGACAAAATTCTTGCCAAGCGATGCAAAAGCTTGTTATAGTCAGTCAAACCCCATAGGATGACTCGAATGTTCGGCTACGCTTTTTTTACCGCTTATTTTTACTTTAGCAATTCCAACCCAAAGGCGGTGGAGTAGCGGTCGGTTCACGTAGCAGCAAAAACGAGATCCCAGCAAATTCTAAAAAACCGCCACTGATGGCGGTTTTTTTTTACCCAGATGTTTTACCCTTGTTCAAATTTTGGAGAAAATGATGCCCCGCACCGATGATTTGCGTATTCGCGAAATGAAGGAATTGACCCCGCCGTCCCACCTGATCCGCGAATTCGCCTGCTCGGAGCAAGCCGAACAGACCGCCGCCAACGCCCGTATCGCCCTGCACCGCATCCTGCATGGCCAGGACGACCGCCTGATGGTGGTGATCGGGCCTTGTTCCATCCACGATACCAAGGCGGCCATGGAATATGCGCGCCTGCTGGTCAAGGAGCGCGCGCGTTTCGCCGGCGAGCTGGAAATCGTCATGCGCGTGTACTTCGAGAAGCCGCGCACCACGGTGGGCTGGAAAGGGCTGATCAATGATCCGTACATGGACAACAGCTTCCGCATCAACGACGGCTTGCGCATGGCGCGCGAATTGTTGCGCGACATCAATGAACTGGGCTTGCCTGCCGGTACCGAGTTCCTCGACGTGATCAGTCCGCAATACATTGCCGACCTGATCAGCTGGGGCGCCATCGGCGCGCGCACGACGGAGTCGCAGGTGCACCGCGAACTGGCGTCGGGACTGTCGTGCCCGGTCGGCTTCAAGAATGGCACGGACGGCAATGTGAAAATCGCAGTGGAAGCCATCAAGGCCGCCTCGCAGCCGCACCATTTCCTCTCCGTCACCAAGGGCGGCCACTCGGCCATCGTCTCGACCAACGGCAACGAGGATTGCCACATCATCTTGCGCGGCGGCAAGACGCCGAACTATGACGCGGCCAGCGTGGACGAAGCCTGCAAGGCCATCGCCGCCCAGGGCCTGGCGGCGCGCCTGATGATCGACGCCTCGCATGCGAACAGCTCGAAAAAGCCGGAAAACCAGATCCCCGTGTGCGCCGACATCGCCCGCCAGGTGGCGGGCGGCGATGGCCGCATCGTTGGCGTGATGGTGGAATCGCACCTGGTGGCGGGCCGCCAGGATTTGATCCCGGGCAAGGAATTGATCTATGGCCAGTCCGTCACGGATGGCTGCATCGACTGGAGCGCCAGCGTGGCCGTGCTGGAAAACCTGGCGGCGGCCGTGAAACAGCGCCGCCTGCAGGGCGACCAGGAATAAAGCGGCGCGCAGCATGAAAAAAAGCCCGGAAAGCTAAGCTTTCCGGGCTTTTTTAATGCATTCAAGACGCCTGACAGAAGCGTAGCGAGCGGCAGCAAGTTGCGGCCGAGACGCGGAACTGTGCTTGAGCACAGTGAGCATCGCAGGCCGCAAATCGCGACGCGCAGTAGCTTATGTCAGGTGTACTTAGAACTTGTAGGTTGCGCGCACGTAGAAGGTGCGGCCCAGCGGATCAGCGTAGCGTGGATCGTAGCCGGACTGGAAGGTACCGATCTGGTTACTGAACGGTGGATCTTCGTTCAGCAGGTTTTTCACGCCGACGGTCAGTTCCGTGTTTTTGAAGCCGGAGTAGGCGCCCGACAGCGACCAAACCGAGTACGCCTTGACGCTTTGCTCGAATTCAGGATCGACGTAGTTCTGGTCGCGGTAGCCGCTCATGTACTTGTTCGACAGCGTGGCGTTCCACTTGTCCATATTCCATTGCAGGGAGGCATTATGTCTCCAGCGGAATACCGGTGCATTGTCGCCATACACGCCGACGTTTTGCACGAACTCGCCGCCGCGCTCGTTCTGGTACTCATACTTCTGAACCCAGGTACCGTCGAAGTTGAACGTGAAGTTGCCGTACTGGCTGCGTGGCAATTTCCAGTTCAGGCCCAGGTCGATGCCCGAGGTGTGCATTTCACCCAGGTTGCCCAGGGTGGCCAGGACGTAGTCGAGCTTGCCGTCAGCCGTGTAGATGAAGTTGCTTTGATATTTATCGTAGTTGTCGAACAGGGTCTGTTCGGCCACGGTACCGATCTTGTCGCGCAGCTTGATCTTGAAGTAATCGAGCGATACGGTGACCGATTTGACCGGCTCGATGACGATACCGGCGCTGAAGGTCTTCGATTTCTCTGGGCCGACGTCCGGATTGCCGCCCGAACGGATGTATTGCTGCGCGCCGCAGGCGACGTTGCTGTTGGCGCCAGGAACGGCGACGCCGCCAGGGCACAGGCGCGGGTCGTCATACTTGTTGGCCGTGAAGGTCTTGGTTTGCGGGCCATGCAGGTCATACAGGGTTGGCGCGCGGAAACCGGTATTGTAGGAACTGCGCAGCAGCACCTGGCTCGTTGGCTGCCAGCGTACGCCGACTTTCGGGTTGAAGCTGCCGCCGACGTCGTTGTAGTGGTCATAACGGGCGGCCAGCGACAGTTCCAGGTCTTTCACGACTGGAATGCTCAGCTCGGAGAAGATGGCGGCGATGTTGCGGCTGCCCGACTGGTTCTGCGCTTCGGCGTAGCCGGAGCTCGATGCCTGGCCAGCCAGGTCGCGGTTCACATTGTATTCCGCCTTGTCGTTGCGGAATTCCGTGCCGACGGCGAAACCGACGGCGCCGGCAGGCAGGTTGAACAGTTCACGGCTGACCTTGGCGTCGACCGCCGTGCTGGTCATCTTGGCGCTCAGGTACTCGCCTTTCAGCACGGAATCATTCAGGTAGGCCTGGCCGGCGGCGCTTTGTTCGCCGAACGGATTCAGGATGCCGCTGCCAACGCCGTCGATGATGCGCTGGTCGTTCAGGTAGCCGCCCGTGAAGGCGCTGGTGGCCTTGCTGACGGAGTAGCTGAGGCCAACGTTATAGTCCCATGCGCCCAGCACGCCTTCGGAGGCCAGTACCAGGCGGTCCGAGGTGCTGGTGTCGAAGCCGCGGCGCTGGCCCGATGCCACTGGACGCCAGCTGATGTCCAGCGCTTCGCCCGACAGGCCGGCCACGGCAGGCACGCCGCCGCTGCCGCCCGGGTAGTACGGCGAGCTCGACGACATGAGGATGCCGATGTTCGACATTGGCGGCGGAGAGATGGCCGCTTCGTTGGTGCTGCGCGAGTGCAGGTACTCGATGGTGGCCAGGTGGTCCTGGTTCAGCTTGAAGCTGGCCTTGCCCAGGAAGGATTCCTGCTGGGTCTTTGGAATGGCCTGGATGAACGGGGTGACATCCATGGCGCACGTGCTCTTGCCCGACGTATTCTTGTACAGGTTCGCGCCCACGCAACCGCCGGCGAAGGCCGGGTTGCCGATCACGCCATTGCCGGTATCGTAGAAGTTGGCCGGGAAGGTGGTGCCGCTCAGGTTATCCACGCCCTTGCTCGGGATGTAGCCGCTCTTCGAGAAGGAACGGTCGGACGCGCTCAGCGCCGACTGGCGGTGCACGTCGACGACGCCGAAGACGTTGAAGCCGTCTTTGTTCAGGTCGCCATAGCCGGCCGACAGGTTCAGGCGCGACTCGTCGCCGCCGCCCGATTTTTGTGGCTCGTAATGTTCGACGGTCACGGAACCGCCCTTGACCGAACGCTTGGTGATGAAGTTGATCACGCCGCCGATGGCGTCGGTACCGTAGATGGCGGAAGCGCCGTCACGCAGCACTTCGACTCTTTCCAGGGCCGAGATCGGGATGATGTTCAGGTCGACGGACGAGCCGTTGAACGGGTGGCTGGCGATGCGCCGGCCATTCAGCAGAACCAGGGTCTTGTCGCCGCCGATGCCGCGCAGGTCGGCAACGGACTGGCCGCCGGTACCGGAGCCGACGGATTGCGAGCTGCTTTGCGAACTTTGATTCATGGAAATGGTGGACAGGACTTCCTGTGCCGTCGTCAAGCCTTGCTTGGCGAAGTCGTCAGCCTTGATCGAGGTGATCGGCAATGCCGTTTCAGACGCCAGACGCTTGATGCTCGAACCGGTCACTTCCACGCGCTGCATGCTGCCATCTGTTGTTTCTTGCGCATACGCTGCATGCATGCCCAAGGCGATGCTGCCAGCAAACATCAGGCGCAAGGAGCGCGATATTACATTTTCTATCATCATCTGAAATTCCTTGTTATTGTGATAAAGATGGCATTTATTTTGAAATAACTTGTTGCTTACCAACAATTTATTTGCTTCTTTTCAAATTAGCCAACGAAAATTCTGTAAATTTTCAGGCCCATCATCAAAACATTCACGATTCAGATTGTCAATTTCAGACAGACTTTTTGGACGAAATGCAACAAATTGCTAATATTTTTACATTACTTCAGTAATAAAATATCGTGAACCCTTGTCAGGCGTGCTCAGATGCGTAAAATAAAACGGCGCACATCATCGCTGATGGCGCCGCTTTTCCGTTGCTGGCGCGCTGTCGCCAGCGCTGCCTGTCCTGTCTGTTTTTCCCGTCACTCTCCCTTAAAACGTATAGCTGCCACGCAAGTAGTAGGCGCGCCCGATCGGGTCCGTGTAGCGCGGGTCATAGCCTTTCTGGAACAGCGTGCCCTGGTTCGAGAACGGCGGTTCCTTGTCGAACAGGTTTTTCACGCCGGCCGTCAGCAGCAAGCCTTTCCAGGCGTAGCTGCCCGACACGCTCAGCAGGCTGTACGAGGGCACGTCGTGCTTGTACTGGGGATCGACTTGGTTCTGGTCCGTGTAGCCGGACTTGAACGATTGCGACACGGTGGCGCCCCAGTTGCCCATGCGCCAGTTCAATGCCGCCGTGTGCTTCCAGCGGAAGACGGGATTGTTGTCCGCATAGCGCCCCACGTTGGCGATGAATGCGCCGCCCCGTTCGTTCTGGTAGTCATACTTGTGGGTCCAGGTGCCGTCCACCGATACGCTGAAGTCGCCATACGCGCCGCGTGCCAGGCGCGCATTGAGGCTCAGGTCGATGCCGTCCGTCTTGACTTCGCCCAGGTTGTCGTTCAAGTCGAGAATCGCGAATGGCGAGCCATCGGGATTGCGCAGGAACAGATCCTTGTATTTTTCATAGTTGCCGTAGATCGATTGCTCGGGCAAGGATGAAATCTTGTCCTTCAGGTGGATGTTCCAGTAATCGATGGCGACGGTCACTTCCTTGATGGGTTCGAGTACCAGGCCGAAGGCGAAGGTGGTGGATTTTTCCGGTTTCAGCTTTTCATTGCCGCCTTGCAGCTTGAATTGCTGCAAGTCGCAATCGCGCAGGGGATTGGCGCCCGGCTGCGGCACGCCGCCAGGGCACAGGATGGGATCGTCATACGAGTCGTTGGTATCGTTCTTCGATGGCGGTGCGTTTTTTTCAAACAGGGTAGGGGCGCGGAAACCCGTGCTGGCCGAGCCGCGCAGCACCAGCGCGCTACTGGCCTGGTAGCGCAGGGCCAGCTTCGGATTGGTGGTGCTGCCGACGTCGCTGTAGTGGTCGAAGCGGGCCGCCAGCTGCACTTCCAGGTCCTTGATCAGCGGCAAGTTGATCTCGCCAAAGACGGCCTGGATGGTGCGTGAACCATCTTTCGACAGCGAGCCGGACAGGCCGGAACTGGCGGCCTGGCTGGCGATCTCGCGGTTCACGTTGAATTCCGCCTTTTCGCGCCGCAGTTCGCCGCCCAGGGCGATGGCCAGCGGGCCGCCGGCCAGCTGCGTCAGCTCGCGGCTGCCCTTGATGTCGAAACCCGTGGTGGTGACCTTGGCGTTCTGTACCTCGCCACGCAGGGCGGTGCTGTCCAGGTAAGCCTTGCCCGCCGCATCTTGCAGGCCGAAGGGATTCAGGATGCCGTTCAGCACGCCAGCGGCGAACGACGCATCCTGCACATAGCCGCCCGTGAATTTTTCCGACGACTTGCTGATGGCATGGCTCAGGCCCGTCTTGTAGTCCCAGCCCGCCACTTCGCCTTCGATGGCCGCGACCAGGCGGTCCGCCTTGCCCTCCGAATCGATCTGCCGCTGGCCTGCTTCCACGGGGCGCCAGTTGACGCTCAGGGGCTGGCCAGACAGGCCCGGCTGGGCTGGCACGCCGCCCGCATTGCCCGGATAGTATTTGCTGGTGTTGGGCAGGATCAAGCCCGTTTGCGGCGGCGGCGCCGTGCGCGCCTTGACCTTGTTTTCCGAGTGCAAGTATTCCACGGTGGCCAGGTGGCCGCCGCCCAGCTTGAAGGCGCCCTTGCCGAAGAAGGCCACCTGTTCCTGCTCCGGCAAGTTGTCGATCTGGCGCGTGTAGTCCTGGCGGCAGGTGCCATTGGCGGCCGCGACCGACAGCGGCGGACTGCAGCCCGTGGCCGCATACGGGTTGCCGGCCAGGCCATCGCCGCCATTGGCGGCGGCATCGAAGTAGTTGCCGGGGAATGTGGTGCCGCTGGTCAGCGACAGGCCGCGCGACGGGATGATGCCGGTCTTGGAAAAATCGCGGTCTTGCGACGTGAGCACCTTTTGCTTGTGGTAGTCGACGACGCCGAAAATATTGTAGCCGTCAGTGTCGAGCTTGCCGAAGCCCGTCGACAGGTTGATGCGGTGTTCGCCGCCGCCCTTGTGCTCGGGGGATACCACCTCGGCGGTGATGTTGGTGACATTGATCGAGCGCTTGGTGATGAAGTTGATGACGCCGCCGATGGCGTCCGTGCCATAGATGGCCGAGGCGCCGTCGCGCAGCACTTCGACACGTTCCAGCGCGGCGATCGGGATGATGTTCAGGTCGACGCTGGCGCCGTCATACGGATGGTTGGCGATGCGCCGGCCATTGAGCAGCACCAGGGTCTTGTCGCCGCCCAGGCCGCGCAAGTCGGCGCTGGCCTGGCCGCCCGTGGGCAGGCCGCTGGTATTGCCGCCGACGGCATTGCCGCTGCCCATGCTGGAGGAATTCGAGGGAATCTTGCTGAGGACTTCCTGGGCCGTGGTCAGGCCCTGCTTGGCGAAATCTTCGGCCTTGAAAATGGAGAGAGGCGTGGCGGTTTCCGATACCAGCCGCTTGATGGAAGAGCCGGTGACTTCGACGCGCTGCATGCTGCCCGTGTCGCTGGCGTCTTGCGCGTATGCCTGCTGACTCAACAGCCCGGCGGCAAGCCCGCCGGCGCAGATCAAACGGATGGAACGGGACAAGCGTATTTCTCTGATCATGTTCTAGACTCCTGGGAAAGCGGTTGGCTAAAAGGGCAAGAACGGCCGCGCCGGTTGGCGCACCGAGAACAATGAAAAGTATTTATATCTTTTCAATTGATCAACTGTAATGATCTGCAAAAGTCCCTGTCAACATGGCAAATGCGTTTGTGTACTTAAACAACGCAGTGCTGCATTGGTACTGATTTAAAACAAGAAAGCGCCATTTTGTGCCGCATTTTTGCGCAAGCGGCGCGTAGTCGCTGCCCGCGTCTGGCCGCAAAATAAAAAACGCCCGCTGCGGTGCAACGGGCGCTGGCGTGGATGGCATGGCGATAGTCACGCCGCCTTGCCGAAGGCGCGGGCCGCGCCTAGAAGAACTTGTAGCTGGCCCCCAGCTTGAAGTAGCGGCCGATGGCGCCGCTGGCATCCATCGGGTTGTAGCTCATGGCGCCGTAGGTCAGCGGGTCGAGCGGGGCGATCTTGTCGGTCACGTTGCTGACCGAGGCAAACAATTGCAGCTGCTTGCTGTAGTTCCAGCGGGTCGACAGGTCGAGCGTGGTGAACGAGGCGAGTTTGCAGCCGTTCGGCGCCGGCGTGCCGTTGGCCAGTTTGGAAGCGCAGGGATCGCCTTCAAACTTGATGTTTTTCATGTCGGAGCGATAGTTGAGCACGCCGCTGAGATTCCAGTTGCCCAGGTCCCACGAGCCGGTGAGATTGATCTTGTCCTTCGGCGTGCCGGCGCAGTTTGATGTATCGCAATTGCCATGCGTGCCGGCGAACTGGTAGCGCACGGTGCTTGACTCGGCGCGCACCCACGAGGCGATATGCGTCCAGGTCAGGCCGAAGGTGGCGCGGCCATAGTCGCCCAGGCGCACGCGCTGCTTGACGTCCAGGTCGATCCCCTTGATCTCCGTGTAGCTGGAGTTGCGGTATGGCGCCTTGGTGATCAGCAAGGTACCCGTATTCGGCACCACCACGCCATTGATGACGAGGTTGTTGTCGGAACGAATCGCGTTCGGCAGGGCGGCCGCTTCGTTGTAGGGCAGGGGATTGATCTCGTTTTCACGCTTGATCTTCCAGCCGTCCAGCGACAGGCTGGTATCGTTGAACGGGTCCCACACGATGCCCAGGGTGTAGCCCTTGGACTTTTCCGGTTTCAGGTTCGGGTCGCCCACCTTGACGGCGGCCACTTGCAGTTCGCAGTCGCTGGAGTTGGCGCCCGGCAGCTGTTTGCCGCCCGGGCAGCGCACGGGATCGCTGACGGTCGAGGTCCCCGTCGATTGCGAACTGGCATTGCTCTCTGCCGGCCCGGGGGCGCGGAAACCTTCCGAATACGTGCCGCGCACGGCGAAGGTTTTCAGCGGCGTCCACTTGGCGCCCAGCTTCGGCGTGGTCGATGAAAAACGGTCGTATTTGTCGTAGCGCAAGGCTGCGGACAATTCCACCGTCCTGATCACGGGCGCCAGCACTTCCAGGAAGACGGCGGACACCTTGCTGTCGCCCTTGGCGGCGACATAGCTGGCATTGATGGAGCCGTCTTGCGTGCCCGACAGGGAAGGATTGTCGAGCTTGTCGCGGCGGTGTTCCGCACCCACGGCCAGGCCCATGGCGCCGCCCGGCAACTGCATCAGTTCGCGCGACGCCTTGAAATCGATGATGTCGAGCTTGGTGGTGGAGTCGGAGGTGGCGTTGGTCACCATGGCCGCGTACAGCGAAGCGGGATTCTTGTACGCCTGCGCCCCGATGTAGTACGGAAAATACTTGTTTGCTGGACTGGAATCACCGAGGGCCGCCTTGACGATGGCCATGTTCAGCATGTTGCTGTAATCGAGGTGCAGCTTCGATTCCGAATGCGTATAGCCGGCATCGTAGTCCCAGCCCATGGCGCTGCCCTTGACGCCAAGCACGATGCGGTTGAACTCGTTATTCGCCTTGCGCGTGCTGGCGCCGACGTCAAAGGCCTGGTAGCGCACGCGCACCTCTTTGCCATACGGATTCTGCGGGTGGTTGGCGGCCAGCACGATGCTGGTGTTTTCCCCGGTGGCGTAGTTGATGACGCCCGCCTTGTTGCTGTCGTTCGGCGGGAAGGCGATGGTCGGCGTCACCGATGGCGGGATCATGGTGAACGCCGTGTTGCGTTTCGAGTAGCCCGCTTCCGCATACACCTGGGTGTCGGCATTGACTTGCCAGGTGCCGCGCGTGTACAGGTTGATCGATTCGATCTTCGGCTGCATGGAACGGAACTGGTCGTGGTGCCACAGGCAGCCGCCCTTCGGATCTTGCGGTGACGACACGGACAAGTTGGCGCAGCCGGGCAGCGAGACGTAGTCGTTGGTGACGGGATCGCGGATCAGGCCCGTCGGCGAGGCATTGGCGTCGTTGTTGCGATTGATGTAGCCGCCGGCGAACTGGGTGTTGATCGCGTAGCCATATGGCCGCAGGTCGGACTTGCCGATCCATTTGCGGCCGGCGCGGTCACTGTTCATCAGCATGTCCGACTTGGCGTATTCCGCATTGAAGACGACATTGTATTGGTCCGTGTCCAGGTTGCCCTTGCCAAAGGTGAGCGAGGCGCGGTGCTGCCTGGCGTCGCTGTCGCCGGATATGCCCGTGTCGCCCTTCAGGGTCAGGCCTTCGAAGTCCTTGCGCAGGATGATGTTGACGACGCCGGCGATGGCGTCGGCGCCATAGGTGGACGATGCGCCATCCTTGAGGATTTCGATGCGTTCGACGATCTGCATCGGCACCGTGGACAGGTCGGTAAAGCTCTTCTGGCCGTCATCGGCACGCGCGAAGGGCGCCATGCGGCGGCCGTTGAGCAAGACCAGGGTCGAGGTGGCGCCCAGGCCGCGCAGGGAAATGGCCGTCGAGCCGGCGGCGAAACCGTTGCCGAAGCCCGTCGGCAGGGAACCGGCGCCGTCGGCGGTCAGGGTTTGCAGGTACTCGGCGACAGTCGCCTTGCCGGATTTCATCAAATCGTCACGGGTGACCACTTGCACCGGCGACGCCGTTTCCGCCGTGGCCCGCTTGATGCTCGATCCGGTAATTTCCACACGTTGCAAATTGCTGTCTTGCGCCATCGCCGGCGCAACCATCATGCCAAGGCTGGCTGCCGCCACGCTGCCCGAAAAGATCAGGCGCACGGAGCGGGATATCACTGTTTCCATCATCATTCTCAGAACTCCGAAAGTAAGGTGGGCCGGCCGTTGTACGGTCCAGCTTTCCTGTGGTGATAAAGATTGCTGCGTCGGCAATCGCTGTGGGTACTGCGGCATTTTCTTGTCATGCCGCCACTGATATGACCATTTGCCGAGAAAGCTTGTCAACGAGGACACATGCTCTTTCAACATGGAAACAACAGTGTTTTTTTAAAATATAACCCCTTGCGTTGTTTGTAAATATTTCAATGTTGCACTGCGATGCGGACTTTACGTATGGCCATAAAAACTATTGCCATTCGCGGCCGTAAGCGTTTCTACCACCATGTCTTTTCAGGGCAGCCCGCAGTCGATGCTGCGCTGCGGAATTTTATTTGCCGCGCCGCCGGCATGCGTGCCTGCGCGCCACGGCCGTGTTCGGCTTTTTGCCCGGCGAACAAAATATGCGTTATCGTTACGCCTTTTTCCAGCGCACCAGGGCAGCGGCGCGACTGGCGGGAAACAAGGCATAGATCTTGCGAGGATGGACTGGTTTTGGCGGTGGAATCCTGTATCACAGGGGGAAGCCAGTACAAGCGCACCAATACGGTGCGCCAGATAATCGAGATGAAGGGTATTACATGAAGTCACCATGGATGCGGCGCGTGGCGCTGCTCGCCTGCCTGGCCACCCTGCCGCTGGCGGCCATTGCCGCCGATGCCCCCGCGGCGGCGCCGGTCAAAACCTTGCGCTATATCCTGCCGGCCGCCGAAACGGGCTTTGACCCCGCCACCGCGCGCGACCTGTATTCGAACCACATCACGCAGGCCATCTTCGATACCCTGTACACCTACGACTACCTGGCGCGCCCCGTCAAGGTGGTGCCGGGCGCGGCCGCCGCCATGCCGGAAGTCTCAAGCGACGGCAAGACCTACACCATCCGCCTGAAGAAGGGCATCCTGTTCACGCCGGACGCCGCGTTCGGCGGCAAGCGCCGCGAACTGACGATGGCCGATTATGTGTATTCGTGGAAGCGCCTGTTCGACCCGCGCCTGGCCTCGCCCCACAGCTGGCTGTTCGAAGGCAAGATCGTCGGCCTCGACGACCTGGCAAAGGAAGCGGGCAAGTCGAACAAGCTCGACTACAACAAGAAGGTCGCCGGCCTGGAAATCCTCGATCCGTACACCTTGCGCGTGACCCTCACCAAGACCGACTTCAATTTCCCCATGATCCTGGCCTATGTGCCGACGGCCGCGCTGGCGCGCGAAGTGGTGGAAAAATATGGCGACGTGAAGGGCGAAGTGGGCTCGAATCCCGTCGGCACCGGCTACTACACCTTGGGGGAATGGACGCGCGGCAACCGCATCGTCCTGAACCGCAACACCCAGCATTTGCCCGAGACGTGGAATTTCATGGCCGGCGATGATCCGGACGACCAGCGCATCGTGCGCCAGATGCAGGGCAAGCGCATTCCCGCCATCGACCGCATCGAAATTTCCGTGATGATCGAAGACCAGTCGCGCTGGCTGTCCTTCCAGAGCGGCGGCACGGACGTGTTCTGGCTCGACGGCCCGCTGGCGCCGAAAGCGCTGCTGAACGGCAAGCTGCGCCCGGAACTGGCGGAGAAGGGCGTGCAGTTGTCGCGCCTGCTTGATCCCGAGATCAGCTATTACTACTGGAACATGGAAGACCCCACCCTCGGTGGCTTCAGCAAGGAAAAGATCGCCCTGCGCCGCGCCATTGCCATGGCGCACAATATCGACGAAGAAATCCGCATCATCTGGAATGGCCAGGCCAAGCGCCTCGACTATCCGATTCCGCCGGGCGTCGTCGGCTACGACCCGCACTACAAATCGCTGCTGCAATACGATCCCGTGCTGGCGAACAAATTGCTGGACAAATTCGGCTACAAGAAGGGCGCCGACGGCTGGCGCACCTTGCCCGATGGCAAGCCGCTGCTGATCCGCTACGCCTCGCGCAATGAAGCCAATGGCGTGTTGCAGGCGGAAATGTGGCGCAAGACCTACAACTCGCTGGGCATTCGCATGGAAAACGACCGCATGATCTTTTCCGACATTTTAAAGACGGAAAAGCAGTGCAAGATGCAGACGCGCACGGCGCCCTGGCTGGCCGACTATCCGGACGGCGACAACTTCATGCAGCTGTTTTACGGCCCGAACACGCACCAGAACAACAATGGCTGCTACCAGGACCCGGAATACGACAAGTGGTACGCGGCCAGCCAGCACATGCCGGCCAGCCCCGAGCGCGACGAGCTGTTCCACAAGATGGCGCGCCGCCTGGAAGTGAACGCGGGCGCCCTGATCGGCTATGCGCGCTACCGCAACATGCTGGCGCAAAAGACGGTGCAAGGCTACAAGAAGCACCCGATCCTGTTCCAGGAATGGGCTTATATGGATATCGACAGCACGGGCGCGCCCGTGGTTGCCGCGCCAGCCCCTGCGGCCTCGGCCAATAAATAAGCAGCGCTTATAACAACAAGGAATTATTATGTTCGCTTATATCCTGCGCCGTCTGTGGCAGATGCTGCCGACCATGCTGGGCGTCGTCCTGCTGGTCTTCATCCTGTTCAACTGGGTGGGCGGCGACCCCGCCTACATTTTGGCCGGCAAGATGTCGAGTGCCGAAAGCATCGCCAACATCCGCCGCCAGCTGGGCGTCGACCAGCCGTACTACGTGCAATTGTGGATCTTCATCAAGCAGATCGTCACCTTTGATTTCGGCCAGAGCTGGGCCACCGGCGAGTCCGTGTCGCACATCATCACGTCGCGCCTGGGCCCGTCCATGATGGTGCTGATCCCGCTGACCGTGCTGGAAACGTTTTTCGGCGTGGCGCTGGCGCTGGCCATCGCCTTCGTGCGCGGCTCGCTGACGGACCGCGCCGTCATGATCGCCTGCACGGTGGGCATGTCGATTTCCATCCTCGTCTACATCATCGTCTTCCAGTACGGCTTTGCCTACAAGCTGGGCCTGTTCCCCGTGCAGGGCTGGGGCGACAGTTTCTGGGAAAACCTGCTGCGCTATTCGACCCTGCCGATCCTGATCGGCCTGGCCGTCTCCATCGCGCCCACCCTGCGCCTGTTCCGCACCTTCGTGCTGGACGAGGCCAACCAGGATTACGTGCGCACGGCGCGCGCCAAGGGCTTGAAGGAAGGCCGCATCATGTGGGTGCACGTGCTGCGCAATGCCGCCATTCCCATCATTACCTATGTGATGTCGAACTTGCCGGCCCTGCTGATCGGCGCCTTCCTGCTGGAACGCTTCTTCGGCATCCCCGGCATCGGGCGCGAAGTGATTCTGGCCGTCGAGCGCAGCGACTTTCCGGTGATCAAGGCGATCACCGTATATGTCGCCGCCGCCACCATGCTCTTCAACCTGCTCACCGACCTGCTGTACCAGGCGGTCGACCCTCGCGTACAACTGAAGTAGAAAGAGACGATGTCGAATACTCATACTTCGCCCGGCCTGTGGGCCCTGGCGTGGCGCCGTTTGCGCGGCGACAAGATTGCAATGGTATCGCTGGCCGTGGTCGGCGCGTTTTTCCTGCTGGTGCTGGCCTCGGCCAGCGGCCTGGTGGCGGCGAACTGGGAAGATGAAGTGGCCGTCAGCTATGCGCCGCCGACTTTCCTTGGCGCCGACAAGGATGCGCCCGTCGACGGCGCCATTCCCCTGGCCGACGAGCGCAGCGCGCCCACACCCGTCAACGTGCTCGATCCGCTGGCCGAGGATATCGCCGAACTGCGCGCGCAGATGGGCAGCAACCCTTCTGCCGGCGTGGACATGTACGGCGTGGCGGACCCGCTGGCCGACGACTTGACGGCCTTGCGCGCCGGCATGGGCAAGGCGAAAAAGCTCGTCACGCACAAGGCGGCGACACTGCCGTTCGGCGCCGACAAGTGGGGCCACGACATCTTGCAGAAAACCATCAAGGGCGGCGAAACGTCGATCGTCGTGGGCCTGGTGGCGGCCTTGCTGGCCGTCGTGCTGGGCACGCTCTTTGGCGCCGTCTCCGGCTACTTTGGCGGCATCGTCGATGACTTCTTCAACTGGTTCTACAGCATCTTCACGTCGATTCCGTCCATCCTGATGATACTGACCGTGGCCGCCGTGCTGCAGCAGAAGGGCGTGCTGACCATCGTGCTGATCCTGGGGTTGACGGGCTGGACGGGGCCGTACCGGCTGATCCGCGCCGAATACATCAAGCACAAGGCGCGCGAATACGTGATGGCGGCCGACGCCATCGGCGCTTCGCACTGGCGCAAGATGTTTTCGCACATTTTCCCCAACGTCAGCCACGTGGCGCTGGTGCAGATGTCGATTCTGGTGGTGGGCTTCATCAAGGCCGAAGTGATCCTGAGTTTCCTCGGCTTCGGCGTGCCGGTGGGCACCGTCTCGTGGGGCAGCATGCTCAACGAGGCGCAAAATGAACTGATCCTGGGCAAATGGTGGCAGTTGACGGCCGCCGCCACGGCGATGGCCGTGCTGGTGACGGCGTTCTCGCTGTTTACCGATGCCTTGCGCGATGCGCTCGACCCCAAAGTGAAATAGGAGTTGCTCATGGACCAGAATAACCTGTTGGAAGTGCGCGACCTGCGCGTCACCTTCCGCCTGGACAAGAAGACCACGTTCGAAGCCGTCAAGGGCATCTCGTTCAACGTGCCGCGCAACAGCACCGTCGCCCTGGTGGGCGAATCGGGCAGCGGCAAGTCCGTCAGTTCGCTGGCCGTGATGGGCCTGCTGCCGCCGGACAGCACCATCATCGATCCCGCCTCGAGCATCCATTTCGGCGGGCGCAACCTGCTGGACCTGTCGATCGCCGAGCGCCGCAACATGTGCGGCAAGGATATCTCGATGATCTTCCAGGAACCGATGTCGTCGCTGAACCCCGTGTTTACCGTCGGCTTCCAGATCGCCGAAGTATTGCGCCAGCACATGGGCATGAATGGCAAGCAGGCGCGCGCGCGCACCCTGGCATTGCTCGAGGAAGTGGGCATTCCCGACCCGGCGACGAAAATCGACGCCTACCCGAGCCAGATGTCGGGCGGCCAGCAGCAGCGCGTGATGATCGCCATGGCCATCGCCTGCGAACCGAAACTGCTGATCGCCGATGAGCCGACGACGGCGCTGGACGTGACGATCCAGAAGCAGATCATGGACCTGATCGCCGCGCTGCAAAAGAAACACCAGATGTCCGTGCTCTTCATTACCCACGACCTGGGCCTGGTGGGCGAGATCGCCGACCAGGTGATCGTCATGCGCCACGGCGAAGTGCGCGAGACGGGGGAAGTGCGGCAAGTGTTTGAAGCGCCGCAAGACAGCTACACCAAGGCGCTGCTGCATTGCCGCCCCTCCTTGGACGAGCGCCCGTGGCGCCTGCCGGTGATTGCCGACTACATGGAAGGCAAGGCCGGTCCCGGCGTGGAAGTGAAGCAGCGCACGCGCGGCTACACGCCGGGCGACGAGCCCGTGCTGGTGGTGAATAACTTGAGCAAGAGCTTTTATACGCGTGTAGGCCTGTTCGGCAAGCGCGAATTCCAGGCCGTCAAGGATGTGTCGTTTACTTTGCCGCGCGGAAAAACCCTGGGCGTGGTGGGCGAATCGGGCTCCGGCAAGACGACCGTGGGCTTGACCCTGCTGCGCCTGCACCAGGCGACGGGCGGCACGGCCATGTTCCACGGCAAGGATTTAATTGCCATGCCGAACAAGGAATACCTGCCGTACAAGCGCCGCATCCAGATCATCTTCCAGAATCCATATGCCTCGCTCAATCCCCGTTTCACGGTGGGGCAGATCCTGCTGGAACCGATGCGCATCCACAACATCGGCGCCAACGACAAGGAGCGCATCGCCAAGGCTTACTGGCTGCTGGACAAGGTGGGCTTGCCGGAACAGGCCTTCCACCGCTATCCGCATGAATTTTCCGGCGGCCAGCGCCAGCGCATCGCCATCGCCCGCTGCCTGACCATGCAGCCGGAAATCCTCGTCTGCGATGAATCCGTGTCGGCGCTGGACGTGTCGGTGCAGGCTCAGGTGCTGAACCTGCTGCAAGACTTGCAGGATGAATTCGGATTGTCCTACATCTTCATCTCGCACGATTTGTCCGTCGTCAAATACATCGCCGACCAGGTGATGGTGATGCACAAGGGGCAAGTGGTGGAGCTGGCCGATTCGGACGAGCTGTACCGCAATCCCGTGCATCCGTACACGCGCACCCTGTTGAGCGCCATACCGAAGGGCGTGCAAATATAAACACGCTTTTACGGTAAGATAGCGGCCATGCCCAACCTCATTTA
>CAUSDR010000080.1:0-16509 GCA_963530105.1 uncultured Janthinobacterium sp.
CCAGCAAGTGCCGCAGTTCGGCGGTACAGGCTTGCAAGCGCTGCTGGTCCATGACAACTCCTCAGTTCTTGATGGTGCCGATCAGCACGGGGGCCGACCACAGGCTGCGGTTCGGCAATAAATACTGCTGCGCGCCACCGCGGCGGCGCACCAGGCCGCCCAGCTCCTGCGTCGGCGCCACTTCGCTGACGAAGACGTTGACGGTGCCCTTGGGCATGATCTGATACACATCATACAGCGGCGCCTCGCTCTTCAAGGGCAAGCCGAAGCAGTCGGCCAGGGTGGCGCAGCGGCCCGAGGCCAGCTGCAACTGCGCGCTGGTGGTGAAATACGGCGAATACGGCGAGACGCTCTGCCCGTGCGGCACGATTTTCACCAGCGCGGCCGAGATCGCCTGCAAGTCCGGCAAGGTGCTGCCCGAAGCGAGCTGTTCGACGGCGCGCGCATAGATGGTATCGGCGGACGCGGCCGGATCGGCGGCGCGCAGTTCGCGCAGGAATTGCTGGCCTGGCGGACTGTCCAGAAAGGGATCGATGGCGTCGCGCTGCAAGCCCACCGTCCTGAAAGTGCTGAGGTCATTGATTTCGCGCGCATGCACGGCGCGCAAGGCGTCGATATCTTGCGGCGGCATGGCCGTCGAAGCGGCGGCCAGCGGTATCGGCAGCGGCACCGGCGTCGGCGCGCCATCGGGCTGTGCCCAGGCGGCGGGCGAAACGGCAAGCAAAAAGGCGGCGGCCAGCCGGCATAGTGTGCGCATGCTGCATCTCCTTGGAAGACAGGTTCGGGGGACGATCTCCACCTGAATCTACAAGGAGCGCCAGCCGCCGGGACGAGCTGCATCAAGGCCGGTGCGCAGACCCGCGCCTGCCTTCGATGCAGCGCAAGCCAGGCGCAAAAAAAAACCGCCAGGGCTTGCGCGCTGGCGGTTTTTGTTCATGCGGCCGAAGCCGCATTCAAGCTGACTTAAGCGGCTGGCGCTTCGTTGCCTTCGGCAGCTTTCATCGACAGCTTCAGACGGCCGCGGTCATCCGTTTCCAGCACTTTGACGCGCACCAGCTGGCCTTCTTTCAGGTAGTCGGCCACGGCGTTGACGCGCTCGTTGGCGATCTGCGAGATGTGCAGCAAGCCGTCCTTGCCTGGCATGACTTGCACGATGGCGCCGAAGTCCAGCAGTTTCAGCACGGTGCCTTCGTAGGTCTTGCCCACTTCGACGGAAGCGGTCAGTTCTTCGATGCGGCGCTTGGCTTCCTGGCCGGCGGCAGCGTCGACGGAAGCGATGGTGACCACGCCTTCGTCGCTGATGTCGATCTGGGTGCCCGTCTCTTCGGTCAGCGCGCGGATCACGGCGCCGCCCTTGCCGATCACGTCACGGATTTTTTCCGGGTTGATCTTGATGGTGATCAGACGCGGTGCGAAATCGGACAGTTCGGTTTTGACGTGCGGCATGGCTTTTTGCATTTCGCCCAGGATGTGCTCGCGGCCTTCCTTGGCTTGCGCCAGTGCCACTTGCATGATTTCCTTGGTGATGCCCATGATCTTGATGTCCATCTGCAGCGCCGTGATACCGTTGCGGGTACCGGCTACCTTGAAGTCCATGTCGCCCAGGTGATCTTCGTCGCCAAGGATGTCGGACAGCACGGCGAACTTGCCGCCTTCCTTGATCAGGCCCATGGCGATACCGGCCACGTGTTCTTTCATCGGCACGCCGGCGTCCATCAGTGCCAGGCAGCCGCCGCAGACGGAAGCCATCGACGAGGAACCGTTCGATTCCGTGATTTCCGATACCAGGCGCACCGAGTAGCTGAACTCTTCAGCGGCTGGCAGAGCAGCGATCAGCGCGCGCTTGGCCAGGCGGCCGTGGCCGATTTCGCGGCGTTTAGGCGTACCGACGCGGCCCGTTTCGCCGGTGGCGAACGGAGGCATGTTGTAATGCAGCATGAACGAATCGGTGAACTCGCCCATCAGTGCATCGATCTTCTGGCTGTCGCGGGCGGTGCCCAACGTCGCCACGACCAGCGCCTGCGTTTCGCCGCGCGTGAACAGGGCCGAACCGTGGGTGCGTGGCAGCACGCTGGTGCGGATCGAGATCGGACGCACGGTGCGCGTGTCGCGGCCGTCGATGCGTGGCTCGCCGTCCAGGATCTGCGTACGCACGATCTTGGCTTCGATGTCGAACAGGATGTTGTTGACTTCGGCGCTGTCGATGGACGCGCCGCCGGCGGCAGCCGCTTCGGCCGACAGGTCGGCGATCACTTCCGACGTCGCCGCTTTCAGCTTGGCCGTACGTTCTTGCTTATCCTTGGTTTGATATGCGTCATTGATCTTGGCGTTGGCGAAATGCGCGACGCGGGCGATCAGTGCTTCGTTTTTCGGCGCAGGCGCCCATTCGACTTCCGGCTTGCCGCCGTCACGCACCAGGTCGTGGATCGCATCGATGACGACTTTCATCTGGTCGTGGCCAAATACCACGGCGCCCAGCATGATTTCTTCGGACAGCTGTTTCGCTTCCGATTCGACCATCAGCACGGCCGTTTCGGTACCGGCAACCACCAGGTCCATTTCCGACGTTTTCAATTGCTGAACGGTTGGGTTCAGGATGTACTGGCCGTTGGCGTAACCGACGCGCGCGGCGCCGATAGGACCGTTGAAAGGCACGCCCGACACGCACAGGGCGGCCGAGGCGCCGATCATGGCGGCGATGTCCGGATCGATTTCCGGGTTGACCGACAGCACGTGAATGATGACTTGCACTTCATTCAGGTAGCCTTCCGGGAACAATGGACGGATAGGACGGTCGATCAGACGGGAGGTCAGTGTTTCTTTTTCGGAAGGACGGCCTTCGCGCTTGAAAAAACCGCCCGGGATTTTACCGGCAGCATAGGTTTTTTCGACATAATCAACCGTCAAAGGGAAGAAATCCTGGCCTGGCTTGGCATCTTTGCGTGCCACCACCGTTGCCAGAACGACGGTATCTTCGATCGACACCAGCACTGCGCCGGATGCCTGACGTGCGATTTCGCCGGTTTCCAGGGTCACTTGATGTTGACCGTACTGGAAGGTTTTCGTAACTTTGTTAAACATGGGGTATCCCTTTTCTAATTGCCGACAGATTTTCAGGGGCTGTCGTTCACCTCACCACAGGCGGTGGAAAAACCGTTGCCGCCTTTACTACTTTACTTTTAAAACATGATATCCATAAGAGAATACTGTACTTACAGTACATAAATCCGGAATTCAAATGACAAAATGCCCGCGTCAGCGAACTGGCGCAGGCATTTCTGTATAAACCTTGTACGGCAAAAATTACTTGCGCAGACCAAGTTTAGCGATCAGGTCGCGATAACGGGTAGCGTCTTTAGCCTTCAGGTAGGACAACAGGCTCTTACGACGGTTGACCATCATGATCAGGCCGCGGCGGGAGTGGTGATCTTTCGAGTGGGCTTTGAAGTGGCCGTTCAGTTCGTTGATACGAGCCGTCAGCAGTGCAACTTGCACTTCAGGGGAGCCGGTGTCGTTTTGACCACGTGCGTTGTCCGCGATGATAGCGGCTTTGTTGATGTTTTCTACTGTCATGATAAACCTTTCACATGCGGTGCACAGAGTCTGAACCCTATCCACCGTGAACTACGATTATTAAAATACTGGCCCTAGCTGCAAACCAGACGCGCAAGTATATCGGAAAAATGCCCGCCTGTATCCTGCCGTACAGCCTTTTCTCGGCGCATGATAGGATTTTCCTGCATTTCAGGAGGTCGACCATGCAAAACATATTCAAATTGACAACAGTCATGCTGTTTGCCGCGCTGGCCGGCTGCGCCAGCTGGAACGCGCCGCCGCCGCAGCCGGGCGAGCCGCGCGCCGCCGTGGAAGCGCACCTGGGCCGGCCGACGGCTGTCTACCAGCTGCCCACGGGCCCCGAGCTGGAATACGCCACGGGGCCGTATGGCCAGTACACCTACATGGCCCGCTTCGGTCCCGACGACAGGTTAATTTCCTACGAACAAGTACTCGACACGGCAGGCTTCGCCCGCGTCAAGGTGGGCGTCTCGACCGAGCAGGACGTGCTGCACCTGCTGGGGCGCCCGACGGAAACTTCCTACCTGCCGCTGCCGAAACTGCACGTCTGGTCCTACCGCTACAAGGAGTCGGGCGTGTGGGATTCCATGATGCACGTGCATTTCGACCAGCAAGGCATCGTGCGCATGATGATGAACGGGCCAGATCCTGACAAGGAAGAGCGGCGGTTTTTCCGCTGACTCATTACCTGTGCAGCAACGCCTGATAAAACCGTGGCGAGCGGAAGAGAGAAGTGGCCAAGAAGCGCAAGCGTACTCTAATACGGTGAGCATCAAATTCTGGGGTCAGACCCGGCGGGTCTGACCCCCGACTTACGGCTGCGGGTCGATGCGCTCATCCTTGGCGTGCAGTTTATTCAGCGCCGACAGATACGCCTTGGCCGAGGCGACGATGATGTCCGGGTCGGCGCCCACGCCATTGACGATGCGCCCGTCGCGCGACAGGCGCATCGTCACTTCGCCCTGCGACTGCGTGCCCGTGCTGATGGCATTGACGGAGAACAAGACCAGTTCCGCGCCGCTGGCGGCCACGCTTTCGATCGCGTTGACGGTGGCGTCGACGGGGCCGTCGCCCTGCCCTTCGCAGCTCAGCTGCTCGCCGCCGGCGACGAATTCCACGCGCGCGCGCGGCACGGCGCCCGTCGTCGACTGCTGCGTCAGCGAAATGAAACGGTAGTGCTCACTCTCCTGCGCCTGCTGCTCCTCGCTGACGAGGGCCATGATGTCTTCGTCGAAAATCTCGGATTTCCGGTCCGCCAGTTCCTTGAAGCGGGCGAAGGCGGCGTTGACGTCCGCTTCCGTTTCCAGGGCAATGCCCAGCTCTTGCAGGCGTTGCTTGAAGGCATTGCGCCCCGACAGTTTGCCCAGCACGATCTTGTTGGCCGTCCAGCCGACGTCTTCGGCGCGCATGATTTCATACGTTTCACGCGCCTTCAGGATGCCATCCTGGTGGATGCCGGACGCGTGCGCAAAGGCGTTCGCCCCCACCACCGCCTTGTTCGGCTGCACGGCAAAGCCCGTGATCTGCGACACCATTTTTGACGCGGCGACGATTTGCGTTGTATCAATGCCCACCGTCAGCTTGTAATACGCGGCGCGCGTGCGCAGCGCCATCACCACCTCTTCCAGCGCCGTGTTGCCGGCCCGTTCGCCCAGGCCATTGATGGTGCACTCGATCTGGCGCGCGCCGCCGATCATGACGCCGGCCAGCGAATTGGCCACGGCCAGGCCCAGGTCATTGTGGCAATGCACGGACCAGATGGCTTTATCCGCGTTCGGGATGCGTTCGCGCAAGCGCTTGATGGTGTTGCCAAAGATTTCCGGCACGGCGTAGCCGACGGTATCGGGGAAATTGATGGTGGTGGCGCCTTCGGCGATCACGGCTTCGAGCACGCGGCACAAGAAATCCTCGTCCGAGCGGCTGCCGTCTTCGGGACTGAATTCGATGTCGTCCGTGAACTGGCGCGCGTAGCGCACGGCATTTTGCGCCTGCAATAACACTTGCTCGGGCGTCATGCGCAGCTTCATCTGCATGTGCAGGGGCGAGGTGGCAATGAAAGTGTGGATGCGCTTGCGCTCGGCGGGCGCCAGCGCTTCGGCGGCGCGGGCGATGTCGCGGTCATTGGCGCGCGACAGCGAGCAGATGGTCGATTCGCGCACGGCGCCGGCAATGGCGCGGATCGATTCGAAGTCGCCCTGCGAGGCGGCGGCGAAGCCCGCCTCGATCACGTCCACCTTCATGCGTTCGAGCTGCCTGGCGATACGCAGCTTTTCCTCGCGCGTCATGGAGGCGCCCGGCGATTGCTCGCCGTCGCGCAGGGTGGTGTCGAAAATGATGAGCCGGTTACTGGTATTCATGGCTGCTCCTCGCTGATGGAAAGAAGTGGCTACCGGCCCAGGGTGTCGTCAGTGCTCCGGGTCCGTCTGGATGATGCTGACCGGCTTGCCCTTTGCCATGCGCCAGAAGAACACGGCATAGCCGGACAAGCCATAGGCAACGAAAATCGGGAACAGCACTTTTGGCGGGTCGATGGAAATCAACGCAAAGAACAGTGCCAGCAGGAAGACCACGATGAAGGGCACGGACTTGCGGAAATTCACATCCTTGAAGCTGTAGAACGGCACGTTGGTGACCATGGTCAGGCCGGCGAACAGGGCGATCGTCCACGACACCCAGGCCAGCTGGTTGCCGGCGAATTCCAGGTCGTTCATGAGCAGGATGAAGCCGGCCACCATGGCTGCCGCCGCCGGGCTGGGCAAGCCCTGGAAGAAACGCTTGTCGACCACCTGGATATTCGTGTTGAAGCGGGCCAGGCGCAAGGCGGCGCCGGCGCAGTACACGAAGGCGGCCAGCCAGCCCAATTTACCCATGCCGCGCAGCGACCACTCGTAGATCACCAGCGCAGGAGCGGCGCCAAAGGAGACCATGTCGGACAGGCTGTCGTACTGGGCGCCGAACTCGCTTTGCGTATTCGTCAGGCGCGCGATGCGGCCATCGAGACCATCGAGGATCATGGCGATGAAGATGGCCCAGGCCGCATGTTCGAACTTCTGGTTCATGGCCATGACGATGGCGTAGAAACCGCAGAACAGGGCCGCCGTCGTGAAGGCATTTGGCAACAGATAGATGCCGCGGCGGCGCAAGGTTTTCTTGCCCGCGCCATCGTTCACCGGCTGGCGCACGAATTTGCTGAAGCGGGAAGCTTTGGATGCTGCGGGAGTGCCGTTCTTGCCTCTACGACGGGGGAAGTTTGCCATGTTGTTCCATTTCTTGTGTACTGCCGGGGATTCGGTGCCAGATGGCAGGCGCATGAGCCATACAAAGCGCGCCTGCCGATGCTGCCATTATAGAGGAGCCGCCGCCAAAGAAAAGCGCGGCGGCGTCAAGCTGGCAATATTGGCGCCTATTCAAGCATTATTTGAACTTCACCTTGGCCACCAGGCCCATGTTCAGGGTCGTTTCGCCCGGTTCGAAACTCGGTTCGGCCACCTGATTGCCGCCATAAGCCATGGCATCGGCGCTCATGCTGGCGCGCGCACCGGTAATGTTGACGCGCTGCGCATAGTTGCCCGAGCCTTCGAAATCGATGGTATCGACCACGGCATCGCCCACATTGCGGCCCATGGCGCCGGCGATGGCGGCCACGCGCTCGTTCAGGTTCTTGTACGCGGCGGCAATGCGCTGGTCATCGAGCTTGCGCACGGTGGCGGGTGCCAGGCCGAAGTTCAGGCGGTTCAGGGTCAGCACGCCTTGCGCGGCGGACACCGTTTTCGGCAAGGCGGCCAGGTTGGTCGTCGTCACCTGCAAGTACTGGCCCACGCGCCAGCCCGTCGGCACGCGCGGCTTGGCCACGCTCCCTGCCGGCAGGGGCGCCGCTTCCGGATACACGGCATATGTATAGTAACCCTGGGTTTTCAGCACGGCTTGCGGGTCGGCCTTCTTGACGATGGCCACGCCCTGGTTCATCTTCTGGTTGACGCGCGACGCGGCGGCGGCCTTGTCCTTGTCCTGCTCTTCGATGGCCAGGGTGACCGTGACCTGGTCATTCGCATGCACCACTTCGCCATTGGCGGGCACGACCACGAGGGTGCCGGAAGTAGGCAGGCTCTGCGCCTGGGCGGACAGGGCAACGGTAGCGGCGGCAACAGCCAGCATCGATTTCATGACGGTCATTCATTTCTCCTAG
Source organism: uncultured Janthinobacterium sp. (assembly GCA_963530105.1). Taxonomy (GTDB): domain Bacteria; phylum Pseudomonadota; class Gammaproteobacteria; order Burkholderiales; family Burkholderiaceae_D; genus Janthinobacterium. Next base: position 7,763 of record CAUSDR010000080.1, read on the forward strand.
GGAATTTATACGCGGCGCATGGCGCAGGACTGCGCCATGGCTTTTTACCAAGATATTCTAGCGCGGAAAAGAGTTGCTATGTCGCAAGGTACATGGCACCGCGCTGCCGCGGCCGCATGGAGCGGCGCGCGGGAGCAATACAGGGGGATTACTTGAACTTGACCTTGCCGACGACACGCATGTCGAGCGTGGTTTCGCCTGGCTCGAAGCTTGGTTCGGCAACGGCGCTGTCCTCGGACATCTTGGCGCTGCGCATCATCATCGGCGCGGCGGCGGGGCGGCTTTCACCAGCATAATTGCCCGACCCTTCGAAGTCCACCGTATCGAGCACGGCGTCGGATACATTGCGGCCCATGGCCTTGGCGATGGCGGCCACGCGCTCGTTCAGGTTTTTATACGTGGCGGCAATGCGCTGGTCGTCCAGCACGCGGATGGTTTCCGGCTTCAGGCCGAAGTTCAAGCCATTCAGGGTCAGCACGCCTTGCGCTGCGGATACGGTCTTCGGCAAGGCCGCCAGGTTGGCCGTCGTCACTTCCAGGTACTGGCCCACGCGCCAGGCCGTCGGCAGGCGCGGCTTGGCCACGGCGCCGGCTGGCAATGGACGCTCTTCCGGATACACGGGATAGGTGTAGTAGCCATACGATTTCAATGCCGCTGACGGATCGGCCTGCTTGACGATGGCGATACCCTTGTTCATCTTCTGGTTGACGCGCGAGGCAGCGGCAGCCTTGTCCTTGTCCTGTTCTTCGACAGCCAGGGTGGCGACCACCTGGTCATTCACATGCTTGACTTCGCCAAATGCGGGAACGACCACCAGGGTGCCGCTGGTCGGCAGGGATTGGGCTTGTGCGCTCAGGGCAACGGTGGCTGCGGCGGCAACAAGTACGGATTTCATCACGGTCATGGGGGACTCCTAGGTGGTTGATAATGGCTGACAGCAAGGAACGGGGCAGTGCATGCCGCCCCGTTTCGCTCGATAAACTTGTCAAACTGTGTAGATTCTAACGCCTCAAAACTTCCCGTGGCGCAAATTAACAAATCGTCACAAAATGCGCCAGCCAGTCACATCTGCTCACATTTTAATAACAACGTTATTTTATATAACATTGATATCAGTGTCCCGCCACCACGCCGCCGCTGCGGCGGCCCGGCTTGAAACTGTAGCGGCGCGCGCCCCAGGCGATGCTCAACGCCACCAGCAGCAAGGCCAGCATGGCCCACGGGAACGATGCCGCGCCGTAACCGTCGAGCAGCATGCCGCCAGCCAGGCCGCCGCCCGCGATGGCCACGTTCCAGATGGTCGCCACCATCGCCTGCGCCACATCCATGCCGTCGCCGGCGGCGTCCGCCGACGCCGTCTGCAGCAGGGTGCCGGCGCCGCCAAACGTGACGCCCCAGATGGCCATGCTGACATAGATGACGGCCGGCGCATCCATCGCCAGGCCCAGCACCACGACCACCACGGCAAAGGCGCCGATGCAGCCCAGCACGAGCTTGCGCAGCCAGCGGTCGATCAGCTGGCTGACCAGCCAGATGCCGGCCAGCGAGCCGACGCCATACACGAGCAGCACCAGGTCGACGCGGGGGCGCAAGCCCGACGGCGCCAGGAACGGCGCGATATACGTATATAAAATGTTATGCGCCAGCATCCAGGCGACGATGACGGCCAGAATGGGCCGCACGCCCGGCGTCATGAACACTTGTCGGATGGACAGGCGCTCGCCTTGCTTTTGCCCCGGATAATCGGGCACGGCCAGCAGCACCCAGGCAATCAGCACCACGGCCAGGCCGGACATGATGCCGAAGATGCTGCGCCAGCCCAGCACGCCGCCCATCAGGGTGCCCAGCGGCACGCCCAGCGACAGGGCCAGGGGCGTGCCGATCATGGCGATGGCCATGGCCCTGCCCTGCTGCTGCACGGAGACCATGCGCCGCGCATAGCCCGCCATCAAGCCCCAGGCGAGCCCTGCCGCCATACCGGCCAGGAAGCGGGAAACGAGCGCGACCAGATAATTGGGCGCCAGCGCCGTGGCCGTATTGAAGACCAGGAAGCCGATGATGGCCAGCAGCAATACATTGCGCCGGCGCCAGCCACTGGTCAGCGCTGTCAGGGGAATGGCCGTCAGGATGGAGCCGATGGCATAGACGGTCACCAGCTGGCCCGTCATGACTTCGGAAATGCCCAGGCCCTGGGCGATTTGCGGCAGCAAGCCGGCGGGTAAGGTTTCCGACAGGATGGCGATAAAACTCGTCATCGCCAGGGCCAGCAAGGCCAGCACGGGAAGACGTTCGGAAATGGAAGAGTCGACAGCGTCCTGGATGGAAGCTGTGGCGGTGCTACGGTCAGTCATAGGGGTCCTTCTGGTTGCGCAAGCGGCTAGTCAACTAGCGCCTGGCGTGCTACGAAAGCGGTGATGCGCGTTGCGGTCGGCAGATACCGAAACAGATGCAGTTCATGTGAAACTGCAAAGGAAGGGCGGAATTATATAGGAATATAAAAAGACAGGAGGCGGGCGAAAAACGGGCGCGCAAGAAAAACCAGGTTTCCGTGGAGAACCCGGTTTCCTCTGCCGCTGCCAGCGCGCCCTAGTTGCCGCGCCGCAGGAAAGCCTGGATGGCGCTGGCCGTTGCCACCGGCTGCTCTTCCATCAGCCAGTGGCCCGCATCGGGTATCACCAGTTCCGTGACGTTGCTGGCGGCATTGCGCATGACCACCGCCTCGTTGGCGCCAAACGACTTGGCGCCGCCGATGGCCAGCACCGGCATGGGCAGCTTGACCGCCATCGAACGGAGATTGTCTTCGGCGTCTTGCGGTATCGCCAGAAATTGCGCGAACGCCGCGTGCATAGCGCCCTTGCGCGCGTACAGGCTGGCGTAATGGCGCCGCGTATCTTCGTCGATTTTGGATGGCGTGCCGGCGAACTCGTTCCAGAAGCGGTCCAGGTAGATGCGCTCGCGTCCCGCCACCAGGCGCTCGGCATCGGGGCCGCCGAACGAAAAGTGCCACAGCTGCGGGCTGCGCACGATCTGCTCCCACGGCGGAATGCCGGGCACGGGCGCATCCATGACCACCAGCCGGTCCGTCTTGTCCGGATAGCGGGCCGCATATGCGTAAGCCACCATGGTGCCGATGTCGTGTCCGACCACGTCGGCATGGTCGATGCCCAGCTTGTCGAGCACGGCGCGCATGTCGGCCGCCTGGGTGCGCTTGTCATAGCCGCCGGCCGGACGCGAAGATAGGCCCATGCCGCGCAGGTCGGGCGCCACCACGGTATGTTCGGCGGCCAGGGCCGCCGCCAGCGGCGCCCACATGTCACCCGTGTCGCCAAAGCCGTGCAGCAGCAGCACGGCAGGCCCGGTCCCGCCCACGCGCACGTGGATGGTGCCGTCGGGCGTGGCGATATCCATGCTCTTGAAGCCGTGCGGATAGGCGGGCACGCCCGCCTGCGCGCTGGAAAAGGAAAACAGGGTCAGAACGGTGGTCAGAAACAGGCCCAACAGACGAGTTGGGAGCGTAGCCAGGGCTATCGTGTGCACGTGCGCCTCCTGATCAAGATGGTGCCGAAACCGGCAGCAATCAGGGTAACACCGGCAGGCCGCGCTGCCGCACAGCATTTATAAAAATCCAACATGCATCAATGCGCGGCAGGCCGGAAACAGCCGCCGGCAACAAAAAAGCCAGGTTCCACGATGGAAACCTGGCTTTCATATGCTGGGCAGGCAAACCTGCCACATGAAAATCGCAGCGTGCGGCAACGCGTTGCGGCCAGGAAACGCCGCTGTACTTTGCTACAGCGGGCATCGCAGGCCGCAACGCGTGCCGCGCCGCAGATTTTAGTTTTTCGACTGGTCGACCATCTTGTTCTTGGCGATCCAAGGCATCATGGCGCGCAGTTTCGCGCCCACTTCTTCGATCTGGTGCTCGGACGTCAGGCGGCGGCGCGAGATCAGGGTCGGTGCGCCTGCCTTGTTTTCCAGGATGAAGCTCTTCGCGTATTCGCCCGTTTGAATGTCTTTCAGGCATTGACGCATCGCATCTTTGGTGGCCGACGTCACGACTTTCGGGCCCGTCACGTATTCGCCGTATTCGGCGTTGTTCGAGATCGAGTAGTTCATGTTGGCGATGCCGCCTTCATAGATCAGGTCGACGATCAGCTTCAGTTCATGCAAGCACTCGAAGTAGGCCATTTCCGGCGCGTAGCCCGCTTCCGTCAGGGTCTCGAAGCCAGCCTTGATCAGTTCCACGGCGCCGCCGCACAGCACGGCCTGTTCGCCGAACAGGTCGGTTTCGGTTTCTTCACGGAAATTCGTTTCGATGATGCCGGCACGGCCGCCGCCGTTGGCCGACGCGTACGACAGGGCGATGTCGCGGGCGATGCCCGACTTGTCCTGGTACACGGCGATCAGGTGGGGCACGCCGCCACCCTGGGTGTAGGTGGCGCGCACGGTGTGGCCCGGGGCTTTCGGCGCGACCATGATCACGTCCAGGTCGGCGCGTGGCACGACTTGGCCGTAATGCACGTTGAAGCCGTGGGCGAAGGCCAGCACGGCGCCCTGCTTGGCGAACGGGGCGATGTTTTCGTTGTAGACCTGGGCGATGTTTTCATCCGGCAACAGGATCATGATGACGTCGGCCGCTTTCACGGCGTCGTTCACTTCCGCCACTTTCAAGCCCGCTTGCTCGACCTTGGTCCACGAAGCGCCGCCCTTGCGCAGGCCGACGGTGACGTTGACGCCCGAATCGTTCAGGTTTTGTGCGTGGGCGTGGCCTTGCGAACCGTAGCCGATGATGGCGACGTTTTTGCCTTTGATCAAGGAGAGGTCAGCGTCTTTGTCGTAAAAAACTTTCATGGTATTTCCTATAATTTGATGATGCGTTGTTGTTTTAAATGCGGCGCCAGGGCCGCGTAGTGCTGCTGTGTGCTTTTATACTTTGAGAATGCGTTCGCCGCGGCCGATGCCGGAACCGCCCGTGCGGACGGTTTCCAGGATGGCGGCGCGGTCGATCGAATCGATGAACGCGTCCAGCTTGACCTTGTTGCCGGTCAGCTCGATCGTGTACGTCTTTTCGGTGACATCGATGATGCGGCCACGGAAGATGTCGGCGGTGCGCTTCATTTCCTCGCGTTCCTTGCCCACGGCACGGACCTTGATCAGCATCAACTCGCGTTCGATATGCTGGCCTTCGGTCAAGTCCACCACCTTGACCACCTCGATGAGGCGGTTCAAGTGCTTGGTGATCTGCTCGATGATGTCATCCGAGCCGCTGGTGACGATGGTCATGCGCGACAGGGTCGAGTCTTCCGTCGGCGCCACGGTCAGTGTTTCGATGTTGTAGCCGCGTGCCGAGAACAGGCCCACCACGCGCGACAGGGCACCCGCTTCGTTTTCCAGCAAGACAGAAATAATATGGCGCATGATCAGAGATCCTCCGAGCCGAGCATCATTTCGGACAGGCCTTTGCCGGCTTTCACCATGGGCCACACGTTTTCCGACTGGTCGGTGATGAAGTTCATGAATACCAGCCTGTCTTTCATGCCAAACGCCTCTTTCAGGGCGCCGTCGACGTCGCCCGGTTTTTCAATTTTCATGCCCACGTGGCCATAGGCTTCGGCCAGCTTTTCAAAGTCGGGCAGCGAATCCATGTACGACTCGGAATAGCGCGAGCCGTAATCGATCTCTTGCCACTGGCGCACCATGCCGAGGAAACGGTTGTTGAGCATGATGATCTTCGGCGTCAGGTGATACTGCTTGCACGTGGCGAGCTCCTGGATGCACATCTGGATCGAGCCTTCGCCCGTGATGCAGGCGACGGTGGCGTCCGGATTGGCCATCTGCACGCCCATGGCGTACGGCAAGCCGACACCCATGGTGCCCAGGCCGCCGGAATTGATCCAGCGGCGCGGCTTGTCGAAGCCATAATATTGCGCGGCCCACATCTGGTGCTGGCCCACGTCGGACGTGATGAAGGCGTCGCCCTTGGTGATCTGGAACACCTTTTCCACCACCGACTGCGGCTTGATGACCAGGTCGGAGGTCGGGTATTTCAGGCATTCGCGGCCACGCCATTCGGCGATCTGCTTCCACCAGTTGCTCAATGCATTGACGTTCGGCTTGGCTTCGGCCGCGTCGAGTTGCGCGAGGAACTCGATCAGCACGTCCTTGACGTTGCCGACGATGGGAATATCCACCTTCACGCGCTTGGAAATCGACGAAGGATCGATGTCGACGTGGATGATCTTGCGCGGATGCGAGGCGAAATGTTTCGGGTTGCCGATCACGCGGTCATCGAAACGGGCGCCGATGGCGATCAGCACGTCGCAGTTCTGCATCGCCATGTTCGCTTCATAGGTGCCATGCATGCCGGGCATGCCGACATACTGCTCGCTGGAAGCGCGGTAGCCGCCCAGGCCCATCAAGGTGTTGGTGCACGGGAAACCCAGGCGGTCGACCAGCTTGTTCAGCTCGGGAGCCGCATGCGCCAGGATCACGCCGCCGCCCGTGTAGATCATCGGGCGTTCGGCTTGCAGCAGCAGCTGCACGGCCTTGCGGATCTGGCCCGAATGGCCCTTGTCGACGGGACGGTAGGAACGCATTTCGACTTCCTTCGGATAGTCGAAATGGCATTTGTGCATGCTGATATCCTTGGGGATATCCACCAGCACGGGTCCCGGACGGCCGGTGCGGGCGATGAAGAAGGCTTTCTTGATCGTTGCCGCCAGGTCCTTGACGTCCTTGACGAGGAAGTTGTGCTTGACGACGGGGCGCGTGATGCCGACCGTGTCGCATTCCTGGAACGCATCCTGCCCGATGGCGTGGCTCGGCACCTGGCCGGAGATGACCACCATGGGAATCGAGTCCATGTACGCGGTCGACAGGCCCGTGACGGCATTCGTGACGCCCGGACCGGACGTGACGATGGCGACACCGACTTTGTTCGAGCTGCGCGAATAGGCATCGGCGGCGTGGATCGCGGCCTGCTCGTGGCGTACCAGGATATGCTGGAATTTGTTTTGCTGGAAGATGGCGTCGTAGATGTAGAGTACGGCTCCGCCCGGATATCCAAAGACGTGCTCGACGCCCTCTTCAGCCAGACAGCGCACGACAATTTCTGCGCCGGTGATAGGTCCTGCTGCTGCTTCGGTATTCATGAAACATTCCTTTCAAGGTCCATTGGAGATTGATCGGATGTTCTTTCCTGACGAAGTTCGCCGTGCGCGACAGTGCTCCTGCTTCCCTTTTCATGCGGTCACGACATTTCTTTGGGCACCCATAGATACCTTACAAAACAACGCTTAACGCAACTCGTTTGGCCGGAGTTTCTGTGGCGCCTGTACGAACCGCTCGCGCTTGTGGCGCGGGTTAGAACAAACTGCCTACAAATGAAAGCGCGTCTTGCCGCGGGATGGCGTTGTGTGCCGGTCGCGACCTGACCATACGGCTTTGGGGTGTTCAAAGCGTCCTATACGGTATCGCGTCGCACCATTATGGTCAAGGAAAATGTCATTGCGGATGCCTTTTTGCTCATGCAACGTGCAAAAACCCTGCGGAAACGCACATTTTTTGCTAGCATGCTCAGGGTTGCAAAAAGCATACCCGCCCCCATTTCGCCCACCGCACACGCAGCCGCAAGCTCACTCCATACCGCATGGCAACAGACAAAGAATTATCCGACTTTCTAGAAAATGTCGAGCGGCGTGCTTACAAGCAAGCCGCCTACGCGGTCCGCAAGGAAGAATCGGCACTCGACATCGTGCAGGATGCGATGATCAAGCTGGCCGAGAAATACGGCGACAAGCCGGCCGCCGAACTGCCGATGCTGTTCCAGCGCATCTTGCAGAACACCATACTCGATTATTTTCGCCGTGAAAAAGTACGCAATACCTGGGTCAGCCTGTTTTCCGGGATGAAACCCGCGGGTGACGAGCATGAGGATTTTGAATTGCTCGACACGTATGAAGCGGAACAGGGCACGAGCGCCGCGGAATCTTCGGCCGATCAGGTCGAACGCGCGCAAATCCTTGATTTGATTGATGAAGAGGTACAAAAACTGCCCGCACGTCAACGCGAAGCGTTCCTCATGCGTTATTGGCAGGACATGGATGTGGCTGAAACAGCGGAGGCGATGGGTTGCTCCGAAGGTAGCGTGAAAACACATTGCTCCAGAGCTACCCACACGCTCGCCGAATCGCTGAAAGCCAAGGGAATAAAATTATGAACACCGACGATCTCAATTTCGCTTACAAAGTGCGCCATGCACTGAACGAAAAACTCGACGACCTGCCCGCATCGACCACCGACCGCCTGGCCGCGGCCCGCAAGCTGGCCCTGGCGCGCAAGAAAGCCGACGCCCCTGCCGCCGTCGCCGTGCGCCAGAGCACGTTCGCCGGCATCGCCAGCAGCCTGTTTGTCGAGCCGCTGTCGTGGCTGGGCCGCATGAGCGTCATCATCCCGCTGCTGCTGCTGGTGGGCGGCATGGTGGGCATCTATCAGTTTGAGCAGGAACAACACATTGCCGAACTGGCAGAAATCGATGCCGCCGTGCTGTCGGACGAATTGCCGCTGTCGGCCTATATGGACCATGGCTTCAATGCCTACCTGACGAAACGCGAGCAATAAGCATGGCACGCATCAGCAAACGCACTGGCTGGCTCGCCGCCGGCATCGGCCTGGGCGCCTGCGCCCTGGCCGGCGCCGCCTGGATGGGCGAGCATGCCACGCCGCCGGCCGCCCCCGTGGCGCCAGCC
>CAUSDR010000081.1:0-16342 GCA_963530105.1 uncultured Janthinobacterium sp.
CATATCGCCGGCGGCTTGCCGTCACTGCATTGGCCCGCCGTGCCGCTGGACATGGCCACCTTGCGCATCATTTTCCCGTATGCGGCGCTGATGGCGATGGTGGGCTTGCTGGAAAGCTTGCTCACTTTTAATCTCACGGATGACATCACGGAAACACGGGGCCAGCCGAACCGCGAATGCATCGCCCTGGGCGCGTCGAACATGGTGTCGGGCCTGTTTGGCGGCATGGGCGGCTGCGCCATGATCGGGCAAACCATGATCAACCTCAGTTCGGGCGGACGTTCGCGCCTGTCGGGCCTGGTGGCCGGGGTGATGATCTTGTTGTTCATCCTGTTCCTGTCGCCGCTGATCGAGCGCATCCCGCTGGCCGCCCTGGTGGGCGTGATGTTCGTGGTGGCGCAGCAGACGTTTGCCTGGGGTTCGCTGCGCGTGCTGGGCAAGGTGCCGCCGCAGGATGCGCTGGTGATCGTCGCCGTGACGGTGATCACGGTGTTTACGGACCTGGCCACCGCCGTGCTGTGCGGCATCGTGATTGCCGCCCTGAATTTTGCCTGGCAACATGCACGCGAGATGCGCGCCGATATCGATGACGGCACGCACGGCGTGCGTGTGTACTTGCCGCACGGCACCTTATTCTTTGCCTCGACCACGCATTTCCTGGAACTCTTCCAGACCGCGGCGGACCCGGCCCGCGTCATCCTCGACTGCCGCCACCTGCACATGGCCGATCATTCGGCCATCGCCGCCATCGAGGCGCTGTATGAACGCTATGAAAAGGCGGGCAAGCACTTGCAGGTGATGCAGTTGTCCGGCCGCAACCAGGCGCTGCTGCAGCGCGCGGGCGTGGATGTGCGCGTGGCGTAAAATAAGCGAAAGTTGTTCCGCGCCATTTTTCGGAGTGGGCGGGATTGTTGAATGTCTGTGGAGTGTGAATGCTGTCGAACGAACAAGAACAATTGCTGCAACAAAGCCAGGCGGGTTTCGATGCCTACTATGACGCGCTGGGCGCGTCGCTGGTGAATTTCGTCGAGCGCCTGGGCATCCAGCCCGCGCACGAAGTGTTGACCAACGCGGCCGAATACCTGCCGTACATCGATGCGGCCATGCGCGGCATCGTCATCCGCGATGAAAGCTGGCAATGGGTGAAAACCATGCTCGGCTATTTCATCGGCGAATACTTCGTGCAGGGCCATGCGGGCTGCTGGTACCTGGAAACACGGCCGGAATCGCCGTATTTCTGCCGCACCATGGTGGGCGGCTTCGAGCATGGCCTGCCTGCCGAGGCCGCCATCGATCCGGACGCGCTGGCGCTGGCATTCCTCGGGCAAGCCGTGCCGCGCGAGCTGGCGACACTGATTGACAATGCGCAAGCCGGGCTGGCCTGACGCCGCCGGCTTGCTGAATCCGGCTTGTCGCCGGGATTAAAACTCTTCCCACTCGCCTTCGGCCGGGCTCGCCACTTTGGCGCTCTTGCGCGTGACGGGCAGGCGCAGGGCAGGGGACGCGGCCTTGCGCGCAGGCGCGGCTGGCGCGGCCGCCGGCGCGCTGCGCTGCGCCGTTTTCACGCTGAAACGGTCGCTGGCCGCGGCGTTCGCGTCCAGGCGGAACACGCTGACCACCTGCGCCAGTTCGCTGGCCTGTTCCTGCATCGCTTCGGCCGCCGCCGACGCTTCTTCCACCAGGGCTGCATTTTGCTGGGTCACCTGGTCCATTTCGGAAATGGCCTGGTTGACTTGCTCGATGCCCGCGCTCTGCTCTTCGCTGGCGTTGCTGATCTCGCTCATGATGGACGTGACAAAGCCGATGCTTTGCACGATTTCTTCCATCGTCTTGCCGGCCTTGTCGACCAGCTCCGTGCCCACGTCGACCTTTTGCACGGAATCGTCGATCAAGCCCTTGATTTCCTTGGCCGCCGCCGCCGAGCGCTGCGCCAGGTTGCGCACCTCTGTTGCCACCACGGCGAAGCCGCGGCCCTGTTCGCCGGCGCGCGCCGCTTCCACGGCCGCATTCAAGGCCAGGATATTCGTCTGGAAGGCGATGCCGTCGATGACAGAGATAATGTCGACGATTTTCTTCGATGACGTATTGATGTCGCCCATGGTGGCCACCACTTCGGCCACCACGGCGCCGCCGCGGCTGGCGATGCCGGCCGCGTCGCCGGCCAGCTTGTTCGCCTGGCGCGCATTGTCCGCATTCTGCTTGACGGTGCTGGTCAGCTCTTCCATCGACGAGGCCGTCTCTTCCAGCGAGCTGGCTTGCTGCTCCGTGCGCGACGACAAGTCCTGGTTGCCGGCGGCAATTTCGGCGGACGCCGTGGCGATGGTGTCCGTGCCGCTGCGCACCTGGCCGACGATGGTCACCAGGCTGTCGTTCATGGTTTTCAGGGCATGCATCAATTGGCCTGTTTCATCGCGGCTTTGCACCGTGATATTGCTGCTGAGGTCGCCAGCGGCCACGGTTTCCGCCACTTTCACGGCGTCGCGGATGGGGCCGGTGATCGAGCGCGTGATCCACCAGGCGAAGCCAACGCCCATCAGCACGGCGGCCACGCCCATGATGATGAGGAAGATGCGCGTGCTGCTGTAGGCATCGATGATGCTGGCGCCGACGCCGTCGGCCGCCTTGATCTGCATGTCGGCAAAGCGCTTCACTTCGGCCAGGTAAGCCGAGGTGATGGGCGTGACTTCCTTCTCGAAGACTTCCTTGGCGCCCGCGACGTCGCCATCGGCCTTCATCTTGAAGGCGCGCGCCCGCGTCGTCACGTAGTCGGTGCGCACCTTGCGCACCACCTTGAACTGCTCGATCACGCCAGGATTGCGCAGGGAGGCGATGATGTCGTCCTGCAACTTGCTGGAGCGGGCCGCGTCGGCGGTCAGGTCCTGCTCGATCCGGGTGCGCACCACGGGATCGTTGATCTCGAACGAGGCCACGCCACGCACGCTGTTGACTTCAATGATCTTCGACCATTCGGCCACCATGCGCTGGTTCTTGATGCTGGTATTGATGAGGCGGTAGGTGAGGTCGCTGGCCGTTTGCATGCGCACGATGGCGGTGATGGTCAAGGTCGCCAGCAACAGCAAGACGACAGCAAAGCCGACGCCAAGTCGGCTGCCGATGTTCAGGTTTTTCATGTATTTCCTAACAATTAATAGTCATGATCGCCGCCGCCAGCAGGGGCGGACAGGCGCCGCAAGGCGCAGGGGATCGGGGTCTTCGGGTGCCGCAGAGTGCATCGCGGCGCGCCGCGCAGGACGCGGCGATGGAGGTAAAGCCTGGGGTGTGGCGGCGCGGAGTGCCGCTGACCAGCAAACCAGAAGTATAGCATTGACGTACGGAAATAGTTTTTCAAAGCAATTTTAAGTATTTTTTGGCATCGGTTTCCTGTTGCATTTTTACATCAAGTCGAGTGCCGATAAGTACTATCACTTACACGGCGCCTTACTTTTCCCCGCTTGCCCTGATAAAATACTAATGATAATCATTCGTATTTAATAACCACCAGGGAACCGTATGCCGCCACGCCGCACGCCAGGATTGACACCCATAACTCTCGCCGTGCTCGGCGCCCTCACTGCCGGCGCCTTGCCGCTGGCCGCGTGGGCGCAGGAAAGCTTGCCCGCCGTCACCGTGACGGCCTCGAAGGACAAGGACGGCTATGTCGCCGCCTCGTCCGCCAGCGGCACCAAGACGGAAATGGCCTTGCGCGACGTGCCGCAAACGATCAACGTGGTGCCGGCCGCCGTCATCCGCGACCAGCACGCCATGTCGATCCAGGACATCATGAAGAACATTCCCGGCGTGGGCCTGTCCACGGGCGACGGCCAGCGCGACCAGGTGTTCATCCGCGGCTTCACGGCCATCGGCGACCAGTTCGTCGACGGCTTCCGCGACGACGCCCTGTATTTCCGCGACCTGTCGAACGTCGAGCGGCTGGAAGTGATCAAGGGCCCGGCCGCCGTGCTGTACGGCCGTGGCTCCTCGGGCGGCCTGGTGAACCGCATCACCAAGAAGCCGGGCATCGATATCACCGACGTGGCGCTGAGCTTGACGAATACGGCGGGCCGGCGCGGCGAAGTGGACGTGGGCCGGGTGGGCGAGACGGTGGACTGGCGCTTCACGGGCGCGCGCGAACTGTCCGACAGCTACCGCGACCAGCAATTCATCAACCGCACGGCGCTGGCGCCTTCCGTGGGCATCCGCCTGTCGGGCGCGACGAAACTGCTGCTGCAGGGCGAATACCTGGAAGACCGCCGCCTGACGGACTTCGGCATCCCGTCCTACCAGGGCCGCCCGGTGGCCGTCGATGCGCGCACCTATTACGGTGCGGCGAATGCCCGCGATGCGGACTTCAGCCAGTCGCGCGTGGTGTCCACGGCCGCCACCCTGACGCACAAGTTCAGCGACAGCTTGTCGCTGCGCAATGCCTTCCGCTATTACGACTACCACCTGGACCGCAACAACACGAATATTTCCGGCAACGTCAATGAAGTCAGGGGCACCATGAACCTGGCGCATGCCAAGCTCAACCGCGACGAAAGCGGCTGGTTCAACCAGACGGAACTGACGCAAAAGCTGGTCACGGGCTCCGTGCGCCACGAAGTGCTGTACGGCGCCGAATTCGGCAAGCAGAACAAGGATGCCAACAGTTGGGCCGCCATCGTGGTGGAGACGAATATGTCGATCTTCCATCCCGTGCTGCCCGTCGTCGACCGCGGCAAGCTGGGCGCGCGCAGCGATACTTTTGGTACCTATGACACGGCCGCCGGCTATGTGCAGGATGCCATCAGCTTCAGCGACGAGTGGAAGGCGCTGGCCGGCCTGCGCTATGACCGCTACCAGCAGCAGTCGCGCCTGGCCAACGCGGCCGGCGTCACCACCGCCAACCTGTCGCGCACGGATGCCGCCTACAGCCCGCGCGCCGGCCTCGTCTGGCAACCGGGCGCGGCGCAATCGTATTACGCTTCGTGGAGCCGCTCGTTCCAGCCCAGCGGCGAGAACTTCGCCCTGGCCGCGAATAACGCCGACCTGGCGCCGGAAACGACGCGCAACACGGAAGTGGGCGCCAAGTATGAGCTGTGGGGCGGCCGCGCCAACGCCACCGTGTCGCTGTTCCGCCTGGAGCGCGACAATATCAAGACCAGCGACCCGATCACCAACCGCATCGTGCCCGTCGGCACGCAGCGCACGGACGGCCTGGAACTGACCTTCAATGCGGACTTGCACGATGGCTGGAAAATGATGGCCGGCTACGCGTATCTGGATGCCACCATCACCGATTCCATCGCCGTCGACCGCAGCGTGAATGCGCCGGGCACGGTGACGGCCAGTGCCGTCGCCGTGAAAGGCAAGCGCGCCACCTTGACCTCGCGCAACACGGCCAACCTGTGGCTGACGAAAGACCTGGGGCATGGCTTCACGGTGGGCGGCGGCGCGAACGCCGTCGGCAGCCGCTACGCCAATCCGGGCAACACCGTCGTGCTGCCTGGCTACGTGACGGCCGACGCCATGGCCGCTTACCGCACGGGCCGCTATGAAGTGCAGCTGAACGTCAACAATATCGGCGACACGCGCTACATCGTCTCCGGCCACGGTTCCAGCCCGAACCTGAGCTTGCCAGGCGCGCCGCGCAACGTGGCGCTGACCCTGCGCTACAGCCTGTAAAACCTGTTGCTGGCTCGACAGACAGAAAAACCCGCTCGCGAGCGGGTTTTTTCATGCTAGTCGCTGTTGTCGTGCTGGCCGCCTTGCAGACCGGCCAGCCGCGGCGCCCGCAGGGCGGGATTGCCAGCCCTGCCATTTAGAGGAACCATTCGGTACCGATAAATTAATGTTGACTATGTGCAATTTTTTCCGGCGAACTAAGCCGTGACTGGCGTTGAGGGGTAAAATACATCTTATATGGCGCAGACATGGTGTTTATGCGTGCCGCATATGACACCGCGATGACGTTGTATGACTTTTCATTTACTCACATCATAGAGGTCTGATATGGTTCAGATATCCAGGCGCCAGTTCCTTCGGGTAACAGGCGCCACGATTGCTGGCTCCAGCCTCGCCTTGCTCGGTTTCGCACCGGGACAGGCGATGGCCGAGGTAAGGCAATACAAGCTGGCTCGCACGACCGAGACCCGCAATACCTGTCCTTACTGTTCCGTTGGCTGCGGCGTGCTGCTGTATGGCCTGGGCGATGGCGCGAAGAATGCCGTCTCCAGCATCATCCACGTGGAAGGCGATGCCGATCATCCGGTCAACCGCGGCACCCTGTGCCCGAAAGGCGCCAGCCTGGTCGACTTCATCCACAGCCCGAACCGTTTGAAAGTGCCCGAATACCGCGCACCGGGCGGCACGGAATGGCAACCGATTTCCTGGGATGTGGCGCTCGACAAGATCGCGCGCCTGATGAAGGACGATCGCGACGCCAACCTGATCGAAAAGAATGCCGACGGCAAGACCGTCAACCGCTGGCTCTCCACCGGCATGCTGGCCGCGTCCGCCGGCAGCAACGAGGTGGGGTATTTGACCCACAAGACAGTGCGCAGCATGGGGATGCTGACCTTTGATAATCAGGCGCGTGTATGACACGGACCGACGGTGGCAGGTCTTGCCCCGACGTTTGGCCGTGGCGCGATGACGAATCATTGGGTCGATATCAAGAACGCCGATGTGATTTTGGTCATGGGCGGCAATGCAGCAGAAGCACATCCTTGCGGATTCAAATGGGTAACGGAAGCGAAGGCGCATAACAAGGCCAAGCTGATCGTTGTCGATCCGCGTTTTACCCGTACCGCATCCGTGGCAGATTACTACTGCGCCACGCGGACCGGCACGGACATCGTCTTCCTCGGCGCGATCATCAATTATCTGCTGACGAACGACAAGATCCAGCATGAGTACGTGCGCAACTACACGGACATGCCCTTCATCGTGCGCGAAGACTATGCGTTCGAGGATGGCCTGTTCTCGGGTTTCGACAAGGAAAAAGGCAAGTACACCGACAAGAGCACCTGGGATTACGAAATCGGCGAAGACGGCTATGCCAAGGTCGATCCGACCATGGAACACCCGCGCTGCGTCTACCAGATGATGAAAAAGCACTACGCGCGCTACACGACCGAGATGGTCGAGCGCACGTGCGGCGTGTCGCCTGACAAGTTCCACAAGGTGGCGGAGGCGCTGGCCTCGACCGCCGTGCCGGGACGCGCCGGTACCATCCTGTACGCGCTGGGCTGGACGCACCACTCGACGGGTGCGCAAACCATCCGCACGGGCGCCATGGTGCAGCTGTTGCTGGGCAATATGGGCATCGCCGGCGGCGGCATGAACGCCTTGCGCGGCCACTCGAACATCCAGGGTTTGACCGACCTGGGCCTGATGTCGAACCTGTTGCCGGGTTACATGACCCTGCCGAACGAGGGCGAACAGGACTTCGACGCCTACATCGTCGCGCGCGCCACCAAGCCGCTGCGGCCGAACCAGCTCAGCTACTGGAGCAATTACCGCAAGTTCCACGTCAGCTTCATGAAGACGTGGTGGGGCGACTTTGCCACGGCCGAGAACAACTACGCGTTCGACTACCTGCCCAAGCTGGACAAGCCGTATGACTTGATGCAAGCCATCGAGAACATGCACCAAGGCAAAATGACGGGCTATATCTGCCAGGGCTTCAACGTCATCGCGTCCGCGCCGAACAAGCAGAAGGTCACGGAAGCGCTGTCGAAGCTGAAGTTCCTCGTCATCATGGACCCGCTGGCCGTGGAAACGGGCGAATTCTGGCGTCCGCATGGCGAGTTCCACGAAGTCGATCCCACCAAGATCATGACGGAAGTGTTCCGCCTGCCGACCAGCTGCTTCGCCGAAGAGCGCGGTTCGCTGGTGAGTTCCTCGCGCGTCTTGCAGTGGCACTGGCAAGCGGCAGAGCCGCCGGGCCAGGCGCGCAGCGACCTGGAGATCATGTCGGGCCTGTTCCTGCGCATGCGCACCATGTACCAGAAAGAGGGCGGCAAGTTCCCCGATCCTATCCTCAACCTGACGTGGAACTATGCGCAGCCGCATAATCCGCAGCCGGAAGAGATCGCCCGTGAATTCAACGGCAAGGCGCTGGCCGACTTGTACGATCCGAAGGATGCGACCAAGCTGCTGGTGAAAAAAGGCGAGCAGCTGGCGTCGTTTGCGCAATTGCGCGACGATGGCACGACCACCAGCGGTTGCTGGATCTTCGCCGGCAGCTGGACGCAGGCGGGCAACCAGATGGGACGCCGCGACAACAGCGACCCGACGGGCATCGGCCAGACCCTGGGCTGGGCCTGGGCTTGGCCGGCCAACCGCCGCGTGCTGTACAACCGCGCCTCGTGCGACCTGAAGGGCAAGCCTTTCGACCCGACCCGCAAGCTGATCGAGTGGAATGGCACGAACTGGACGGGCGCCGACATTCCCGACTTCAAGGTCGACGAACCGCCGGAAAACGGCATGGGGCCGTTCATCATGCTGGGCGAAGGCGTGGCGCGCTTCTTTGCCCGGGGCGCCATGGCCGAAGGGCCGTTCCCCGAGCATTACGAGCCGTTTGAAAATCCGTTGGGCTACAACCCGATGCATCCGAAAAACCCGCAGGCGACCAGCAATCCGGGCGCGCGCGTGTTTGCCGATGACCGCAAGCTGTTCGGCACGCATGAGGAATACCCGCATGTGGCCACCAGCTACCGCCTGACCGAGCATTTCCATTACTGGACCAAGCATGCGCGCCTGAACGCCATCATCCAGCCGGAGCAATTCGTTGAAATCGGCGAAGAGCTGGCGGCCAGCATCGGCGTGGTGGCGGGCGGCAAGGTCAGGGTCAGTTCCAAACGGGGCCACATCATCGCCAAGGCCGTCGTCACCAAGCGCATCAAGGCCTTGAAGATCGAAGGCAAGCAAGTGCATACCGTGGGCCTGCCGCTGCACTGGGGCTTCACGGGAGTGGCCAAGCCGGGGTATCTGATCAACTCCCTGACACCGGGCGTGGGGGATGCGAATTCGCAGACACCGGAATTCAAGTCCTTCCTCGTGAAGGTGGAAAAAGCATGATGGGAGATCGATAATGGCACTGCAATCCTTAGATATCCGGCGCCTGTCCGCCACCACGGTAACGCCGCCGCAAGCGCGCAGCCCGGTGACGGGCACCGTGGCCAAGCTGATCGACGTGTCGAAATGCATCGGCTGCAAGGCTTGCCAGACGGCGTGCATGGAATGGAACGACCTGCGTGACGAGGTCGGCGAAAACCATGGCACCTACGACAATCCGACGGACTTGACGCCGCAATCGTGGACGGTGATGCGTTTTGCCGAACATGAAAGCAACGACGGCAACCTGGAATGGCTGATCCGCAAGGATGGCTGCATGCACTGCGAAGACCCGGGCTGCCTGAAAGCCTGCCCGGCGCCGGGCGCCATCGTGCAATACACGAACGGCATCGTGGATTTCCACCAGGAAAACTGCATCGGCTGCGGCTACTGTATCGCCGGCTGTCCTTTCGACGTGCCGCGCATTTCGAAAAAGGACGACCGCGCCTACAAGTGCACGCTCTGCTCGGACCGCGTCGCCGTGGGCCAGGAACCGGCCTGCGTGAAAACCTGCCCGACGGGCGCCATCGTCTTCGGCACCAAGGAAGACATGAAGGTGCATGCGGAAGAGCGCATCGTCGACCTGAAGTCGCGCGGTTTCGAGAACGCGGGCCTGTACGACCCGCTGGGCGTGGGCGGCACGCACGTGATGTACGTGCTGCACCATGCCGACAAGCCGCGCCTGTATTCCAACCTGCCGGACAAGCCGAGCATCAGCCTGATGGTGGGCTTCTGGAAGGGCTGGGCCAAGCCATTGGCCGTGGCCGGCATGGCGGCGACGGCGCTGGCCGGCCTGTTCCACTACACGCGTGTCGGTCCGAACGAAGTGAGCAAGGATGAAGAACGCGAAGCCCTGGACGAGGCCAAGCGCATCAAGGAGGATCAGCATGAATCATCATGAACAGCACAGTGATCTTCACGATGGCAAGCTGTACGACAAGGATGGCAATCCGCTGATCCAGCGCTACAACCCCAACGAGCGCACGAATCACTGGGTCACTGCCATCACCTTCGTCATGCTGGCCTTGTCCGGCCTGGCCATGTTCCATCCGTCGATGGCGTGGCTGGCCAACCTGTTCGGCGGCGGCCAATGGACGCGCATTCTGCATCCGTTCGCCGGCCTGGTGATGTTTGTCTCGTTCGCGATCCTGGTGGTGCGCTTCTGGCACCACAACAAGTTCGAGGCGGCCGACAAGCAGTGGCTGAAACAGATGGACGACGTGCTCAACAACCGCGAAGAAAAGCTGCCCAAGATCGGCAAGTACAATGCCGGCCAGAAGCTGCTGTTCTTCGCACTGCTGGCATGCATGCTGGGCCTGCTGTTGTCGGGCATCGTGATCTGGCGCGCGTATTTCGCGTTCTATTTCCCGATTCCCGTCATCCGCGCGGCCGCCTTGCTGCATGCCGTGTGCGCGTTCGGCATCATCTGCGCCATCATCGTGCACATCTATGCCGCCCTGTGGGTGAAGGGCTCGATCGGCGCCATGGTGCGCGGCACCGTCACCTACGGCTGGGCGCGCAAGCACCATCCGAAGTGGTTTGAAGCGGTGGTGCGCAATACGGAAAAGTAGGCCGCAGGGTAGGTCGGCTTAGCTTTGCGTAAGCCGACATGCTTCGCCGGCGGGTTTTTGCATGCCAGCGACAGCCGGGGCCGGTCCCACAGGATCGGCCCCTTTCTCTTTATCGTTTAGAATACTTTGACAGCATGGCCACACCCGCTGGCCCTGCTGTGCTTTTTTTGATGGGAAAACTCCATTGGTACAACGCATACTCCAGCCAGGCGAAATCGAAGGCCTGGACCATAACGCGATCCCGCGCCTGCTGCTGCCGCAGCCTGACAGCCTGTTTACGGCGCGCGCCTTGCGCCTGCGCGAACTGGCGCAGGGCAAGATCAAGGGCATCCCCGTCGATGCGGGCATGCAGGGCTACCTGGTGCTGATGGCCGCGCTGGCCGACGCGCAGGCGGCCGTCGTCGCCAAGCTGGCGCCCGGCGCCGTGCCCGTGGCCGACGCCGAAGTGCTGCGCCGCGCCATGGCGCACCGCATGCCGGTGCTGCCCGTCAACGGCGCCCGTCCGCCCGTGTGGCGCGACATTTTCAACAGCCTGCTCGACGAACTGGCCGCCACCGCAGCCCGCCAGCCGGCGCTCTCCGGCGGCCTGACCCAGGTGCTGGCGCAGCTGCGCGCGCTCGATGCGCAAGCGCTGGACGCCTGCGCCGACGCCGTGCTCGACGAGAATGGCGACAACCTCAATCCCATGCATGCGCCGTTCGTCGCCGCCGCCCTGCAAGTGCTGTGGTCGACGTCGGCCAGTCAGCTGCGCGCCACGCGCGTGCCGGACCTGGAAACGGGCACGCTGTGCCCCGTCTGCGGTTCGCACCCCGTCGCCAGCGTGATCCGCATCGGCGGCCAGTCGCAAGGCTACCGCTACCTGCACTGCGGCATTTGCGAAAGCGAATGGCACATGGTGCGCGTGAAGTGTTCCACCTGTGAACAGAATGGCAAGATCGCCTACCAGGGACTCGACGCGGCCGACGCCGCGCCGTTCGACCCGGTGACGGCCAAGGACGAAAAACTGCCCAACAAGGCGAATGACCCGAAGAAGGTGGCGCGCGCGGAAACGTGCGACGATTGCCATACCTATCGCAAAGTCTTCAACCAGGAGCACGATTACAACGTGGAACCCTTGGCCGACGACCTGGCCAGCCTGATGCTCGACCTGCTGGTGGGCGAGGCGGGCTACCAGCGCGCCAGCGGCAATCCGCTGCTGTGGCTGGGGAAAAACGAGGATAGTCAGCCATGACGACGGGGCAAACCGTACGCCTGCCATCGGTGGACCGCATCCTGGGCGACGCGGCTTGCCTGGAATTGATCGCGCAATACGGCCGCGTGCAAACCCTGGCTTGCGCGCGCGCCGTGCTGGCCGAACTGCGCGCCGCCATGCTGGCCGGCGCGGATTTTGCCGGACTCGGCGAGGAGGGCGCATCGGTCGCCGCCATCGTCGCGCAAGTGGACGAACGCCTGCAAGCGCAGTCGCGCTCGCATTTGCGCGCCGTCTTCAACCTGACGGGCACGGTGCTGCACACCAACCTGGGGCGGGCCTTGCTGCCCGACGCCGCCGTGCAAGCCGTGGTGGAAGCCTTGCAGTGGCCGATGAACCTGGAATTCGACCTGGAAACGGGCAAGCGGGGCGACCGCGACGACCTGGTCGAAGAGCTGCTGCGCGAGCTGACGGGCGCCGAGGCGGCCACCATCGTCAACAATAACGCGGCCGCCGTGCTGCTGATGCTCAATACCGTGGCGCAGGGCAAGGAAGTGGTGGTGTCGCGCGGGGAACTGGTGGAAATCGGCGGCGCCTTCCGCATCCCCGACGTCATGACGCGCGCCGGCGCCGTGCTGCGCGAAGTGGGCAGCACCAACCGCACCCACCTGGCCGATTACGCCAACGGCATCAACGACCACACGGCCTTGCTGATGAAGGTGCATTGCAGCAATTACGCCATCACGGGATTTACCAAGAGCGTGGAGCTGGACGCGCTGGTGCCGCTGGCGGCGCAGCATGCGATTCCCACGGCGGTGGACCTGGGCAGCGGCACGCTGGTTGATCTGGCGCAATATGGCCTGCCGCATGAAACGACGGTGCGCGAAACCATCGAGGCGGGCGCCGACCTGGTGACCTTCAGCGGCGACAAATTGCTGGGCGGCCCGCAGTGCGGCGTCATCGTCGGGCGCGCCGACCTGATCGCCAAGATCAAGCGCAATCCCCTGAAACGCGCCTTGCGCGTGGGAAAACTGACCCTGGCGGCGCTGGAACCGGTGCTGCAGCTGTACCGCGCGCCGGACTTGCTGGCCGAGCGCCTGACCACCTTGCGCCTGCTGACGCGTCCGGCCGCCGCCATGCGCGCGCAGGCCGAGCAATTGCTGCCGCAGCTGCAGCGGGCGCTGGGCGCGGCGTACGCCGTCACGGCCGAAGCCATGAAAAGCCAGATCGGCAGCGGCGCCTTGCCCGTCGACCAGCTGCCCAGCTTTGGCCTGGCCATCCGCAGCGCGCCCGGGACGCGCATGAGCAACCCGCTGGGCGTGCTGGAACAGCGCCTGCGCGCCTTGCCGTGCCCCGTGATCGGGCGCATCGGCCAGGATGCGCTGTGGCTGGACCTGCGCTGCCTGGAAGCGGCGCACGCGCCGGCCTTCATCGCGCAGCTCGCTGCGTTGAACGCATGATCGTCGGCACCGCAGGCCATATCGACCATGGCAAGACAACGCTCACGCGCGCGCTCACGGGCGTCCACACGGACCGCCTGAAGGAAGAGCAGGCGCGCGGCATTTCCATTGAACTCGGTTACGCCTACCTGCCGCTGCCGGATGGCACGGTGCTGGGCGTGATCGACGTGCCGGGCCACGAAAAATTCATCCGCACCATGGCCTCCGGCGTGACGGGCATCGACTTCGCCCTGCTGGTGGTGGCGGCCGACGATGGCATCATGCCGCAGACGCACGAACACCTGGCCATCCTGCAGCTGCTGGGCGTGACGCGCGGCGCCGTGGCGCTGACCAAGATCGACCGCGCCGATGCTGCCCGCGTGGCACAGGTGGAAGCCGATATCGAGGCGCTGCTGCAAGGCACGCCGCTGGCCGGCAGTCCCATCTTCCCCACGGCCGCCAGCGTGGACAACGATCCCGGCGTGGCGGCCCTGCTGGCGCACCTGACGCAGGTGGCGCGCAGCCTGCCGCAACGCGATGAGCGGCGGTTGTTCCGCCTCGGCGTGGACCGCGTGTTTACCTTGTCGGGCCAGGGCACGGTGGTCACCGGCACGGCGCTGGCGGGCATGGCCAAGGTGGGCGACAGCCTGCAGCTGGCGCCCGGCGATGCGCAGGCGCGCGTGCGCAGCATCCATGCGCAAAACCGCGCGGCGGAAAGCGGCATGGCGGGCCAGCGCCTGGCGCTGAACCTGGCCGGCATCGCCCGCGAAAATATCGAGCGCGGCAACTGGCTCGTCGCGCCCGCGCTGGCGCAGTGTTCCGAGCGCCTCGACGTGGAACTGACCCTGCTGCCCGACGCCGGCGTGCACTTGAAAGCCTGGTCGCCGCTGCACGTGCACCTGGGCGCGGCGCACCAGCTGGCGCGCGCCGTCATGCTCGATGGTGAGACGCTGTCGCCGGGGCAGACGGGCAGGGTGCAGCTGGTGTTCGACGCGCCCATGCATGGCGTGCCCGGCGACCGCTTCGTCGTGCGCAATGCGCAGGCGACGCAGACGGTGGGCGGCGGTATGGTGCTCGATCCGTTCGGACCCGCGCGCAAGCGCCGCAGCCCGGCGCGCCTGGCCTGGCTCGACGCGCTGGCCGCGTTCGTGTCGCAGGGCGACTATGCGGCCCTGCTGGCGCAAAGTCCGCTGGGCTTGCGCGAGTCCTTGCTGGTGCGCCTGTCGCTGCTGCCGGCGCACGCCATCGCGCTGCCGGCCGAGACGCGGCGCATCGCCCTGCGCGGCGATGATGCCCTGCTGCTGGCGCCGGCCGCGCTGGCCGCCCTGGCGCAGCGCGTGCTGGACGCCCTGGCCGCCTTCCATGCGCGCGCCCCCGACGAAGCGGGGCCGGAACTGTGGCGCCTGAAGCGCATCGTCGACGCCGAGATGGAAGACGCGCTGTGGAGCCATCTGGTCGGGGACTTGCTGGCGCAAGGCGCGGTGCAGGCGCGCGGCGCCAGCCTGCATTTGCCCAGCCACAGTGTGGAATTGACGGCGCAGGAGCAGGCCGTGGCCGAACCGATGCTGGCGGCACTCAAGCAGGGGCGTTTCGATCCGCCGTGGACGCGCGACCTGGCGCGCGACTTCGGCCTGGCCGAGGAGGAAGCGCGCCGGCTGCTGCGTAAGCTGGCCAAGGCAGGGCAGATCAGCCAGGTGGTGCACGACCTGTTTTACCATCCGGCGGCGCTGGCCGACCTGGCGCAGCTGGTGCGCGAACTGGCGCGCAAGGCGGAAGAGGACGGCGGTTTGCCGCCCGGTTCCGGTGCCGTCGGCGCGGCCGCGTTCCGCGATGCCAGCGGCCTGGGCCGCAAGCGGGCGATCCAGGTCTTGGAATTTTTCGACCGCGTCGGTTATACTCGCCGTGTTGGCAATGGGCATTTGTTACGTCCGCAAGCATTGTGGTCCTACACGACAGCCTTGCCCGACAGTTAGCTCAGGCGCCGCGGAAAGCACACTCATCCGGTGATGTGGCCGGGCTTCAAACCCGGTGGAGGGCGTCAGACGTTCTCCCGTAGGTTCGACTCCTACTGTTTTCCGCCACCATTTTTCCTTTCTTCCCCGTCTGCCATATGACGCGCCTGCCGGCGTTGGCCCGTTGCCACTTTGCTGAAAAACAATGATTTAATTAATAATATTTGGCCATGGCACGCCGGGGCCGATGGTAACATCGGCATGAAGACCCCGTGGCAGATGAAAGCGAGCATGAAACAAGGAAGCATGGCATGGCTGCTGGCGGCGGCATTGCTGGCGCCGCCTGCGGCAGGGGCGGCGGGCTTGCGCATCGTCGGCGAGCACTTGCCGCCATCGAGCATGATGGAAGGCAATACCGTGGTGGGGCGCGAGACGATGAAGGTGCGCCAGATCATGGCGCGCGCCGGCATCAGCTACAGCATCGAACTGCTGCCGTGGAAGCGCGCGTATGCGCAGGCGCTGCGCGACGCCGACACCTGCATCTTTTCCACCACGCGCACGCAGGAGCGCGAAGCCCATTTTCGCTGGATCGGGCCCCTCAACGAGGCGGAGTGGGTGCTGTATGGTTTGGCCGAGCGGCATTTGGCGCTGCGCACGCTGGCCGACGCGCGCGGCCTGGTCATCGGCACGGTACTGGGCGACGCGCGCGACGATTACCTGCGCCAGCATGGCCTGAGCGTGGCGCCCGTGACGCAGGAGTGGCTCAATCCGCAAAAGCTGCTGCTGGGACGCATCGACCTGTGGGCCGTCGGCATGGCCGTGGGCAGCAAGCCCTTCGCCGGCAAGGAGTGGGAAAACAAGGTGGTGCCGCTGCTGACGTTCAACCGCGTGCAGACTTACCTCGCCTGCAACAGGCAGATGCCTGAGACGCAGGTGCTGGCCATGCAGCGCGCGGCGGCGGCCATGCGGCGCGACGGCAGCATGGCGCGCGACCAGCTGCGCTAAGGCCAGGCTTCAGCTTTCCAGCCACTGGCGCACGCAGTTGCGCCCCTCGCGCTTGGCCTGGTACAGGGCCTGGTCGGCATGGCTGTAGGC
>CAUSDR010000082.1:0-16130 GCA_963530105.1 uncultured Janthinobacterium sp.
TGGTGGGACCGTCGGGCGCCGGCAAGAGCACGGTGGCGGCGCTGCTGGCGGGCTTGCTGGACGCCGATGCGGGCCGCATCCTCCTGGGCGGCGTGCCGCTGGCCGCGCTCGACGAGGGCGCCCGCACGGCGCTCATCGCCCTGGCCACGCAGGATGCCTTCCTGTTTCGCGGCAGCCTGCTCGACAATCTGCGCCTGGGCCGGCCCGATGCCAGCGACGCGCAGGTGCGCCAGGCGCTGCAGGTGGCGCAGGCGCAGGACTGCATCGACGCCCTGCCGGCTGGCTGGCACACGCACGTGGAAGAACGGGGGGTGCGCCTGTCCGGCGGCGAGCGCCAGCGCATCGCCATCGCCCGCGCCCTGCTGGCCGACACGCCCATCCTGCTGCTCGATGAAGCGACGGCCTTTGCCGACAGCCGCACGGAGCGGCGCTTTTACCGCGCCTTGCGCGCGGCCTGCCCGCACAAGACGGTGCTGGTGATCGCGCATCGGCTCAGCACCGTCGCCGGCGCCGCGCAGATTCTCGTCATGGACCAAGGCCGCCTGGTCGACGGCGGCGCGCATGCCGAGCTGCTGCGGCGCTGTCCCCTGTACCACGACTTGTGGCAACGCCAGTTCGACAGCGAACAGTGGCACATCACGGAAAAGAAAACCCATGCAGACCATTGAACTGATGCGCCGCGTGATGCGGCGCAGCCGCCGCGCAGCGGGGCGCATGCTGGCCGGCCTGGCCCTGCGCGTGGCCGAACGGGCCTGCGCCATCGCGCCCTTTTTCCTCGCCTGGTGGTGGCTCGACGAGCTGCTGCGGACGGGCCAACTGCGCTCGCTGCCCCTGCTTTGCCTGCTGCTGGCCGGCCTGCTGGCCGGGCAGATGCTGTTTTCCTGGCTGGGCCAGCTGTACTGCTTCCTCGGCAGCTACGACCTGATGGGCGGCTACCGCGAACATGCCATCGGCCACCTGGGACGCTTGCCGCTGGGCGCCGTGCAGGGCCGCCGCAGCGGCCAGCTGGCGTCGCTGCTGACGGACGACATCAAGCGCGTGGAGGATATTTTCACGCACCTGAGCGGGGAACTGGTGGCCGCCTGCGCCGTGCCGCTGCTGTACCTCGCCATCCTGCTGGTGGTGGACTGGCGCCTCGCTGGCGTGCTGGTGATCACCTTGCCGCTGGCCCTGTGGCTGCTCGGCCTGGGCCGGCGCCGCTTCGCCGCCGCCGGTCGCCACAAGCAGGAACTGCTGCAGGAAACGGCCGGCATGCTGGTGGAATTTGCGGCCGGCCTGCGCACCTTGCGCCTGTATGGGCGCGCGGCGCACTGGGTGGAAAAACTCGACCGCCGCTTTGCCGCCCTGCGCAGCGCCAGCTTCGGCGTGGAAGCGTGGGGCGCCGGCCCCATCCAGGCCTACCGCCTGACGCTGGAACTGGGCCTGGTGCTGCTCCTGCTGCTGGCGGGAGCGCTGGCGCGCCACGGCGAACTGGCCGGGCCGGCATGGCTGCTGTTCGCGCTGGTGGCATATAAACTGCTCGACCCGCTGCACGACATCGCCGCCCACTTGCAGGAACTGCGATTCATGGCCCTGAGCGAAGCACGCATCGAAGCCATGCTGGCCGAGCCGGCACTGCCGCAAGGCGACGCCGCCGTGCAGCCGCGCGGCCACGCCCTGCGCTTCGAACGGGTGGGCTTGCAGTATGCGGGCAGCGCGTCCTGGGCGCTGCGCGATATCAGTTTTGATGCGGCGCCGGGCAGCGTAACGGCCATCGTCGGGCCGTCCGGCGCGGGCAAGAGCAGCCTGCTGCACCTGCTGGCCCGCTTCGACGACCCGCAACAGGGCGCCATCCTGCTGGGCGGCGTGGACTTGCGCGCGCTGGGCAGCGAACGCCTGTATGCACAACTGAGTCTTGTCTTCCAGGAGGTGCAGCTGTTCGACGGCACGGTGCTGGAAAACGTGCGCATCGGCCGCCCCGGCGCCAGCGACGAAGAAGTGATGGCCGCCTGCCGCGAGGCCTGCTGCGATGCATTCGTGCGCAAGCTGCCGCACGGCTACGGCAGCCGCATCGGCGAAAATGGCCAGCGCCTGTCCGGCGGCGAGCGCCAGCGCCTGTCGATCGCGCGCGCCCTGCTGAAGGACGCGCCGCTGCTGCTGCTCGACGAAGCGACGGCCAGCGTCGACCCGCAGGCGCAGCATGACATCGAGCGGGCACTGGGCCGGCTGGCGCAAGGCCGCACCGTGATCATGATCGCCCACCGCCTGCGCACCGTGCGGCACGCGCAGCAGATCCTCGTGCTGGACGGCGGCCGCATCGTGGAACGCGGCACGCACGCCGCGCTGCTGCAGGCACAGGGACTGTATGCCGCCCTGTGGCGGGCGCAGGACCTAGACTAGCCTGGCGCGCCGCGCCTCGCTGGGCAGCACGCCATGCTGCTTGCGGAAGGCGGCGCTGAAATGGCTCATGTTGCTGTAACCAAGCATGGCGGCCGTGTCGCTGACGCCGTGCCGGTCCAGCAGCGCCTTGGCGCGGCCCATGCGCTCGCGCTGGAACAGCGCGTAGATACTCAGGCCAAACATGGCCTTGAAGCCGCGCTTCAGTTTCAGCTGGTTCAAACCCACTTCGCGCGACAGCTGCTCGATGGTGGGCGGCGCGCTCAAGTCGGCCAGCAGGCGCTCGTGCGCGGCCAGCAGCAGCTTTTGCTCGCGGCGCGGCGGCTGGCCCGCGCTGTCTTCTTCGCCCTGCAGCGCCTGCAAATGCCAGGCCAGGAATTCCAGGGTGGCCGCGTGCACCAGCAGGCCTGGCGGCCGCTCGCACGTCAGCAGCTGCTCCAGCCGCAAGGCCGCGTCGCGGGCCCGCGCATGGCCCGCCTGCCGGTGCAGGAAGCACTCGCTTTGCAGGCGCGGACCGATGCGTTCATAGTCGGCGCCCGCCAGCGCGCACAGGAGCTGGGGGCGGATGCGCAGTTCGATGTTGGCATAGCCGGCCGGGTAGAAATTGAGCAGGAAGCGCTCGCCCGGCGCGCAGCTGGCGACCAGGCTGTTGGCTTGCAGGCTGCGCGCCCCGCCGCCGGCGCCAGCCTGCACCACTTCCGTCATGCCGCGCAGCTGGCAGCTGAAATGCAGGTGGTCGCTGTCGTTGAGCGCCGCCATCTGGAAGGCCTGCTGCGGCTGGAGCGAGACCAGCGATACGGCCAGTCCCGGCTGCACGTCGACCGTGCGCACCAGGGTGCCCGGCGGCGGCGCGGCGCCGGCCGGTGGCGCATCAAAGAATTCGGACGACTTCAATTCGTACATCACACCCCCGGTCGGCTTGCCATGCGATAGTGCATCGCTTCATTTTAATGATAATGATTCTTATTTGCAATAAGAATCACCGCGCCCCGCAAAACTGTCCCGCCTGGGATGGTGGCGGACCGGATCGGGGCGGCGCGCGCGGCGGCGGCCCACTACGATGGCCGCATCATCCACACTCGCCAAGAAAGCCGCCATGTCCGCAACCCTGCCCCGCAAACTGACCCTGTGCCTGCTCCTGTCCTCGCCCGCCTTCGCCCTGGCGCAAACGGCCGATTCCCCTGCATCCGCCGATGCCGGCCTGCCGTCCGTGCTGGTCAGCGCCAGCAAGGCGGGCCGCACGGTCATGGAAACGCCCGCCAGCGTCAGCGTCATCAAGGGCGACGCCATCGAGCAGGCGCACCTGGAAACCCTGGGCGACGTGGCGCAGCAGCTGCCCAACGTCTACCTTACCAATTTCACGCGCAGCACGCAGTCGCTGACCATCCGCGGCCTGGGATTTTCCGACGATGAATCGGACAGCACCAGCACCAGCGTGCTGCTCGACGGCGTGCCCATGTACAGCCTGGTGCTGGGCCAGCTGTTCGACCTGCAGCAGCTGGAAGTGCTGCGCGGGCCGCAAAGCACCCTGTATGGCCAGAGCAGCATGGGCGGCGTGGTGGCGCTGCGCTCGCGCGACCCGGGCCAGGTGGCGGGCGGCAGCGCGCAAATGGACTACGGCACGGGCAAGCGGCGCCGCGCCAGCCTGGCCATGGACGTGCCCCTCGGTGAAAAAACGGCCGTGCGCATCGTCGCCGGCGGCGAAAAGGCCGACGGCTTCATCGACAATACGCGCCTGCGTCGCGGCGATACGGGCGGCTGGGACAGCGCGTTCGGCCGCATCAAGCTGCTGCACCGCGACGACATGGGCGGCACGTGGCGATTCGGCCTGCACCACGCCAATCTGCGCGGCGGCAACGACTATTTCGCCGATGCGGCGCTGGCGCGCGAGCACCGCTCGACGGCCAGCGATGCGGGCGTCAACAACGTCAAGTACACGCTGCTGTCGGGCGAATACGAGCGCGAACTGGCGAGCGGCGCGCGCCTGGCCGTGACCATGGGCGCCAACCAGACCGAGTGGAATTACTGGCTGCCCCGCTCGACCTTCCAGGCCCTCAGCGGCTACGACATGAAGAATGAACAAGTCAGCCTGGAAGCGCGGTTGTCCGGCGCGGCTGGCGCGCTTGACTGGCTGGCGGGCGCCTATGGCTCGCGCATCACGCGCGACTCGCCGTACCTGTTCGACTCCAGCCCCTATTATCTGAGCGCCACCACGGCCGGCGTGAAAGGCGGCAGCGTGGCCGCCTTCGGCGAACTGGGTTGGCGGCTGGCGCCCGCCTGGCGCGTGGCCGGCGCGCTGCGCCTGGAGCACGATACGCGCAAGCTGGACTGGAGCAGCCGCCAGGCGGGCCTGTTCGACAGCGATGGCGACGGCATGCCCGACGCGCCATTCGACGCCACCACCATCCGCAACGGCAACAAGGTCAGCGACACGGTGGCCCTGCCGCGCCTGACCGTCGAATACCGGCCCGATGCGGCGCAATTCGGCTGGCTGACCGTGGCGCGCGGCTACAAGGCCTCCGGCTTCAATCTGTACGCGACGGCGCCAGACGCCGCCAGCACGGCCTACCGTCCCGAATATGGCACGCATGGCGAAATCGGCTACCGCCTGCGCGGCGCGCAGCGGGCCTGGGACCTGGCCGCCACCGTGTTCTACACGCGGCTGCGCGACCAGCAAGTGACGGTGACGGACACGAATGGCCAGAGCCGCATCGACAACGCGGGCCGCTCGCACAGCCAGGGCCTGGAATTGACGGCAACCCTGCGCCCCCTGCCCACGCTGGAACTGACGGCGTTCGGCGGCATCGTGCATGCCGAATACGATGACTACATCAAGGGCGGCGTCGATTTCGCCGGCAAGCAGTTCGCCAATACGCCGCGCCACAGCGTGGGCGTGGGCCTGAACTGGCAACCCGCAGCACAGTGGGATGCGGGCTTGAACGCGACGCGCCAGGGCGCATCGAACCTGTACCCGGCCAGCGGCACCGTCAACCCCGCCTACACCCTCGTCAATGCCCACCTGAGCTACCGCGTGCAGCGATGGACCTTCGGCCTGTATGGCAGGAACCTGGGCGACGCGCGCTACTACACGCGGGCGCTGGCCAACAACATCGTCGTGGCCAGCCAGCCCCGCACCTGGGGCGTGCGCGCGGGGCTGGACTTTTAACGGCGCCTCAGAACTTGTGGCGGATGCCCACGCCCACGCTGCTGCCGCCAGCCTGGTCGCTGATCTTGTCGCGCATGGCGACGCTGTACACGTCGGTGCGCTTCGACAGGATATGGTCGTAGCCCAGCGAGACGGTATTGCGCCGCACGTCGCTGCGCCAGCCCGGGCCGCCAAAGTCGCCGCCGGCGCGGATGCTGGTGCGGCCCCACGACAGCATGGCCACGCCGGCCCCCAGCGGTGCGCTCGCGCCCAGCTGCCCCGTGCCGGATGTCACGCCGTGCCGGCCGCCGTCAGCGCCATCGGGCAGGCGGTTGTCCGCCTGCTGCCAGGTGCCGAACAGCTTCACGGCCTTGAAGTCATAGGCGCCGCCGATGAACCAGGTGGTCTGGCGCCGCGCCGCCGCCAGCTGGTAGACGGCGCCCGTATCGGCGTTGTAGGGCGTGAAGCTGAACACTTTTGAGTCGCCCGCGCCTGCATCGAGCGGATTGTTGACGGCGATGCGCTGCACGTAGGCGCCCAAGGTCAGCGGGCCGCGGGCATACATGGCGTTGGCGCCGATATTGTTCTTGCCGCCATTGCCGGCCTGCTCGCCGAACTGGTAGAACAGGCTGGCCGTCAAGCCGCGCAGATTCGGCGTGACGTACATGATTTCGTTGCTCCAGCCCGTGTCGCCGGCCGTCGTCGGCGCCCACTTCTGGCCCCGGTAGGCGCCGGACGACGCCTGCGTGTGCACCAGCAGCGGCGCGAAGGCGAAGGAGCCGCCGAAGGGGTTGAGCGTGATCGACGGCACGAAGTTGGGCGCCAGGTCGCGGCCGAGGGAAACGCGGCCAAAGCCGCCCGCCAGGCCCACGTTGGCGTCGCGGGCAAACAGGGTGTCGGCATCGTGGCGGCCCGCGCCGCCGTTATCGGGGCGGAAAAAGCCCGTCAGGTTGAACTGCGCCTGCAAGCCGCCGCCCAGGTCTTCCACGCCCTTGAAGCCCCACCACGAGGTGGTCATGCCGCTGCTGTTGACGACGTTGGTGCGCCCCGTTTCGCCGCTGCGCCGCAGGGAACCCGCATACGCATCGATGACGCCCGTGAAGGAAATGGCCGCTTGCGCCTGCGCCTGCTGGCCAAACGCCAGGCAAGCGAGTGCCGCCGCCGCGCCCGCGGCGCCGCGTTGTGTCATTTTCATGGTGAACTCCCTGAATGATGTGCGTGGAAGGGTCAGCGCTTGCTGGCGTCGGGCAGTGTCGAAATGGCCACCAGCGCAACGGCGGCGGCGCCCATCACGTACAGGGCCGGGGCGAACGCCACGCCCGTCGTGTAGGTGATCCACGTCAGGATGGCGGGGGCGAAGCCGCCCAGCAGGGTGACGGCCGTGTTGTACGACAGCGACATGCCGGACGAGCGCACGGAGGTGGGGAAGATTTCCGACAGCGCCGCCGGCGCCACGCCGACGAACATGGCGATCATCGCGCAAAACAGCGACTGCACGATGACCAGGGTGACGGTGGTGTGCGAAGCCTGCAGCCACATCATCAGCGGATAGACGCACACCAGCAGCAGGATGGCGCCAAAGCGCAGCATGGCGCGCCTTCCCAGCTTGTCCGACAGGGTGCCGGCCAGCACGCAGCAGACGATCATGAACAGGTTGCCGATCAGCGAAGCCGTGAACGCCTGCGACGCCGTGAAGCCAAGCGTCTTTTGCGCATAGATCGGCATGAAGATGATCAGCGAATACGGCGCCGCCGCCCACAGCACCGACAGGCCAAAGCCGGTCGCCAGCTCTTTCGGGCATTCGCGCAGCACTTGCAGCAGCGGCGTCTTCCTGACCACGCCGGCCGCCTTCATGCGCTGTTCTTCCAGCTTGAAATGCGGCGTTTCATCGAGCGCCTTGCGCATCCACAGGCCCACGGGGGCGATCGCCAGGCCGATGATGAAGGGAATGCGCCAGGCCCACTCGCCGATTTCCTCGACCGTGTAGATGGTGGTGACGATGGTGGCGACAAGGGCGCCGGCCACGTTGCTGATGCCCATGCTGGCCTGCAGCCACGAGGCATACTGCCCCTTCTTCTCGGGCGGCGCATGCTCGACGAGGAAGGCCGTGGCGCCGCCGATCTCGCCGCCGGCGGAAAAGCCCTGCAGCACGCGGCCGCAGACGATCAACAGCGGCGCCCCCACGCCGATGGCCGCGTACGGCGGCGCGATGGCGATCAGCAGGGTGCCCAGCGCCATCAGCATGATGGTCAGCGTCAGGGCGGCCTTGCGCCCTGCCCGGTCGCCATAGGAGCCGAGCAGCAAGGCGCCCAGCGGACGCGCCACGTAGCCGAGGCCGAAGGCCATGAAGGAGGCCATCAGCTGCACGGTGGGATTTTCGTTCTGGAAGAAGTTCTGCCCGATGTACACGGCAAACAGCGCGTACACCGTGAAGTCGTACCACTCCAGCGCATTGCCCGTCGAGGCGGCGATGACGGCGCGCCGGCTCGCTTTCGGGTCGTGCACGATGGCGGCGTGCGCGGCGTCGTCGCCTGTTGCGGTCCTGGACGGGCTATCGCCGCCGCCATTAATTACCAGCTCTTTCATTTCCATCTCCCTGTCGGCCATATGGCCAGTGCCTTTATGTGCCGCCGGGGGCGTCCCCCGGCTGGCTTTGTAGTTGTTATTGCTAGCGGTTCCCGATGATTACCGTGATTATTGCTGGAAGCGGGCCTCCTGCGTATCGATGCGGTCGATGCCTTTCACGGCCACTTCGTCGAGCGCCTCGGCATAGCCGGCGTCGGCGTAGCGCAGCACGCCGCTGCTGGTGTCGTTCGTCAGCGACAGCTGCAGGCGCTGCGCCGCCGCCTCGCTGCCGTCGGCCACCACCGTCACGCCCGCGCTGGTCATGTAGCCGCTGTAGCCGCCGCCGCCCGAGTGGATCGCCACCAGGTCGGCGCTGGACGAGCAGTTGATCATGGCGTTGAGCAGCGGCCAGTCGGCGATCGCGTCGGAACCGTCGCGCATGTTTTCCGTCATGATGTTCGGATGCGCCATGGCGCCCGCGTCCAGGTGGTCGCGCGTGAAGGCCACGGGGGCGCGCAGTTCGCCATCGCGCACCATGCGGTTCACTTCCAGCGCCAGCTCCGTGCGCTCGCCATGGCCCAGCCACGCGATGCGGGCCGGCAGCCCCTCGAACGGCACGTACTGGCGCGCCAGGCGCACCCAGTTCGAGACGATCCAGTTGCCGCTAAAGCGCTTGAGCAGGAAATCGTCGATCTTGCGGATATCCTCGGGGTCGTTCGACAGCGCCACCCAGCGGAACGGGCCGATGGCGCGCGCGAACAGGGGCCGCAGGAACGCTTCCGTGAAGACGGGAATGTTGAAGGCCCGCTCCACGCCGCCCTGCTTCGCATGCGTGCGTATCAGGTTGCCGTTGTCGAAGACGACGGCGCCCCGCTCCTGGAAGCCCAGCATCGCCTGCACGTGGCGCACGATGGAGGCGCGGCTGTCCCGCATCAGGCCTTCGATGTCGCCGTCGCGGCGGGCGATGGCCTGCTGCGGCGTGTGGCCCGATGGCACATAGCCATATACCAGGTCGTGCGCCGAAGTCTGGTCGGTGACGATGTCGGGCACGATGCCGCGCGCCAGAATCTCGGGATACACATCGGCCGCGTTGCCCAGCAAGCCCACGGACAGCGGCTGCCTGCGCGCCACGGCGTCGGCGATCAGCGCCAGCGCGTGGTCGAGCGAATCGGCGCGCAGCTCCAGGAAACCGTTCTTCAGGCGCTTCTGGATGCTCTCTTCATTGACTTCCACCGTCAGGATGGCGGCATTGGCCATGCGTCCGGCCAGCGGCTGCGCGCCGCCCATGCCGCCCAGGCCCGCCGTCAGGATGAAGCGGCCGCGCAGGTCGTTGTCGAAATGGCGCTCGGCGATGCGGCAGAAAATCTCGTAGGTGCCCTGGATTACGCCCTGCGAGCCGATGTACTGCCAGTCGCCCGCCGTCAGTCCGCCCCAGCAGATCAGGCCCTGCTTTTCCAGCGCATAGAAATTCTCCGCCTTGGCCCATAGCCCCACCAGATTGCAGTTGGCCATGATGACGATGGGCGCCTGGCTGTGCGTGCGCAGCACGCCGATCGGCTTGCCCGACTGGATCACCAGGGTCTGGTCTTCTTCCAGGAACAGCAGCGCGTCGACGATGGCGCGGTAGGCGGGCCAGTCGCGCGCCGCCTTGCCCAGCGCGGCGTAGACCACCAGGTCCTGCGGCGCCTCGCCCACTGCCAGCACGTTTTCCAGCAGGCGCAGCAGCGCTTCCTGGCGCCAGCCCTTGCAGCGCAGTTCCGTCCCCGTTTGCACGGTAAAGCGTGTCGGCGTCATTATTTGCCCTCCAGCGCGTAGTCGGCGAGCTTGATGCCCAGGGCTTTTTCCACGGGCGGATACACGGCCGGGTCGCTGACGCTGGACGACAGCGGAATGGCGCTTTTATGCAGATGGAAGATCAGCACTTCCATGCCTTCCCTCACCTGCCCGGCGCTGACGGGATTGCCCTGCATGTCCAGGGTGGTGATCACGTCCGGATAGCTGGCGATGCGCGCGCCGTGCGCGTCGTCGACGGCCATGTGCTCGTTCATCACGTGGATCAGGCGTTTATTCGCCCCCTCGCCCACCTCGATGACGCCGATGTCGAACGCTTCGTCCGTGTAGCGCAGGGTGTTGCGCGCCACCTTGCCGCTGCCGATGATGCTGCCGCCCGTCTGCTTGCAGATGGCGTCGACGACGGCCGTGCCGCCCCGGCTTTCGGCGGCCAGGATGGTTTCGCCCAGCGCCAGCGCCATGCTGATGCCGCCCAGCGCCGCATGCTGGCGCACGTAGGCGGCGGGCACGGGATTGCGGCAGCTGGCGATGAAGCCGCCCGACATGTCCGACGCCTTGCGCAGGATGGGCGACACTTTCGCCGTGGCGCCGCGCACCACCAGTTCGATGTAGGCGTTGCTGGCGCGCTTGCCGCCGGCCGCGCTCTGTATCATGGGCAGCGGGCTGTTGGCCAAGCCCAGCGAACCCATGTCGCCCGTCGGATGGGCGCGCACATCGCCCACGGCGTCGATCACCTTCATGCCCAGCACGGCCGCTGGCAGCCAGCCGTTCAGGGTGCTGGACATGCCGTTCTGGCCGATGATCAGGCCATGGATTTTCTGCCCCAGCGCGTCCTGCGTCAGCTGCACGGCCTTGACGTAGTCCATGCCCAGCATTTCCCAGTCCGTCAAGCCGCCCGGCGCGCCGATGGCGGCCGCCGTGGCGATCCAGGCCTCGTCCGGCACTTCGGCCATGTCGACCAGTTCCGGCCGGCCGATGGTCACGGCCAGGGTGCCCAGCTCGCGGCCATGCTCGGCCCAGCCGCCACCGCCGCAGGCAAAGACGGAACCGCCTTTCACGGCCGCTTCCACATCCCTCAGTTTCAAGATACGTCCCATTATTTTTCTCCTCCATGATTGATCTGCATCGGCGCATGGCAAGACGGCCACTGCGTGACTGCCGCTTGCCTGCCGCGATGGATCAAATATTAGGTAGGATTAATGATAATGTCGCGTTACATTTTGTGATGAGCATATAACATCGTGTTAATGCCAGTTCGTGGTGCAGGCGATTTCACTCTGCGGGAGCCAATGGCGGTGCGCCTGCCGCACGCCGCTGGTGCACGGGCGGCAGGCGATGAACGGCAGGCGATGGTTGGCCTAAGCGCGCAACGATACGAGGATGGCGATGAATTCCTGCGCCAGCCGCGACAGCGGTTCCAGTTCGATGTGGTACACATTCACGGGCGCGCTGGCCACGGGCACGACGGGAATGGCCACCACTTTCGACCAGATCGGCCCGCTGATGGTGATCTCGTCGACGAGGGCCACGCCCACGCCCGCCTGCACCATGGCGCAGGCCACGTGCGCCTGCTGCACCTCGATGCGCGGCTGCGGGCGCTGCTCCTCGTTGCCGAACATCTGCTGCACCAGCTGGCCGAAGGGAATGTCGCTGCTGTAGCCGACGAAACGGTCGCCCGTCAGGTCGTCCGTGGTGATCTCCGCGCGCCCCGCCAGCCGGTGGTCAAGCGGCACGACGGCCATGATGCGGTTCTTGTACAGGGGCCGCACGGCCAGGCTCGGATGCGTGACGGGCATGTAGGTCACGCCCAGCTCCACCTCGTGCGTGAGCAGGCTTTGCAACATCACGCTGGGAATCAGCGTGTGCAGCACGATGCGCACCTCGGGATAGCGCGCGCAAAAGATGGCCACGGCGCGCGGCATCAGCGACTGGCCCAGGTTCGGGCTGCTGGCGATGCGCAGCTGGCCGATGCGGTTTTCCGCCAGGTTTTCCGCCACCTCGTTGACCCTTTGCACGCTCTGGTAGACGGCGCCCACCTCCTCGAACAGGCGGCGCGCCTCCGGCGTGGGATACAGCCGCCCCTTGATGCGCTGGAATAGCAGCAGGCCCAGGCGCTGCTCTGTATAGGAAATCAGGCGGCTGACGGCCGGCTGCGACACGTACAGCAGCTTGGAGGCGCCGCTGATGGAACCGCTCAGCATGATGGCGCGGAAGACTTCGATTTGACGCAGGTTGAGTTTCACGGCGGGAAGGTCCTTACGTATAACATGATGTTAATTGGATCGCATATTTAAGCATAAGGCATTTTAGCTTGGCCGTCCTACACTTTCATCCATCGTCAATTATGGAGAACGGTGCAGCGATGAGCGAATTCGATCTGGTGGTGTCCGGCAATATCGTCGAAGCGGACAAGGTAGTGGAAAACGGCTGGCTGGCCGCGCGCGACGGCAAGATCGTTGCCAGGGGCACGGGCCGCGCGCCGCAGGCGCGCGACCGCGTCGATGCCAGCGGACGCTGGATCATGCCCGGCGCCGTC
Organism: uncultured Janthinobacterium sp.; assembly: GCA_963530105.1. Taxonomy (GTDB): domain Bacteria; phylum Pseudomonadota; class Gammaproteobacteria; order Burkholderiales; family Burkholderiaceae_D; genus Janthinobacterium. The sequence continues at coordinate 12,414 of CAUSDR010000082.1, forward strand.
GACGGCCAGGTGCATGCTGGCAGCCAGGCGGGCCAGGAGGGACTGGGCCACGCCTCGCGCGCGGCGGCGGCGGGCGGCATCACGGTGATGGTCGACATGCCGTACGACGACCCGGAACCGGTGGCTTCGCGGCCCCAGCTCGACGCCAAGATCGCCGAGGTGGAGCGCGACTGCCACGTCGACGTGGGCCTGTTCGGCACCTTGAACGACAAATACGGCCTGCAGGCGGCGGCCGGCCTGATCGAGGGCGGCGTATGCGCCTTCAAGTTCTCCACGTTCGAGGCCACGCCGGGGCGCTTTCCCCGCGTCGAGGAGGACCAGTTGTACGAAGCGTTCCGCCTGATCGCGCCGTCGGGCCTCGTGTGCGGCGTGCACAACCAGATGCAGGAGCTGACGCGCAAGAATATCGCACGCCTGCTGGAACAGGGCGACACGGGCTGGGACGCCTTCATGCGCGCCCACACGCCGCTGATCGAAAACCTGGCCACGGCACTGATCTATGAAATCGGCGCCGAGACGGGCGCGCGCGCGCACGCCGTGCACGTCTCCACCTCGCGCGGCTTCGCACTGTGCGACATGTACCGCGCGGCGGGCCACCAGGCCAGCATCGAAACCTGCATCCAGTACCTGATGCTCAACCACGAAGAGCACAGCCGCCGTTTCGGCGCGAAGACCAAGCACTATCCGCCGATCCGCCCGCAGGCGGAAGTGGACCTGCTGTGGACGCACATCGCGCGCGACGCCTGCACCTTTGTCTCGTCGGACCACGTCAGCTGGGGCCTGGAGCGCAAGGGCAACCCGAACATCTTCAAGAATGCCTCGGGCGGCCCCGGCCTGGAAACCCTGCTGCCCGCCTTCTGGACGGGCTGCGAGGAACATGGCATCGCCCCGCCGATGGTGGTGCGCCAGCTGTGCCGCAATCCGGCGCGCCACTTCCTGCTGGACGACCGCAAGGGCAGCCTGGACGTCGGTATGGATGCCGACATCGTCATCGTCGCCCCCGGGCGCTACCGCTACGACCCGTCGCGCAGCCTGTCGGCCGTGCAGTGGAGCAGTTTCGAGGACCGCGAATTTTCCGTGCGCGTGGCCGCCACCTGGTGCCGCGGCCAGCTGGTCTACGACGGCAAGGGCATCGTCAACCGCGCCGGCGACGGCACGTTTTTGCGTCCCCATTCACTGCGTCCGCGCGCCGCCTGAATATCCACCCATAGAAAGCCCCCATGAATACCATCCCCTTCCCGCCCCTGAACGCCGAGCGCCTGTGGGCGCGCGTGGAAACCCTGTCGCGCATGACCCTGCCCGGCGTGCCATGGACGCGGCGCGCCTTTTCCCCCCTGTTCCTCGAAGCGCGCGCCTGGCTGCGCGAGGAATTCCTTGCCGCCGGCATGCAGGTGCACCAGGACGACGGCGGCAACCTGGTGGGCCGCCTGCCCGCCCGCGCCGGCGCGCCTATCCGCCCGCCCCTCGTCACCGGCTCGCATTGCGACACCGTGATGATGGGCGGGCGCTTCGACGGCATCATCGGCGTGCTGGCCGGCATCGAAGTGGCGCGCACCCTGCATGAACAGGGCATCGCACTGGAACATCCGTTCGAGGTGATCGACTTCCTGTCGGAGGAACCGAGCGATTACGGCATCTCGTGCATCGGCAGCCGCGCCTTTTCCGGCGCCCTGCCGCCCGACATGCTGGCCGCGCGCAATCCCGAAGGCGAGACCCTGGCCGACGGCATGCGCCGCATCGGCTGCCATCCGGAAAACCTGGCCGCGCCGCTGCGCGCGGCGGGCGCCACGGCCGCCTTTGTCGAACTGCATATCGAACAGGGCCCCGTGCTGGAAACGCGGGGCCTGCCCATCGGCGTGGTGACGAATATCGTCGGCATCCGCCGCGTCTCCCTCACGGTGCGGGGCCAGCCCGACCACGCGGGCACGACGCCGATGGATATCCGCAAGGATGCGCTGGTGGGCGCGGCGCGCCTCATCGATGGGGCCAACCGGCGCGCCAGCGCGCTGTCGGGCAAACCCCATTACGTGGTGGCGACCATCGGCCGCCTGTCGCTCACGCCGAACGCCTCGAATGCCGTGCCGGGCATGGTGGAGATGATGATGGAAGTGCGCAGCGAGAATGCGCAGGTGCTCGACACCTTCCCCGAAGCGCTGCTGGCCGACGTGGCCGACGGCCTGGCGCAGCTGCGCCTGGCGGTGGAAATGCAGACGGTGAGCCGCTCCAGGCCCACCGGCTGCGCGCCGCTGGTGATGGACGCCATCGAGCAGGCGTCCGCGAAACTGGGCTACGCCAGCATGCGCATGCCCAGCGGCGCCGGCCACGACGCCGTCTACGTGGCGCCGACGGGACCCGTGGGCATGGTCTTCATTCCCTGTCTGGGCGGGCGCAGCCACTGCCCGGAAGAGTGGATAGAACCGTCGCAGCTGCTCGACGGCGCCAGGGTGCTGTACCAGTCCATCATCGACCTGGACCGCGCCCTGGCGGTCTAGGCTACTGCAGCGGCAAGGCCGCCACGTCGACGGCGGGCGCCTGGCCCGTGGCCGGGCGCGTGAAGTTCTGGCCGGTTTTCACGTAATCGGCGAAGAAACCGCCGTTACGCAGGTAGAACTTGCCGTTTTCCAGGCCGCCCGCGTAGTCCATGCGCTGCGCGTTGCTGGCCGTGGCGTCGCCGGTGAACCTCCCGGCCGTCACTTCCGACCACGCGCCCGAGGCATTTCTCGCCCACTGGTTGCCAAACTGCACGCGGCGCTCCGTGTAGCCCAGGGTGTCGATGAAATTCTCGAGGAAGGAATGCACGCCGGTCAAGTACGTGCTGATGGCCGGCCGCTTCCAGGTGGCGATGTAGCGCCACTTGCCCGTCTCGGGCGCGTAAAACCAGGCGGAATAGTCGCTGCCGCCATTGCCGTCGGGCCGCGCGCGCGTGATGAAGCGGTACGTCGTGCCGGCCGCCCAGTTGTACGACAGGTAGGTCTGCCCGCCCGTGCCCTCGCCGCCGAACGCGTTGTCGACCACGCCCGCGCCCTTGCTGACCAGGGTGGTTTTCGCGCCATTGTCCGCGTCCCACACGGAAAACAGGATCCAGCGCTCGCTGGGCGACTTCACCTGGATGCCCATGTAGCCCTGGCCAAAGCCATTGGCCATGAAATAGGAGCCGATGGCGTCCTGGCCCCTGGGTATCGTCATCTCGTTATAAAAATACTCGGTGTTGGCCGGCACCGTGTAGCCCATGTGCACGGACGGGCCGCGCCGCGACCAGTAGTAATTGGCGGGATCGTTGGCATACGTGAGCGCGGCGCCGGCCGTCACCTTCAGCGCCGCAACCTCGCCAAACGTGCCCTTCACGCGCGACAGTCCCTGCAAGTCCACCTTCACATAGCCGGCGGCCGGCACCTGCACCGTGCCGACGGCATAGGTCTTGCGGGCCTTGCCGGCCAGCTTGACCTCGAACGGCGTGCCATTGATCTTCACGCGGATGGTGCTGTTGCCGCCATCGGCCAGGGCCGCGTCCAGCGCCACCTGCACGGGTCCCGCCTCGGCCACGCGGAAATAGGTGCTGGCGACGGCATGGGGATTGCTCCAGCCGGTCAGGCCCTGTTCGTTGATGACGGCGCCTTCCCCTGCGCCGGTGAGGAAGGCGTTGCCGGCCAGCTCCACGGTCGCCGGCGCGGACGGCGCGGCCGCGCCGGCGGCCAGCAAGGCCGTGCTGCCAGGGCC